>JADJRJ010000028.1:649524-974286 GCA_016712265.1 Gemmatimonadota bacterium | reverse complement strand
TTTTTCGCTACGCGACCCGCGCGGACATTCCTGCGCTCAACGCCCTGATTCGCGAATCCGCCGCTGCCCTCAGCGCGGGCTTCTACACCGAGCAGGAAACAGACGCCGCGATTCGGTACGTCTTTGGCGTGGACACGATGCTCGTGGACGACCAGACCTACTTCGTGGCGTCGCTGGAGGGTTCGGACGTGGCGTGCGGCGGCTGGAGCCGACGCGGTGCGTTGTACGGCGGGGACCAGCGCCGGATGGAAGAGGCCCCGCTCCTCGACCCACAGCTCGACGCAGCGCGTATTCGTGCGTTCTTCGTTTCCCCCCGGTATGCGCGACGGGGCATTGGTCGGCAGATGCTCGACCATTGTATAGCGGCCGCAGTCGCGGAGGGGTTCTCGGCCCTCGAACTGATGGCGACCCTCCCCGGCGTACCCTTGTACGAGCAGTGCGGTTTTCGCGAGTTGGAGCGCGTCGTCGACACCATGCCGAACGGGGTGGGCGTCCGTTTCGTGAGGATGCGACGCGAGCTGCCGCGGCCGGACGCCGAGTGACGTGATCCCGTCGGCGTTGGCCATTCGGTGGGGAATATGGCTCTCGGGCCGTGTCCCGGCCGCCGTGGTGCGTGGTGGTGCGCGCCTCGCGGGACGGATCGCCGGGACCGTGGCGCGGGGTCGGCGCCGCACGATAGCGACCAACATGGATCACCTCGTCGCGGATCGCGCGATGCGCGGGCGGCTTGGCCGGCTCGTCCTCCCCAACATGGTCGAGGCGGTCACCGACCTCTGGCGGCTCCCCACCCTCGACCGTGACGCACTCGACCGGCTCGTGGATGTGCGCGGACTGGAACATCTGGATGCGGCAGTGGCCGCCGGCCACGGGGTGATATTGGCGACCGCACATCTGGGCCCGTATGAACTGGCGGGAGCCTGGTTGGCACATCGCGGGTATGTGGTGCATGCCATGGTCGAACGGATGCCGGAGGAAACCGGCGCGGCGCTCGCCGCGTACCGCTCCTCCACAGGTATGCAACTACTCGATCGTTCCTCAGGCCCGCGCGGTCTGCTGCGGGTTCTCAAGGCCGGTGAGGTGGCAGCGCTTGTCTGCGACCGAATGGTCGGCGCTGGCGCGCCCGGTCAGGTGGTGCCCTTTGGCCGTGGGTTCCGAGAAATCCCGGTCGGCCCCGCCTCATTCGCCCTCGCCTCGGGGGCACGTATCGTGACCGGGTCGATCGTCAGAAATCCTCTGGGACCCGGGCGCTACCAACTGTCGTTGGACCCTCCCGTGGATCCCGCCGGCCACACCGTCGTCACGCTGACCACCCTCATCGGGGAACGGCTATCCGCCATGGCCACCGCGCATGCGGACGAGTGGTATGTCTTCCAGCCGGCGTGGCGCAATGACGGCTGAACTCGCCGGCCGCGTGCCGCTGGCGGCGGACGCCTCGTTAGGCTCCGTGGTCCGGCGCCCCGGGTTCCTGTTGTTGGTCCTCGGCCAGACCATCTCCCAGCTGGGCGACAAGCTGCACCACATGGCGCTCATCGCACTCGTCGGGGCTGGCGCCCAGGTCGAAACGGGCGGGATCGAGCTCGCCAAGCTCTCGGTGGTCTTTACGGCGCCGGTCGTCCTGTTCGGGCCGCTGGCGGGGGCTCTGGTCGACCGGTGGAACAAGCGCGCCGTGATGCTGGTGTGCGACCTGCTGCGGACCCTGGTCGTGTGCCTGATCCCGTGGCTGTACGCGACGACCGGCCACTTGTGGGCCGTCTACGCGATGGCATTTCTCGTCTTCCTGCTCGGGATCTTCTTCAACTCGGCCAAGATGGCCCTGATCCCCGACCTCGTTGAGCGACACCAACTCCTCGCCGCAAACGCCGCACTGACGAGCGTGGGGCGCGTGGCCACCGTGGTCGGCATCGTGGGCGGCGGGATGTTGATCGGCCTCCCCGTGTGGCGCCGCCTGGGGTGGAGTGACTATGCCGCCGGCTTCTACCTGGACGCCCTGTCGTTCCTCGTCTCCACGCTCGCCCTGCTCGGCATCATCCTGCTGACGGCCCCAGCCGCACCGGCCGCGACCAGTCGACGCCGCGCCGTCCGCGGGATTCGCGCGCTTGCCGCAGATGTCAGGGAATCCATCCGGGTCATCCACCACACTCCCGGACTGCGTTTCGCCTTTGGATCGCTCATCCTGCTCGGAGGATTCGCCAGCACGGTGTACGTAGCCATGACCGTGTCCGTGCAAACCGTCATGGGCCGCGGCACGGCAGGGGTCGGGATTCTCGGTGGAGTCCTGGCGGCTGGTATGGTGCTGGGATCGGTCGTGGTCGGATCGGTGGCGCGGAGCCTGTCCCGCACCACGGTGATTGAGAGTGGCATCGGCGTCATTGGCCTGTTGATGCTGGTCGGCGGGACGTTCTTCAGCTACGGGGTACTCCTGCCCGTGGCCTTTCTGGGAGGGGCGATGCTCGGACCTGTGATGATCGCGCAGGACACGCTGCTACATGAGCACGCGCCCGCCGACGCGCGCGCCGTATTGTTTTCCACGAAGGACCTGTTGCTGGCCGGCGTGTTCGCCGTCTCCGCCTTCCTGGTGGGCGGTGCGGTCTACCTGCTGGGGCGCGTCGGTGTCGCTGAACCGTATCGATGGAGCCTTGGTGCCGTGGGCGGGGTAATGCTCGCGGCACTACCCGTCCTGCGCACGATCCGGCCGGACCAAACCCACAGCTGACGAGCCGCATCCAACCCTTATGCGCATCGTTCAGATTTCCCCGTACAGCTGGGACGCCCCCGGGGGCGTGCAGGTACATATCCGCCAGCTGTCGCGTCAGTTGCGCGAGCGCGGGCACGAGGTCCTGGTGCTCGCCCCGGGCGACCAACCCGGCTTTCGTGAGGATGCCCGAATCGTCGGGCGCCCGTATGCCGTCAGCGTGAACGGATCGGTCGCGCGCCTCTGTTTTTCCCGACGATCATCGCGCGTGATCGCCAAGGCGCTCGACACCTTCGTTCCGGACGTGATCCATGTGCACGACCCCCTGACGCCGAGCACGTCGATGCTGGGGGTCCTGCACAAGAACGCGCCGGTGGTGGCCACGTTCCATTCCTACTTCGCGCGTGATCACGTCGAGGGTCGGGTCTACACGGCGCTTGCGCCCCTGTTGCGGCCCGTCTGGCGGCGGGTGGATCGCCGGCTCGCCGTCAGTGCCGCCGCGCGTGACTCGGTTTGCTCGCGCATGGGGCCTGCAGCGATCGAGATCGTCCCCAACGGGGCAGACGTCGACGTGTTTGCAAATGCCCAGCCCGCCGCGCTCGGCGACGGGCGCAAGCTACTGTTTGTCGGTCGACTGGAACCGCGCAAGGGATTCCCGGTGGCGATCCGGGCCTTTGCCCAACTCGCGCCGGAGTTTCCCGACCTGCGGCTCGTCGTCGTGGGCGACGGCGAGGATCGGCGGGCGGTGGACCTGCTCACGCCCGAGCTGCGCGCGCGCGTGGACATGGCGGGCAAGGTCTCCTACGAGGCCCTGCCTACGTTCCACCAGGCGGCGGACGTGTTCATTAGTCCAGCGACCGGGAGCGAGAGTTTCGGGATCGTACTCGTCGAGGCGATGGCGGCGGGACTCCCCCTCGTTGCCAGCGATATCGTCGGCTACCGTGAGGTCGCCCGCCACGAGCGTGAGGGGCTGCTCGTCACCCCGTCAGACCCGGCGGCGCTCGCGCAGGGCGTGCGGCGCCTGCTGGAGCGCCCAAGCCTGGCAGCAGCGTTAGGCGCGGCGGGGGCGCACAGGGCACGATCGTTCCGGTGGGATCGCATCGTCGACCGGCTGGAGCGCATCTACGACGGTGTGATGGTGCGGGAGCGCCGGGTGTCTCCTCCGGAACGTTCGCGCCCGGTCCCCCTGTCGATCGATGGCGCCCCGGTCGCCGCGGCACGGTGGTCGTCCACCGTCGACGAGTGGGTGGCGCAGGCCGATGGCTAAGGCACGCCTCTCTACGGCGCCTGGTCCTGTGGGACCGCTATCGCACCGCGGCGTCCATCAGGGCGCGCAACCGCGCGGTCATCGCGTCCCACGTCCATTCGCTGTGGACCCACGCGGCACCCGCCGCCCCCATGCGCGCCCGGCGTGGTGCATCGGTCAAGAGTTCGATCAAAGCCGCCGCGAGCGCCGTGTGCGACGTGGGATCGACCACCAGCCCGGTCTCCCCAGCGCGCACGGCTTCGGGCGCCCCTCCGGAGTCGCCGGCCACCACCGCCCGACCGACCGCCGCCCCCTGCAGGAACACAGCGCCTAACGCCTCGATGTCGAGCCCGAACCACCGGGCGCGACACGGCATGGCAAACACGTCCCCGGCACGAAAATGGGCGGGGAGTTCGGCATACGACACTGCGCCGGTGAGGGTGATGCGCGCGGCCACCGGTGACGCCGCCGCCATCGCGCGGAGCCGGGCATCGTACGGGCCGCCCCCAACGATCAGCAGCCGAGCCCGGGGGACGGCGGACACGACCTGTGGCCAGGCACGGATCAACAGGTCCTGCCCCTTCCGGGCCACGAGTCGCGAGACGCAACACACAACGGGATCGTCCCCCAGGCCATGGCGCATCCGCACTTCGTGATCCGAGACGCCCGGGTGGAAGTGACCGGTGTCGATGCCGGAGGGAAGAAGTGGCATGCGACCGTCCCAGCCGAACGCCGGCTCAAGCTTGCGTCGCGCCCAGTCGCTGACGGCGGTCACCAGCGACGCCGGGCGTCCGATGTGCGAGAGCACGCCGGGGATCAACGCACCCGTCAGCTCGAGGCCATGGGAAAAACCACCGTACCGAATGCCCAGCTTGCGGTGAAGCGCTGGCCCCATGTGCCCCAGCGGCCAGAGGGCGCCAAACAGGACGAGGTCCGGACGTCGGGCGCGCAGCACCGCGTGCAATTCGCGCCGCACGCCCGGGGTCGGCAGCATCATTTCGGTCTTGAGCCGAACCACCTCATGCACGAAGCGGCGGTCGAACTCCGCGGCACCGCGGTAGGACGAGGTAAAGACCGTCACCCGCCCCTCGGGGAGTCGCCGCGCCAACTGGTGGACGTAGTCATTGATCCCACCAATCCGGGGTGGGAAGTCATTCGTGACGATACACACGGATGGCGACGACATCACCCAGCCAATTTCACCGGGGATGGCCCGGCGGGCAACGCCTGCCTAACGGGCGAGCGTCGAGTTGGCGAATGCCGGGTCGCCCGTGACGTCGCGTGCCACCACCGGCTCCAGCCAGTCGGGCACCGTCACCGGGTGATCCGCGCTCGGTAGCTCCACCTCGGCGAGGACCAGGTCCCGGTCGGTGAACTCGTCGATTTCCCAGGTCAGCCCATCGTGGAGCACCCGGTGTCGGCGCTTCGTCACCCGCCGGCCGGCAGTGAGTGGCCAGAGTGCGTCGAACAGCTCACGTGCACACTCTTCCTCGATCTCCAACCGGCTGAGCCCCACCCCGGACTTCACGGTCCGGTGAAAACGCTCACCCGCTCGCGACCGGGTACGCCGGACGCGCTCCACGAGGCGCTCACCGGGGAGGTAGCCCTGGTCGATGAAGATCGTATCGCCCTCGGGCCAGTGTTCCGGCACCGCGAGCAGGAGGTACTTCCGTTCGATTTCAGTGTCTGCGGGAGGGACTGACTCGCAGGCGACGGCCACTGCATGGATGCGCTCGAAGAATGGCTCGGCTGCCGCGCCGGTCCACGCCGCGCGCGCCGACTGGTGTCCCTCGCGCAAGCGTTCGCGCAGGACGCGTGTGATGGCAACCAAACCGGGACGAATGTCGGGTCCGGCACCGGGCGGCGACGACGACTCCTCGTCGCCGGACTCCCACAATCGGCGCGCCTCCTCGGCCAGATGTGCCTCGGCCGCCTCACGTACGTGCGCCAGCCAGACATGGGCGTCGTGCAGGTCCCCAAATGCATCCTGCATCTGCTTGAGGTCCGCAATAGCCTCGGGCGCCCCGGCGATGTGAGGCGCCAGAGGTTCGAGCAGGTAGCGGAGCCGCTTGCCGGCAATTCGCGCCTGGTGGACCGGCCCCGCCGCCTGGGGATCAGCGAGATCCCGGAGTCGACGTTGAAGCCGGGAACTCGCCCGGCGCACGGCCACCGAGAGCGCCCGGGCGAAGGTCGGCTCGAGCACCTCCCCATCGAGGTGGAGGGTCACCCGGTACACAGGCAGCATGCGCTCGAGCTCTGCGAGGGCTTCGTCCACGTCGGCCGCTTCGCGGGCGGCCAGTCGCTTCTCCGGTGGTGCGGCGAGCTGCTGCCTCAGCCAGGCAGCGCCGGCCTTTTGCCTCGCGGTCAGGCCGTCCATGGTGTCGTCCAGCCACGCGGCGAACACCTCGGCATCACGCGGCGCGTTGGTCGCGTGGGCCACGGCCCGGAGGGCGCGCAACGGGCGCTTCAGGTCGCGCCGACCGAGCGCCGCGCGATGGCTGCGTAACCAGCTGCGGAGCCTCCGCACGGAAACCCGGAAGTCATGGAGCGCCTCCGGATCCGCACCCTGTTGCAGACCAACATGGGCTTCCGCCACCCGCGCGGCGAGCACGCGAGCCACGGTGCGCACTCCCACCTGCCCCGGGGCATGCAACACGGAGGCTTCGAGTCCGGCATCAGCCATCGGCGCCCTGTCCTCTCCGCAAAAGGGGCGGGAAAAGTACTCCGCCCCTCGTGGGGTCCAGCCGGACTCTGTAACGATCGCCGACCGGACATCGCGCGAACTCGTTAGGCTACGGCACCTGCACCGGGACCGGAAAGGGCCCGAAATCGGCATGGTTCTCGATCAGGTGGAACAGCGAGACGTTCACAGACGTGGTGGTGCCCGCCGTGCCCCGCATCGTGCCGGCGAACGGCCCGGTCCGCGTGAAGGTGACACCGGTTCCTCCGGCGACATCCAGCCGGAACTCATCTGACGTCACCAGCGATTCCACCGACCCGTCCGCCTTGAGAAACACGGCGCTCAGCGGCTGGTCGGCTGTGGTGATCCGAAGCGGTCCACCGGTGACGGCTCCGTTCTCCGCTACGGTGACCGTGGACGCGCCCACGGTCAGGCGAACGGAAGCGACCTCGGGTTCCTCTTCTCCCGGATCGGTGGATTCCTTACAAGCGGTGGCAACGAGGGAGAGCAACAGGGCGACGGCAAACCGTCGCGGCATGGCGATGGAGTACATGGGTGACCCCCGGGGTCAATCAGGTGTGGGCGACACGAGGCGGCAGCCTGGCTGGCCGCCGGTATCGGGCGAAGGAGGGACGCGTGTTGTGGAAGGGCGCGAGGCGCCCAGTGCGTCAGCGCGGAGGCGCGCGCGGCCGGGCCGCGACAAGCTTCGCAGCCGTCCAACATCCTTCGAGATCCCCACAAGCCACCAGACGATCGTCGGCACACCGCGCCAGCGGAAGCTCCGCCGGCGGTGGAGCACTCGTCGTGCGCAGCACCCGACAGAGGGAACATGCCTCTGGATGGTGTGCCAGGGGACAGTCGGTGCGGCCCGGCTCCTCAAGGTGGGCCACCGCGCCATACGCCGACGCCTCGACCTGTGCATCCAACGCCGGCACCACTCCCACAGCGAAAAGCTGCAGGAGGAGCAAGCCGAGCCAGGCGAGTCGCGAGCGGTGAGTCAGCGGAGTCACGTCAATAGCACCAACGGAACCATACGAGCCACGACCAGACCGCGTCAATCGGCCAACTTACTTGATCCCGACTTGTCCCTTGATGGACTCGATCAGGCGGCGGGAGTCGAAACCGGTCCCCCTCCGAAAGACGGTCACCGTGTTCCGTATGACCGTCGGCGACTCGGTCAGGTTCCCGCGGAGGAGCACGAGATCCGCCTGCTTGCCAGCTTCCACGGTGCCCACGTCCTTATCGATTCCGAGGACCCGCGCCCCGTTTCTGGTCATGACCGCCACGGCCTCGACGGGTGACAGCCCCGCCTCGACCAGCAGTTCGTAGTTGCGCTGGTCCCCGTACCCCGCGATGACATGGAGGCAGCATGGGTCCGAACCGGCCGCGAGCAGGCCGCCGGCCCGCAGGTAGGCCACCTCGAACGCCATGGTCTTTCGCAGCACGTCACGGGCGACGGCGTCCTTTGCGTTGGCCGCGCTGTCGTACCAACGGCCAACCGCCTGGGCCGCTTCGGGCATGAGAGCGTCCAACACGCGCTGGTCACGGGGGACGCGCGACGGCGTGGAGGTCTCGTACACGGCCAGCGTCGAGGTCAGCGACACCTTGCGGGCGAGCATCTCCTGGATCGTGCGCTGGACGTCCGGGTTCTCGACGCCGGCCTGGGCGAAGACCGCCGAGTCCCCCGCCGTGGGGCACACGTCGGGCTGCTTGTTCCGGAAGAACTCGGTGTTGGCGAAGAGTCCATGTTCGAGATTGTCGATGCCAAGGGCGACGGCCTCGCGGTATCCGACGCTGCACAGGTGTGCGGTGACCCGCACGCCACGCGCGTGGGCCTCGTCTATGGCGGCGCCTAACGCGGCCCGTGAGATCTGGGTATACGCCTTGAACCAGGTGACCCCCTCCTCGGCCCAGTAGCGCACCATGCGGCGGGCGTCCTCCGGGCCATCCACTGGGTGCATGGCGCCCGGCCCTGGCCCTGGGCCCTGAAGGTACGGGCCAGTGACAAACATCGTCGGCCCGGGGATCACCCCACGCTCGATGGCGGCACGGGTATTGAGCTCCTGGTAGGAGTCGGTGCTGCCGGCCGTCCGCACCGTGGTGACGCCAGCGCCGAGGAAGAGCCGCGGGTAACTCTGCAGCATCATCTTCATGGAGCCACCTGCTGCCGAGCTGTAGTACATGTGGTCGTGCAGTCCGACAAGCCCGGGAATCAGGGTGTGCCCGCGGCCGTCGATCACCTGTGCCTCCGGGGGCACTGCCACGGACCCACTGGCCCCGACGGCGGCTATGCGATCGCCGCGAATGAGCACCGTCTGTCCCTCGCGAGGCGGCGCGGTTGTGCCATCCAGGACGCGCACGTCGCGGATGGCGATCACCGGCGCATCATGCGAGACGTAGGCGCGTATCGTGGGGCTGATCGTGCGCGGTTGTGCGCCGAGGGCCGGTACGACCAGGAGTCCAAGGAGGAGGCGACGCATGTGGAGAGGCGGGTCGGGGGGATGCATGGCTATGGTTCCACGCTGAACATGCCCATCATCCCCGTACCAAGGTGCTCGGCGATGTGGCAGTGCATCATCCAGGTGCCGGGGTTGGTGAGGTCCAGGAGGATGTCCATCGTTTCACCGGCCGGCAACACGGCCGTGTCCTTCCACGCCATGTTCGCATTCGGGGCGCCGTTGCGCGAGAGCACCACGAAGCGCTGGCCATGAAAGTGGATCGGGTGGGCCATGGCGTGGGTCACGGTGGGATCGTTCACGAGGCGCACCTTGACCTTGTCGCCGACGCGGAAGCGCCAGTGGATCCCCATGTTGGTCGACCCGGCGTCGTCGCGGAGGGTCCAGGTCACCTCGCGAGCGGTCAGGGCCCAGTTCATCATGGGCATCGCGTCGTTCCAGTCCAGCGGCATGGCAATCCCCGTGAGCATAGCGACCATGGACGGGGACACGCCGGTGAGTTGCATCCCGAGCGTGAGGGTCCGGTCGGGGGGACGCGACAGGGCGGCGCGGAGGGGGACTAGCTCGCGCTGGACGTCGCGGTGTTCGCGCAGGGTCGCAAAGGGCGCCGCGTAGTTCGGTCCCGCCGATTGCGGGCCGGTCGTCACGGTGCCTAACGTGTCATCGACGAGGGCGCTTGTGCCCTGCATGTGGTCCAACCACCGCACGCTGTTCACCAGGGCGTACCGCCCGGCCCGCGGGAAGTGCACCTCGACCACGTAGCGCTCGGCCGGCGCTATCACAACCGATTCCACCCACGCCTCGCGCTCGAAGTCGCCGAGGTCGGAGCCGACCAGTTTCATCCGCGCGCCCGGGATCCGGAGGTTGAAGAGTCGTGCGTTCGAGACGTTGGTGAGGTAGAAGCGCACGACGGCCCCACGACCCACGGCCAGGTGGTAGCGTGGCTCCCCGTTCACGAGGAGCACGTTACCGATACGCCCCATCAAGGCATGGGACGCGGTGTCGGCACCAAAGGGCATCACGCGATCGCCATCGGCCACGAGGAAGTCGTCGAGGGCCAGGACCTCCTCGCGATGCACACGCACCCCCGCCCGCGCGCGGCGACCCACCAGGATGTTGCCGTACAGCCCCAACTCCTGCTGGATATCCTCGCGGACGTGCGGGTGATACCAGTAGATCCCGGCATCGGGAAAATGCAGGTGGTACACATGGGTGCCTCCCGGCGCCACCGGCTCCTGCGACACGTGCGGTACGCCATCGTCGCGCCAGTCGTGCCGCAGGCCATGCCAGTGGATCGTGCTCGGCAGGTCCAACTCGTTGGTAAAGCGGACGACGACACGCGCACCGCGTTCCGCCCGGATGAGGGGCCCCGGCGACTGCCCGTTGTAGCCATACAGCACGAAACTGCGCCCGGCGACGGTGCGCCGGATCAGCCCCGCGGTGAGGTCCAGTGTATCGCCGTCCCGCACCTGCATGGTCTCGGTAGGGCGACGGGGGATCACGCGACGACCCGCGGTATCCGGCTGCCACGGGGCCACCGACGGGGGGTCATGCGCCATGGCACTCGGCGCAAGTCGCGGATCCACGGGAGGCATCGGCCACCCCATGTCATGCCCGGCGTGCGTCCCTGGCGACGGCGCCATCATCGGCGCCATCGCGTCCCGGTGCGCCAACATCAGGGAGTTTGGGCTCGTCGCCCGCGCCACCAGCCGGCCGCGCCGGGTCGATCCCCGACGGGATGGTTCGGCGCTCACAATGACCCGGAAGTACTCGAACGGCAACTCACCGAGCGCTGTGGCCCCATTCCGCACCTCGCCCAGGCGCACCTCCCGCGCGTGGGTGAGGTCGTAACCCCAGGCGACCAGCACCACTCCGCCCAACCGGGACGGCTCGGGCAACCCCTCGAACCGCGCCACGAGGTAATGACGGAGCGAACCATCGGCACGCACCGCCACGCCAAACGGTGTGGGAATCCAGCGCAACTCCAACATGCCCCGAACGCCGTTGAGGTCCGGTGTTGGCACCAGTTCTGTACAGAGGGGCGTGGCAAACGGCGCGGTGCCAAACGGGCACCGGGGTTCGCGCCATCCCGGCGGTGGCGCCGACTGGGCGCCGAGCGGGAGCGCCGCACTGGCCACCACGAGGAGAAACGCGCGTCGAATCATTCCCGTAATCTGTGCGCCCGCACCCGCGCCCCCCACTGGACACGGCCGACGCGCCATCGCATCTCAGGGAGTGACTCGCCGCCGCCTTACCCACTGTCTCCTCGCGCTCGCCGCTGGCCCCGCCGCCGCGTGTACGCGCGGCGCGGACGTCGAGGCCCCACCTCCGCTGGTTGTCGACGACCTGGTCGACTCGCTCCCTGCGGCGGAGCCATCGATCATCGAGGCGGACATTCGATACGATCTGGCCCCTGCCCTCGCGGCGATCGAACGCGCGGCGCCGCGGCGTTTCGGCGACATCACCGAGAAACTACCGGTGCCGGGAAACCGACGCGCCCACTTCGCTTTCGCGGCATCACGCTCACCGTTCCGAATCCGGTTTGACGGCCGTCGTGCAACGGTGTCGAGCACCGTCGAATACGAAGGCCGCGGCTGGTACGATCCGCCGGTCGGTCCAGAGGTGAGCGCCGCCTGCGGCACTAGCGGCGTTCCTCGACCGAGGGCCAGACTGACCCTCGTTTCCGACCTCACGCTGACCCCTGAGTGGGGACTCAAGTCCAAGTCCCGCCTCGCCGACGTAAAGGCGTTCAGCGAAGAAGCGCGGGACCGGTGCCGGGTGACGGTGTTCCGGATCGACGTGACCGAGAAGGTCCTCGGCGCCACACGGAACGCCCTCGGCGGGCCGCTCCGCTCGCTCGACCAGTCGATCGCACGCCTGGATACGAGAGCCAGAATGGAATCGTGGTGGCGGACGCTGTCGCGCCCGATTCGCATCTCGGACAGCGTCTGGTTCACGATCAACCCCGCTGATGTCCGCCACGGCACTGTGCGCAACGACTCCGGGGCTCTCGTCATCCCGGTGCGCTTGATGGCTCGCCCCCGGATCCTCACCGGCAATCGCCCGAACGACTTCGACCTGTTCACCCCACTGCCGCAGCTCGTACGTGGCGACTCGATCGGCCAGGGCATGCAGGTCTCCCTGGAAGCCGTCGTGGGTTACGACGTCGCGAGCACGATGCTGCGCCGGGCCCTGCGACAGAAGCGCATCGAGCGGGGGGATCGGCACATCATCATCGAGGACGTTGAGCTGACAGGGATCGGGGCCGGCCGCGTCGCGCTCGAGGTGCGGTTTGGTGGGAGCATGCGAGGTCGATTTTACGTGATCGGCACCCCGCAATACGATGCCACCAGCGACCAGCTCGTTGTCCCGGACCTCGATTACGACTTGCGGACCACTGACGCCCTGGTGCGCAGCGTCGCCTGGCTCAAGGACGACGAGATCCTGACGTTTCTCCGACAGCGGGCGCGGTTCCCGGTCGAGGAGGGGCTGGATCGACTCCGACTCTCGGCCGAACGCGCCATGAACCGGGATCTGGCGCCCGGGGTGAGGCTGCAGGCGCAGTTGGCGGCGGCGAAGCCGACCGCGGTTCGCGCCTTTCGCACCGGCCTCAGGGTAAGGGCTGCGGCGGCAGGTACCGCGCGCCTCGATATCGATCGCTCGGGCGCCCCCGCCGACTCGACTCCGGGGGCGCCAAAGCTGTAAGGGATTTCCCTACTGGGGGTAACCCCAGTGTCCAAACCCTTACATCACGCTGAGACTGCTGGCAGTGCATCGGCGCGCGCTTTCCAGCGCGACCGGGGTCAGGGAGCAGCGACGCGTGGGTGGGCGAGTGAGGGGCGAACCACGGGGTGGGGTCGGTTGTAAAGCCGAACGCGTCCGCCCCACCCCACCAATCCGGTGGATCAACCTTCCAGGGTAACCACAACTACCGGGGTCGCGACCGCGACCGTGCCGTAGAGTGGTCAACGCTTCTTGAACTTCTCGACGATCGAGGCGGCCTCCTGCTGCGACGGCCCCTCGATCGTGAAGGCCATCCGGATCTCGTTGAACAGGGTGACATCCGACCGCACCGGGTTGCCGCGATCGACCTTGCCGTAGATGGATGCGCGGATGCGGGTCACGGCGAGGTGGTCTTCCTTCCCGATGACCTGGGCCAGCTCAACGCCACACGAGGCCACCGCCGCAAGGAACGCCTCGGGCGGCGTGATGGCTTCGCCGGGACATCCGTTGGGGACGGGGCCGTCGATAACAAAGTGATGATTGCGCGCGCTGCACAACACGCGGCCGAAGGTGTCGGTCGAGGCCGCTGTCACGCGGGCCTCGCGAATGAGTGATGGGGCGGGAGCTGTCATGTCATCTCCTATTGAATGGCCGCGCGTCCGATCGCGTCCCAAATCAGGGGCAGCGTCGCGTTGGTCTGTCCACGGTACTGCGGGCGGAAGCCGTACAGCACCACCTTGCCCTTGCCAATGGTCGCTTCGACCATGGCGGCCTTTCCATTGATCTTCTGGGCGCCGAGCAGCCAGCCGGAGAGCAGCGGATTCCCCTGGGCCTGGTAGGTCAGGACGGCGCGTGCCTTGGACGGATCGGTGATCTCGAAGGCGGGCGAGTCCTCGAACCAGACGGCGGGAACTGGCGCGGTGTAGCCCTTGGTCATCGGGTGCGCCCGATCGACATCGACGCCGAAGAGCGATCCCGGGGCATAGAACTCGGTGTTGCGCACCCCTTCCAGGGCGTTCTTCACCGGAAGCTTGAACGCCTCGACCGCGTAGAGGCTCGCATCGTTGAAGGCCAGGAGGATCCCGCCCTGCTCAACGAACTCGACCAGGGCGCGTTGGCCAACCTCGCCGAGCCCGCCACGCAGGGTATCCGGGTAGGCGTTCGGCAGCCCGCGGGTGATCTGTTGCGACGGGCTGTCCGGCACGAGAATGGCGTCGAAGCGGCTCTTGAGGTTCCCGGCCTTGATGTCGCGATCAACGAGCGAGGTGAACGGGACCTGGTGTGAGTCGAAGATCCATCGCGTCCACCCCTCATCCATGGACGCAGCGTAACTGCGGTAGATGCCGATACGACGTCCGCTGGCCCCGCTGAGGCCGGCAACCGAGTACTTCGGCTCGGGGATCATCGCGATGGCGGCGCCCGTCGCCGGAGGCGGCCCCAGGACCGTTGCGACTTCCACCCCAAAGAGCAATGGCAGGGTGTGCGCCGTCACGTCATACGGCCGCTTGGGCGGCCCGCCTGGGTATTCCCGCAAGTCCGGGTACCTCTGTCGCTCGAGGAGGGCCTTCGCATAGCTCCCGAAGTTCTGCCTGACGAGCACCGCGTAGCTGCCGGCCGGGTGCGTCTTCCCGTCGACCGTCACGGCTTCGGTGGTCGTTCGAACTTCCACCTGGCCGTGTTGCAGGGTCCAGACGAGGCGGCCGAGGGCCTGCGGGTCGCGTTGGTCCTTCGGGATGATGAACGCCGACGGCACGGCGGCCTCGCTGGTCCACGGGCTGTTGTCGGCCAGCGCGCGCACACCGAGTTGAGCGTAACTCTCCAGCCACATGCGCCGGTCGCGCGCCGCCGCGGCCAGCATCGCCCAGGACGCGCTGGTCTGGTAGTCCACGATATTGCCGATCCCCCATGTCCCGCCCTTCCAGACGGCCGGGTGGTTCCAGCTGGTGACCTTGGCGTCGTATCCCCGTCCGGTGCCTAACGCCTGAAACGCGATATTCAGCGGGGACGCGAGGCGCGCGCTCGCGGTTTCCGTGAGGATGCGCACGCCGCGATGGTTCAGCGAATACTGACGCGCCGGCGACCATTGGTCGTAGCTCGCGTTGGTCGCAATCCCCGTCTTGCCCTCCGCCACCAGGCGCCAGGCCATCTCCATGCCGAGCGCGTTGGTCCCGGCGGTCAGGATCGGGTCGATGTTGGGTTCCACCGGGTCCATGTACGGCGGGATGAAGATGCGCGACGTATTGGAGCCCTGCTGGTGGATGTCATTGACGATCTGGGGATTCCACGGCGTGTACAGGGAATCCACGGTGTAGCGCGTTTCGGGCTGGGTGAGGGCGTACCAGTCTCGATTGTTGTCGTGCCCGGTGTAGTAGTGGTACAGCTCTGGCGGGGAACTCCCCTCGGCCGGGGTGTCGATGGTGGAGCGGTACCAGTTGCCGACGATGTCTACACCATCGGGGTTTTGGGACGGCACCAACATGATGATGGTGTTTCGGAGGATCGACATCACTTCTGCGCTCGAGCCACGCGCCAGGCGATCGGCAAGGACCAACGGGGTGAGGAAGCCGCCCACCTCGGTGGAGTGAATGCTCGACGTGATGAGGATGATCGTCTTCCCCTGCTCGAGCAGGGTGGGCAGCTCGGCTTCGGTCCGGAGTCGTGGGTCCATCAGCTTGCGCTGGACCCGCCGCAGCCGCTCGAGGTTCGCGAGGTTGGCGGGATCCGAGATGAAGGCGGCAAGGAATGGTCGTCCCTGCACCGTCTTGCCCAGCACCCGCGTGGTCACGCGTGGTGACGCCTTGTCGAGCGCGGTGAAGTAGTCCGTGACCTGCTTCCACGTCGGGAGGCGTCGGTCCGCGCCAGGTTCAAAGCCGAGAATTGAGGCCGGCGTGGGAATGGCCTGGGCGGCGCCCAGTTTTGGTATGAGCGCCCCCCCCAGGAGGAGGGCACGGAGCAGCTGACGCATGGACCATGGGTTCGAGTGTCGCGAAGGTGGCCACTCGCACGGTCGCGGTCAATGGAAAACCGTTCGGGGGACGCGCTCTTGGCGCGGCACCTCCCGCTGTGCGACGGCAGCGCTACGCGATCGTGAGGGCGTGTCGCACGGCGGCGATGGTCCGCGCCACATCGCGTGCGGTTGTCCGCCAATTCACCACACAAATTCTCATCACTCGCTTGCCCTGCCAGGTGGACGGACCAAAGAACGCCTCGCCGCTGGCGTTGATGGCCGCGATGACCCGCTCTGTCCGCGCATCATGGTCGGCCTCCGTCGCACCATCGCGTGCGTCCCGAAAGCGCACGAGCGCCTGGTTGAGTCGCGGGGGAGAGACGAGGTCCACGCCAGCAATGTCGGCCATTCCGGCGGCGAGGGCCGCACACTGTTCCCCGTTGCGTTCGATGAGCGCGGCCACCCCCTCGCGGCCCAGTTCGCGGAGGGCGGCGTACACGCCAAAGCCGCGCGCCCGGCGTGACCACTCGGGGGTCCAGTCGATCTCATCCCGCGCCTTGTCCTCCGCGACGAAGTAGGAATCGACGATCGTCATGGCGCGTCGGTGCGCGTCCGGGTGGCGCACCGCGACAAACCCGGAATCCTGCGGCACGTTGAGCCACTTGTGACAGTCGGTCGCCCAGCTGTCGGCCAGCTCCATCCCCTCCACCAGGGAGTCGTACCGGCGTGACGTGCGGCCAAAGAGCCCAAAGGCCCCATCCACGTGGACCCAGGCTCCACGCGCCTGCGCGAGGGGTACGAGGGCCCGGAAGTCATCGAACGCCCCGGTATTGAGGTCGCCGGCGTTCAGGCATACGATCGTTGGACCTTCGACGGAGAGGGCCCCCGCCAGCGTCTCGGGTGCGATCCCGCCGCTGGCGTCCACGGGGAGCACGTGCAGCTGGTCCCTCCCGATACCGAGGTAACGCAGGGCGCGGTCGAGGGAGACGTGCCGGATGGCACTGACGAGGAGGCGGATCGGGGGACTGCCCGCCATCCCCTGGCGACCCACATCCCAGCCCACCTGGCGCAAAACCTGCTCCCGCGCTGCGCTCAACGCCGTGAAGTGTGCCATCTGGCACCCGGTCGTGAAGGCAAACGACGACGTGCGTGGCAGGCGAAACAGGTCGAGGAGCCATTGGCCGGCGACTTCCTCAACGACGGAGGCGACCGGTGACGTCGCGTAGATGGTCGCGTTCTGGTCCCAGGCGCTCACGAGCCACTCGGCTGCGACGGACGATGGCACGGCGCCGCCGATGACCCAGGCGAAGAACCGGCCCGAGCCACTGGCGAGCTGACCGCCGTCCGCCGCGCGAACCAGGTCATCCACGACGGTGTGGGCGGCGACACCCGTTTGCGGGAGTGGTGCCTCAAAGCGGCGCCGAAGCTCGTCGCGGGAAACGGTCGCGGCGACGGACCGGGTGTCGAGCGATGCGAGCCACGCCTGTGCGTGCCGCGCGGCACTCTCAAGCGGATCGCGGTCGCGCGGAGGATCGGGGAAAGTCATGCGCACGTTCTAGCCGCGGCCCGGCCGTCCGGCAGCCCGTTCCTTGCGCATTTTCGGCCTGCTCAAGGCGACGAGACCAGCCGCCCGCTTCGAGACTCTCGTCCCCGCCGTTCGACAAAGCAAAAGCGGTCGGGCCCCACAGGGAGGCCGACCGCTTTCGAGGATCATCTGGTACAACTGGGGCGGCTGGATTCGAACCAGCGACTTCCTGATTAACAGTCAGGCGCTCTGCCAGCTGAGCTACACCCCATCACGCCGCGCGAGCTGCGGGTCGGTAATGTCGCCTGACCGCGCTCCCCGGGGCAACTGCCTCAGCACACGGAAGTCACCCGACCCGGTATCAGGTTCGTCCCGACATGCGATCCGGTCCCCAGCACGAAGCTTCGGCACGTCCCCCGCCCCCGGTACGTGGCTCTCGCCCGGCATCTCGCGGCTCTGCACGCCCTTCGTGGCTCCACCAGCCCCGGCTCGAACGCACGCCGCGCGGTGCTCCTCGCCGCCATCCGGGCGTCGGTTCCTCGGCGCGCCTCCCTCGTGGAGGCGACCCATGACGAGCTGCTGTTCCTCGTCGCCTTTCCACCGTCGCGCGCCATTCGCCAACGGGCGCGCGCCTTCCTGAACCGTTTCCATTCCTGGGCCCAGCGACTGGGCCCGCGCGCGATTCCCACGCTTGCGGATACGGGCATTGCCGGCACGACGACCACGGCTGCGCTTCCCTGGAGCTGCGCACGCTGGCTCCGGCGCCGCAGCCAGCAGGTCGCGATCATCGTGGCGGACAAGTCCGCCGCCGACCGGTTGGAGCCGGTGGCGCGGGCGGCGATCACGGCCGCCGAGGAAGACGCCTTCGACTCCGGGGCATGGAATACCGGGGAGTACATCCGCCGGCGCGGCGGCCGCAACCCGTTCCCCTGGCTGGTCCCGCTGGGCGCGGCGCGCAACCGGGCGCTCGCCCACGCGTTTGACGCTGCGGGCGCCCCGCTGGTGTGGTCGTTAGGCGGCTCCCCATGGAGCGCGTCTCGCAACCGGGTACCTGTGGCGGCACCGGTGGTCCGCCGCGCCTTCCGGCGCGTGCCGGACGATCCCAGGGGCCTCGTGGCGACGCCGCTGCGCGGCATCCGTCGCCTGCGGGGGGCAGAGGCAACGCAGTGGATGGACGCCTCCATGGCCGCCCTCGCCGCGCGGGCCCGGGAAGTCACACCCACCATGGACCCGAACCCGGACGAGATCTATCTCGCCGACCTCGGGGAAGGCGCGGCGCTCTGCGTCCTCGGCGCACACCCGGAGGTGCGCTGCGCCCTGGAGGCGAACTACGGCTATGTGATGTTCTCCAATGGGGTGCCGATCGGCTACGGAGGTGTCACGCCGCTGGCCGACCAGGCGAACACGGGAGCCAACCTCTTTCCGGCCTTTCGCGGCAGCGAGGCGGCGTTCCTCTTTGCCCAGTCGTTACGGGCCTTCCGGACCCTGTTCGGGGTCAGCCGCTTTATCGTGAACCCCTACCAGTTTGGTGCCGACAACGACGAGGCCCTCGCCTCGGGGGCCTTCTGGTTCTACGATCGCCTGGGCTTCCGGTCGGTGCGCCGTTCGCTGCGCGCACTCGCCGATCGCGAACGCGCGCTGTCACGTCGCCATCACGGGCGACGGTCGTCACGCGCGGTGCTGCGGCGCCTCGCCACCGCCGACCTCGTGCTCGACCTCGGCGCCAACACGATGCCACTGTTTCCGGAAGACCATCTGGTCACCCTGGGTCAGCGGGTGGCGACGCACCTGGCCGGGCTCGGAGACGGTGCCCTCGCGCCGGACGCAGCCAGGCCCGGCTGGAGAATGCGGCGCCGCGCGTCCATGCGCGAAGGACACCGACTGCTCGGCCCGTTGCTCATGCTCATCGAGCGCGAGATCCGGCAGTGGCCGCTTCGCGACCGGGCGGCGCTCGCCGCGGTGATCGGGGCGAAGGGTGCCCGCCAGGAACGCACGTACGTGCAGCTCTCGCGACATCGCCCCCGCCTGTGGCGCGCGCTCGATATCGCGGCGCGCGCCCGTCCGTAAACGCCTAGGACCCCACCATCGACCGCAACGCCTCGCGTACGGCCGGATCGTCTCGCTTGCCTAACGCTGCGATGGCGCGGCGCCGCGCGGCGGGTTGCGTGTCTTCTTTCGCAATGCGCAACAACTTGGCCACGGCCTCCCGCGTCCCGGCCTGCGCGAGCAGGTCAATCAGCTGGGTGCGCACCTCACCGTCGGAGACGCCGTCGTACAGGGCGACCAGCTCGCGCGCGGGGACGCCCACGCGCTCCAGGAGGCCAGCGGCACGGCGGCGCTGGCGACTTGCCGCGGTTTCATCACGCACCGTCTTCAGCAAGAAACCGCGGCTTGCCGTCCCGCCAAGTGACGCCATGGTACTCAGGGCCGCATCCCGCAGGCCATCCGTGCCGAGTTGGGCCCAGGCGGCGATCAGGCTTTCCGCGTCCTTGACCGTCCCGTACTCGCCGCCGAGGCCCTGAATGGCGGCTGCACGCACATCGGCCGGTCGTTCCGCGTCGGCAATGATCGCCCGCACCGCGCGTCGGGCGCGCGGATCGCCGTGGCGACCCAGGACCTCGGCGGCCTGCCGGGCCAACCACCCGTCGGACCGTGTTTGCGTCATCGCCACGAGGGCCGGAATCCCCTCCCCGCGGTCAAGCCGCGAGAGATGACCAACCGCGGCTTGCCGGAGGGTAGAGTGCTCAGTGTCATCGTTCGCGAGCCGTGAGAGCAGCGCAACGAGCGCCCCGGGGGCCAACCCATCGGTGGCCGTGCGGCGCCGCACCGTCCATGTCAGGGCGCTGCGTCGGGCGTCACGGGGGAGTTCCCGGTCATCGACCATCGCGTTCAGCGTGGGAGTGACACTGGCCGAGTCCATGATCCCGAGGGGAAGCATCGCGTCACGAGCCACCCGACCCTCCCCGGTGCGCGCCATGGTCGCCAGCCATGTCGCCGCCTCCCCTGGCGTGACGCGCCCGAGGTCGATGACCTCACCCGCGCTGGTTGGTGCAGGTCCGACGTAGGTGTCGATGCGCACGATCTCGCCGTCGGCGCGCGAAACCACAACCCGCGCCGGTCCGGATTCGCACGGGGACCATCGCGTTGCATCGTTCATGGTGCCGATCCAGGCATCCCCTTCGAGCCTGATGTAGCTCCGTCCGTCGCCACAGATAGGGGCACGCGCGGGGAGGGTGAACTGCACCTGGTCGCCGCGCGCGGTCGCCAGGCGCCGATCCAGCCCCTGGGCGCAGGCCAGGGTGGCGTGGCCCGCCGCGAGCAGCGCAAGGAAGTTGCGCATCATTTGTCAAGGATCTCCATGAGGAGGCGGATGGTGCGCGGATCCTTCTTGCTCGTGAGCGCGGAGATCGCGCGGCTGCGGAGCTGCGGGTCGGTCCCGCGCTTGACGATGTCGATGAGCTTGTCCGTGGCCTCGGCCTCGGTGCGCTCTCGCAACACGTCGATCACTCCCTCCCTCACGCTCCGCTCCGCTGATGCGTCGTAGGTGCGGGCCAAGTCGGCGATGGGGAGGGTGCGTCCCACGCGTCGCAGGGCCGTGCGTCGGGTGTCGGAGTCCACCTCGGGGTCACGCGAGAGTGCGAGGAGCCACTGGTCGACCTCCGGCCCGCCGATGTTGGACAGGGTACTGACGAGGCGCGAGCGGATCTTGGGGTTTTCCGTCTTCCCGTGCAGCGTGCGCATCCAGGTGACATCCTCGGCGGTGGCGCGTTCGCGATCAAACGCCGAGAGGGCCTCGAGACGCAGCTTTTCCGGTGTCTCGGCGCGTTCGACGAGCGAGCGCACGAGGGTCCGGGCGCGGGGACTGGGGTGGGTCACAAGGGCGCGCGTGGCCGCCCGGGACACGCGGTCGGAGCTATCACGGGCGAGTTCCTCGATGGTGCCTAACGACCCTTCCCCGGGAAAGCGTGCCAGCCACTCGATAGCGGCAGTTCGGACGTCGGTTGAGGGATCGGTACGGGCCACCGTCGTCAGTGCCGCCTGGCTGCCCTCGGCCCGCTTGCTTCCCATGAGGAAGACGGCCGTGCGACGCAGGGCGGCAGAGCAGGCGTCCTTGCGCGCCAGGGTCCGCTGGAGCAGGGGCATCGCGCCCGCCGGGTCATTTTGCGTCAGTGCGTTCAGTGCCTCGGCGCGCACCGATTGCTCCTCGCGATCGCACCGGAGCATGGAGTCGGCCGCTGTCGTGCGAATCAACGCGGCGCTGGCGGCATCACCGCGCGCGGCGAGGGCCCCCCGAATACGCACACCCAGCGCCTCCGTCTCCGATCGCATGCGGGCCGCAGGGTACTTCGCCTTGAGCTGATCGATGGCCTCGAGCGCCGTGCGCAGTTCGTCCGTGCCACCGATGCGATAGAGGGCGAAGGCTTGCCAGTAGAGCGCGTCTGGCGCATAGGAACTGTTGGGTACCTTCGTGGACAGGTCACGGAAGGTCGTGGCGGCCCGACGGTACTCCCCGCTGTTCAGCAGTTCGCGGGCACGGCGATAGAGCGAGTCGCCCTGGTCGGTTCGCGCCCACGCGGGACGTGGCGACGTCGGAAACGGCGCGAGGGGTGCCATCGGGGCCAAGCGACGGACGCTCACCGTGGGCATGCCGTCCAGCTCGATCGCGATGCGCATGTCCTCAGCCATGCGACGCGCGTCCATCTCCCACTCGCCGCGATGCAGGTTCACCTGGGCTTCCGCTTCGGCGCGCAGCCGATCGGCGTGCGCGGCCCACTCGTCCTTGTGGAGGGCGACCTGTGCCTCGGCTTCCGCGCGCCAGTGGTCCGCTTCGGCCGCCCACGCTTCCCGGTCAATGAAGGGCAGACCGTCTGGCCACGCGGGCATCGGGGCGATAGCGGCGCGGGGGGCACGCAGGACCCGGGGTGAGGGGGTGGGCCGGGGCGCCGGGGCCGCGCGCGGGACGGGGGCTGGGCGTGGCGGCGGTTCCTGGGCGACCAGGGTGGACGCGGCGATGCCTAACGCGAGGGGCAGGATGCGAGGGATCACGGAAGGTCTCCAGGGTTCAGTCGCCGGCCTGCAGGCGGGCGGCGACGGTGCGGATGCGCGGGACAAGGTCCTGGTCGCGCATGGCATCGGTGATGAGTTCGAGTTCGTCGGACGGTGTCTTGTCGCGGAGCCGGGCCACCTGGGCGAGCACCAATTCCAGGTCACGCAGCACACCGGCGAGGGTGGGGTTCCGCTGGGTATCGGGGGCATCCAGCAACAGGCGAGTCGTGACGAGCAAGTCCCCGGCCTGCCGCGCGAACGCATTGGCGTCGAGGGACGGGTCCTGCGGCAGGCGGCTCAGCAGGACGACCGTCTGGCCGAGCAGGTCGTTGGCGACCTCGCTGACGGGGGCCGCGCTCGATGGGGCGTGAGCGCGCTCGGCGACCACGCCAGCGGCAGGCCGCGCCGAGACGCGACCTAACGAGAAGGCGATCGCTGCCGTCGCCGCGATGGCCAAGGGCGTCACCCACCGCCAGCGCGGGTGGGCGCCGGGACGTTGGCGACGGGCGGCAATCCCGCTCCAGAGGTGCTCCAGGTCGGGCGCCGGGGGCGGGCGATGGCCGCGGCCAGCAGTGTGGATGAGGGCATCGAGCTGCGTGTCGTCCATGGTCAGGTTCCTGGAGCAAAGCGGGCCAGCAACTGCTTGAGCCGGGCCCGTGCGTGAAACAAACGTCCCTTGCTGGTGCCTTCGGAGATGCCGAGGATCTCGCCAATCTCCACGTGCGTGTATCCCTCGAGCGCAAACATCACGAACACCTCGCGCTGGCCGTCAGTGAGCTGCTCAACCGCTTCGGCAAAGGACTGTTGGAGGTCATGGTCGATAAGCAACTCTGGTGGTGCCGGGGCGTCCGCGTCCGCGTTGACGATCCATCGCGCCCGCCGCTGGGCCCCGCGGCGGGCGTTGAGGGTAAGGTTGACGGCGATGCGATGGATCCACGTACCAAAGGTGGCGTCTCCACGGAAGTGATCGAGTCGTTCGAACGCCCTGACAAACGCGTCCTGCGTCAGGTCGTTGGTGAGTTCCTCGTCGCCACACAACCGAAAGACCAGTCGGTGGACCCTGGGCGCATGCCGGTGGTACAGGGCGTACTCTGCCCCCCGGTCGCCGCGGCGTGCGCGGTCAACCAGCTGGTGTTCGCTGGGCTCGGGTTCCGCCGATCGTGCGGTCGCGAGTGGCGACATGGGACTCACGGGCGTTGGACACCGGAGTCCCGGCAGGGGTTGGGGGGGGGGAGGCTGGCGTCGGCGGAGCCAGGATAGGGCCGCCGCCCGCCGCCTACGGCGTCCGCTGGTGCACCAGCTCCCCGTTCACGTAGACGCGCTCGACCCAGCTCTTCATCGACAGCGGCGGGCCGTCGAGCACCAGGACATCGGCGTCCTTCCCAACGGCCAGGCTCCCCAGCCGCTGCTGGACGCCCAGAATTTCGGCGGGAGTCAGGGTGACCGCGCGGAGCACCTGCTCTTCCGTCAGGCCGTAGCCGGCAGCGATACCTGCATCGAGCAGGATCCACTTGCTCGACCCCGCCGGCGCAAGTGAACCGAAGGCGCGCGAGAAGGTCGCGATGGCGACCTTGACCCCGCCGTTGATCAGTTTCGCAGGCACGGACTCGTCGATGGGCGGGTACTCGGCCTTGTCGGGGATTTCCTCGTTGCTCACGAAGGGGTGTGAGACCTGCCCGATGACCACGGGAATGCGTCGTGCGGTCAGCAAGGGAATCTCGGCCTTGGCGTTGGCGCCCCCGTCGATGATCACGTCGAGGTTGAATTCCTGGGCGAGCTGCGCGGCGTTACGGATGTCCCCGGGGGTGTTGGCCTGGATCCGGGCGGGAAACTCACGACGTAACAGCTTGCCTAACGCTTCCATTCCGAGGTCGCGCGGCTGCGTGGGATTCGCTGCCCGATTGCGGTCGTATTCCTGGGCGCGCACGAGGGCCTGACGGAGCATGGCCATCTCGGCCATGCGCGTCGCCGGATCCCGTTGCCGCGCACTCGCGGCCTTCTTGGGTGGCTCGCCGAGGGTGATGTCCATCGCCGCCGGCTCGCGCACCGCGAGGGCGGCCAGGTTGTCGCCTGCGGTCTTGACGACGGCGCCCTGCCCCCCGATGAGGGCCGCATCGGCGGTGGCGATGTACATCGTCGTGACCCCACCGCTCAGCAGCTCGGTCATGCGGAGGGGCCCGGCCGCGCCACTGCCGAAGTTTCCGAACGGGTTGAACCCCTCGAAGATCCGGAGCTGTGGCGTGACCGGGTCGCTGGATTCGTTGAGATCGGTCTGGCCGATGCCTAACGATGTCATCGCATCGACGAGCCCCGGCATCACGTATTTGCCTCGAGCGTCGACCACGAGGGCGTCGCGGGGAATGGCGACGGTGGATCCACCGACGGCCGTGATCTTGCCACCCAGCATGACGACGGTCCCGTTGGGAATCGCGGGTCCGTCGATGGGGAGCACGGTCGCCCCCCGGAGCACGAGCGGGCGGGACTGCGCGACAGCCATCGTGCTGCTGGTGGCGAGCGCGACGCCCACCAGCCGGAGCGCGTATCGGGAGAAGCTCATCGTCGCTCCTCCGTGGCCCGATCGTAGATCACCTGGCCGTCCCCCACCACCAGGTCGATGCGCGACATCGGCTCGTACCATGGCCCATTCATCACCACAAAGTCGGCATCCTTGCCCACCTCAATGCTGCCGACCCGATCCGCCACACCGGCGATCTCGGCGACATTGATCGTGATCGCCTTGAGCGCCTCGGCTTCGGGGAGTCCGTACCGCATCGCCAGAGCGGCACAGAGCCGCAGGTACTTCTGGTTGATCACCGGGTGATCGGTGTGCATGGCGATCTTCACGCCGGCCTTCCACAACTCGTACGGGCCGCGCATGGCCTCTTCCGTGACCCCGATCCGGGGCCCCAGCGGCAGGACCACCGCGCTCACGCCGCGTTTTGCCACTTCCGCTGCCACCTTGTAGGCTTCCGTGGAGTGATGGAGGGTGAGGTCGAAACCGAACTCGTCCTTGAGCCGCAGAATCGTCATGACGTCCGTGGCGCTGTGAACGTGGGTACGCACACGCACCTTGCGGGTGAGGACCTCACTCATCGCCTCATAGCCCAGGTCACGCGCCGGCGCCGTGCCCTGGCGACCGCCATCTTCCCACCGCTTCCAGCCCGCCATGTACTCCTGCGTCCGGATGAGGTACTGCCGCAGGTTGGCGGCCACCCCCATGGCCGTCGCGGGATAGGCATCGGACCGCTTGGGACCCATGGCGAACTTCATCCCGCCCTTTTCCTTCACGATCCGCCTGTCACGGTCCGCCCCGAACGTCTTGATGATCACGGCCATGCCGGAGACGTTCTCGCCCGAGCCAGGTCCCGTGGTGACGGTCGTGACGCCCCCCTGCACGGCCTCCTTCCACGCCGGGTCCTCGAGGTCCAGCGCATCGAGGAACCGGTGCTGCGGCCCGATGATCATCGGGCGGTCGTTGAGGTCAGTCGGGAGCGCGCCGATGTGCGAGTGCTCGTCGATCATCCCGGGAATGATGACCTTGCCCGCGACCTCCACGATCCGCGCGCCCGCAGGCACGGCAATGTCTGTCCCGACGGCGGCCACCTTGCCATCGCGCACCACGATCGTGGCATTGGCCACGGGTGCCCCAACCGCCGTGTGTACGGTGGCCCCACGGACCACCAAGACCTCCTGCGCAACCGCCGTCGAGGCGACGCAGAGGGCAAGAAACAGGAAGCGCATTCCATCCCCGGGTGCAGACCGGGCTAACCAACCCGATGATCCGGGTGGCCGCAAGGCGTTGCGGCGGGTTGTGCGCGCGCCGCGCCCCGCGCCAGCCCTCGACCCGGTCGCACTCTCCTGCCGCCGGAGATCTCCGACGTGCCCTTATCTGCGCTTCTCGGCGAACTGCTTTCGGAACTTCGAGAGCTTCGGCGAGATCACAAAGGTGCAGTACGGTTGCGCCCCGTGTAGCCGGAAATAGTTCTGGTGATACGCTTCGGCCGCATAAAACGGGGGGGCCGGCAGGACCTCGGTAACGATCGGCGCGTCGAAGGCCTTATCGGCCTCGAGTTCCTGGATCACGGCCCGAGCAATGGACGCCTGTGCCTCGTCCTGGGTGAAGATCACCGAGCGATACTGCGGGCCCACATCGTTCCCCTGCCGGTCCCGCGTCGTCGGGTCATGGATGGCAAAGAAGACCTGGACGATCTCCGTGAAGCTGATCACCGCAGGATCAAAGGCGACGCGGACCACCTCGGCGTGCCCGGTGCCCTTTTCACAGACGGCCTCGTAGGTCGGGTGCGGCACGTGCCCCCCGGCATACCCCGAGATCACCCCGGTTACCCCCTTCAACTCCTGATACACCGCCTCAAGACACCAGAAACACCCGCCGCCGAGTACGGCCACTTCCTCTCCGGCCCTATCCATGTCGCCCCGCAAGTCGTGATGCTGGTATGAACGCGCCGCCGCCGTGGAAGATTCCCGCCGTCCCTTCTTCCGGGGAGGGCCCCGGGTGATCTTTCGACCCTGGAGCGTATATGTGTGTGGACGCTGGATGCAGCGTGCGCCTCCAGATCCCGCGTCAACACCTCCGCCGCCGAGTTCATGCGCCGCTTCCTGATCGCCCTTCTTGCGCTCGCCGTCAGCGGCACCGCCGCCCGGAGCCAGATGCGCGTGCAGCTGGCCGAGAAGGTCGTCACCCTGGACGGCTTCGGGATCGAAAAGGGGAAGCCGGGAGCGCCGGTGTGGATCGTCGAGCTGGCAGATTTTGGCTGCAGCTATTGCGCGAAATTCGCCGCCGAGACGATGCCCGCCCTCGACTCGATCTACACGAAGCCCGGGAAAGTGTACTGGCGCTTCGTCCCCTTCGTGATCGGGATGTTCCCGAACGCGAAGGAGGCGGCGATCGGCAGCCTGTGCGCGGCCGAACAGGGGAAATTCTGGCCGATGCACGATCGGCTGTATGCCAATCGCAAGGCATGGATGGCGTCAAAGAGTCCGGTGACCTTGATCGCCCGCTACGCGGCCGAGTCCGGGGTCAACAGCGCTTCGTATGGTCGCTGCGTACAGGGGCGAGCGGCGGCAGAGACCCTCGAACGGAACAACGCGCTCGCGCGCGCCTTGTACGTGCGCGGGACACCGACGTTCGTGATCAACGGCGAGATTGTGCCTGGTGCCCTCCCTCGTGATGTATTCGTGAAGGGGCTGGACGCCGTCTTCAAGTCGGCGACATCGGGTCGATAACGCCGACGACGGCGACATCGCCGGTCGCCGGGCGGCTCAAGCGCAACCGTTTACCGCGCCGCGAGGTTGCGGCCACCAATTTCCCATGCGAGTCCTTCTCGTCGAAGACGACGCCCAGCTGTCCAGCATCGTGGAACGTGCCCTTCGGTCCCGCGGACATGCGGTTGATACCATGACGACTGTCGCGGAGGCCACCCGGGCGGGCACGGCGTCCGACTACAACGTCATCGTGCTCGATCGCCAGTTGCCGGACGGAGATGGCGTGGATCTCTGCCGGGCGTTGCGCGCCCAACAGCAGTCGGTGCCCATCCTGATGCTCACCGTGCGGGACTCACTGGCCGACCGGGTGGAAGGGCTCGACGCTGGGGCGGATGACTACCTGGGCAAGCCGTTTGAACTGGAAGAGTTCTTCGCCCGCGTCCGTGCGCTGGGTCGGCGCATGCCGGCGGTTCACGAGCCAGTGCTGAATTACGATGATCTCGTGGTCGACACCCGGGCAAACACTGCCACACGCGCGGGACGCGCGCTGGAGCTGACGCGCAAGGAATACATGACCTTGGAAATCCTTGCACGAAACGTGGGACGCGTCGTGTCGCGTGCAGAGATCACGGAATACGTCTGGGACGATCGACACGACCCGGTCTCGAATGCCCTTGAGGTCACGGTCAACCGGCTCCGGGCGAAAGTGGATGCCTCCGGTCCGCCCCTGGTGCAGACACGTCGCGGCGCCGGGTATTACCTCGGTCGCGAGTGAGCCAGCGGCAGGCACCTGGCGTCGCACTGACGGTCCTGACCTTTGTCGCGACGCTGCTGTTTGGTAGCGCGCTTGTCTACCGGTTCAGCAGCAACGCCGCGTTGCGGCGCATCGACGACCGACTGAGCGATGTGGAGCAGGTCGTGGTGGCCACCATGGAGCGCGAGCATGCCCGCGGTGGACCCACGCACGAGGTGGTCCTGCGCGTGCTCCACACCATGCTGCCCCGGGTTGCCAACGTCGTCGTGCGCTTCACCAGCACGGGAGAGTTTGTTGACCCGCGCGACAACCTGCAGGACCCTAATCCATCGCCCGTCGCGTTCGAGCAGCCCCCACGGACCCGCGTCGACGCGGTCCTGCGCGACGCGCCCGTTGAAGGTCACCTGTATGTGACCCTCCCGACCGCGAGTGGGCAGGCGCGCCTCATGGTCAGGCACCTCCAGCTCGGTGAACAGCAGATCGCGCTGGGCTTCCTCGTGTCCGAGCGCGAACGCCTGGAAACGCTGCGCGAACTCCGGAACGGATGGCCCTGGTTCCTCCTGCTCGTCGTCGTGGCTGCCGCCATCCCGCTCCTGTACATGCGTCGCGGTGCAGAAACCATGCAGGAGCTGGACCAACGCGCCCAGGAGATCGGCCGCGGGAATCCCGGCTTGCGCTTCCCTGAACCTGCCGGACTTGGACCGGCGTGGAAACACCTCATCGCATCGCTCAACCACCTGCTCGATCGGGCGGAAGAATCCGGCGAGGAACAACGCACCTTCATGGCCGCTGCCGCCCATGAGCTGCGAACCCCGGTCGCGGTGATCAGCGGTGAGGCGCAGGTTGCACTCGACAATGAGGACGCGGACCTCCGGTCCCTCCGGGGATCCCTGCGCCTCATCCGCCAGGAATCGCGGTCGCTCACGCGGATCGTGGAGGAGCTGTTTCTGCTCGCGCGCATGCGCGCCCGCGAGGCCATGGTCCAGGCTGTGCCGCTGTACCTCGACGAGCTCCTGGAGGACACGGCGTCGGCGCTGCGGCGACTGCCGGGCGCTGCGGATCGCATCGTGGTGCGCATCGCCGTCGGCGATTACGCGCTGCGTGGCGACGAGGCCCTGCTCACGCGCGCCGTCACCAACCTGACCGTGAACGCGCTGCGACACTCGCCCGCGACCGTCCCGGTGGAACTCGAGTTGTCGCGCGATGGCGCCTGGTTTCGCCTCACCGTCACGGATCGCGGCACCGGGATTCCGGAGAGTGAACAACCGCGCGTCTTCGACCGGTTCTTTCGCGGGCGTCGCGGACGCCGTGAAGATGACGGCGCCGGCCTGGGGTTGGCCATCACCCGAGGGGTGGTCGAGGCGCACGCGGGTACGGTGCAGCTCGTCCGATCCGGCCCCGAGGGCACGCAGTTTCGCATCGACCTTCCCGCGCCGCCGGGTGACGCCGGAATGCCCAAGGCGTAGCTTGCGGGCGCACGTCCAGTCCATTGCCTCTCGCCGCCATGTGTGTGATGAATCGCCCGCTCCTGCTGTCGCTCGTCGTTCCCGCGCTGTTGGTCGCCCAGCCCCCTGCCTCATCGAGCACCAACGGGATGAGTCGCGTCGCCCGCGCCACGCAGACCACCACGGCCCCCGTGATCGACGGCAGGCTCGACGACGCCGCGTGGAAGGAGGCGACGTTGTTCACCGAGTTCGTCCAGCGTGAGCCGCAGGAAGGCACGCCGGTCACCGAGCGCACCGAGGTACGGGTCACGTCCGACGGCGAAGCGCTGTACATCGCGGCCTGGCTGTTCGACCGCGAGGCCGCCCTGATCGTGCCGAGTGAGAAGATTCGCGACGTAACACTCACCAACAGTGACTACTTCGGCTTCATCCTCGACACGTACCACGACCGACAGAACGGCTTCCTGTTCGGGACGACCCCCAGCGGAATCGAGCACGATGCGCAGGTGGTGCGAGAGGGTGAGGGGGGTGGGGTGTTCCAGGCCGGGCAAACCCGGGCGCAGGCGGGCTCGATGGGTGGGATGAATCTCAACTGGGATGCCAGCTGGACCGTGGCGACGTCCCAGGATGCCCAGGGCTGGTATGCAGAGTTCCGGATCCCATTTCGGACCATTCGCTATGGCGGTGGGCGCGAACAGACATGGGGCTTCAACATCATGCGCGGCATTCGCCGCAAGAATGAGGAAGCCCTCTGGTCGCGGGTGAACCGACAGTTTTCGATCGCCCGCCTGTCGCAGGCCGGCTCGCTGGAAGGGCTGCAGGTGCCGGAGAACCGCATCGCGACCGTCACCCCGTATGTCCTGGGACAAACGACGCGCAACTATCTCACGGAATCGAAGTTCCGTACCCCGGGGGAGTTTGGCGCCGACGCCAAGATCGGGATCACCCCGGCGCTGACGCTCGACCTGACGTACAACACGGACTTCGCGCAGGTGGAGGTGGACGAGCAGCGCACCAACCTGACGCGCTTCCCGATCTTCTTTCCCGAGAAGCGTCCCTTCTTCCTGGAAAACGCCGGGGTGTTCGCGGCGGGGACGCCACAAGCGGTGGACCTGTTCTTCACCCGTCGGATCGGGATAGACTCGGTGGGACAACCGACGCCGATCATCGGGGGCGGACGACTGACGGGGCGCATCGGCGGCCTCACCGTCGGCGCGCTACAGATGTTCACGGACAACACCGGCGCGGTGAAGGGCAACAGCTACACGGTGGCCCGCGCGGTACGGGAGCTCTCAGCACGCTCCCGGCTGGGCGTGATTGGTGTGCAGCGCATGCGGACGGGCGATCGCGACGATTACAATCGTGTCTACGGTTTCGACGGTCGAGTCGGCGTGGGCCAGGCCTGGACCTTCGACTGGTGGGGCGCCAAGTCCGAAACTCCCGACCGAACCGGCGACGACCTCGCGTGGACCGCCCGCGCGGAGTACAAGACCCGCGACTGGAACAACTCGGTGCGCACGCTGCAGGTCGGGGAGGATTTCAACCCGGAGGTTGGGTTCCTCAATCGCCCCGCCGGGTTCCGGTTCTACGAGGTGGCCGCCATGCGCCTGGTGCGCAATCCCGACTGGAAACGCGTGCGGCAATGGAATCCGCACACCAACTTCCGGGGGTACTTCGGGATGGACGGCTTCTACCAGAACGGTCAGGTCCACGTGGACATGACCGAGGTGGAATTCAACAGCGGCGCGCGGTTTGGCCCGGAGCTGAACATCTTCCACGAGGGGCTGCAGGCCCCGTTTGCCATCGCCCCGGGGGTGAATATCCCCGTCGGATCGTACGACTGGGCGCAGCTGGGGTTTGACTTCAACACGGACCCGAGCCGCGTGTTTTCCTTTGTTGGGCGCGCGGACTTCGGTCCGTTTTACGAGGGCACGCGGAACGGCGGCAATGCCACGTTTACACTGCGCAGCGGCTCGACGATCTCGTCGTCGCTGCTGCTGGACTACCAGGACGTGAACCTCGACCAGGGCGACTTCGTCCGTAAGCTGATCGGGCTCAAGTTCGCCTACTTCTTCACCCCCCGGGTGTTCTTCCAGAGCTTGACGCAATACAACAACCAGCAGCAGGTGTTCACGGCCAACCTGCGCTTTGCCTGGCTGAACACCGCCGGGACCGGGCTGTTCATCGTCTTCAACGACGGCGAGCGCGCCGACGGCTTCAGCAGCTGGCAAGCCCCGATCGCGCGGTCGTTTACGGTGAAGTACACCCGCCAACTCGGCCGCGCGGGCTAGCCCCACGCCGTGGTGCGGAATTTCGGCAGACGGCCGCACGGCGCCGTCTGCCGTCTCGCGACTAGTACCGCCAGCTCCGTAGGTCCGCCCCCGCCGGTGAGGCCATCAGCACCCGCTCGGCGAACCACGGCAGGGCCATCTGCACGTAGCGCAGGCGGGAGTAGGCGTTGGATCGCGTGTGGTCACCATTCCAGCAATGCTCGTCGCGATCCCCGTAGTCCACCACGGCATGCGCCGGCGGGTCTGCGTCCCTGAGGAACGTCTCCACCTCATACACGGCATTATTGAGGTAGTAGTTGTCCATGTCGCCGACGTAGATCCGCAACTTGCCCTGGAGCTTGGGGCCGAGGACCTTCCAGTCGCGACGCAGGATGTAGGACAGATCGTAGTGCTCCTTCCAGTACGCCGCCGTAACGGGGTCGATCCGGCCGGTCTCCTTGTCCCAGAGCCGACGCGGATAGCCGTCCTCGCCCACGGGGGAATAGACCGACTCCCACACGTCCCACTGGTCCCCGGAACGCCCCTTCGTGCCTAACGCAAGCTCGAAGTGGTTCATCTCCATGAGGCTGGCATCCACATGCCCCAGCCAGTTGCGATGCCCCGGTCGCAACGTTCGCTTGAAGCGGGACGGCATGTAGTACGCGTTCGTATCACTGTAAATGTCGACGACGGTGTAGTGGCGGAAGTCGATCGGGTCCGGGCAGGCCACCCACGCCCCGTTGTACTCCTCGGGATAGAACATCTGCACGGCCATCGACTCCCAGCCTCCCGTCGACCCGCCGAACATGAAGCGCGCCCAGCCCTGCCCGAGCCCGCGGTACCGCTTCTCGATCTCGGGGATCAGCTCGTACTGGATCGCGTCTCCGTAGGGGCCGTTGTTAGCCGAGTTGACGGCGTACGAGTCGTCGTAAAACGGCGTCGGATGCTGGATCTGCACCATCAGCATCCGGGGAAATCCCGGACCGGTCCAGTCCTTGTAGAGCTGGTACGACTGCTCCTGCTGGATGCGGTTGTACCCCGACAACGAGAAGCGCGCCGAGTAGTCAGGCTTGAGGTTCGGGTCCGGCGGAACCTCGCGCCAGTTGTCCGGTTGCGTGGCAAAGTGGCCGTGGTTGATCGCGAGGGGATACCGCGCCTGCGGGTGCTCATCAAAGCCCCACGGCAGCGTGACAAACGCGGCGAGGAACATGTCCCGCCCCCAGAACTTCGAGAGGCGTTCGCTGCGGATCTTCACGTACTTGACGTACTTCGTCTCCTGAAATGCGGCGATGGGCGGCATCTCCTGGTCGAGCACGACCGGAATGACATCCGGCCGCGCCGGATCCACCGCCGCCCAGCGCGGCGTCGAGTAGAGGTTCCCCGGCTTCGCACTCCAGCGCTGTCCCTCCCCCTGGTCTGGCGGGAGCTTGACGACCTTCCCATCGCTGCGCGTGAAGGTCTCGTAGCGATTCAGCACCGCCTGCACGCGATAGCTGCCGCGCGGGAAGTCCTTGAGCGATCGCACGGGAAAGCCGAACGCCGCGGCATCGACATACCGCGTTTCCCCGGGCTTCCAGCCCTCCACGTCGATGGCGAACGCCGCGCTGGTCTTGAGCCCGTAGGCGAACTGCTGCCGCGGTTCAGCGGTCGAGTCCGCACCGAGCAGCACGAGGAGGCGTCCGTCGAGTGGCTGGGTGCTGCGGGCGGCGGGAAAGGTCACCGCGAACCGCAGGCGGGCCGGCGACTGCGCGACGAGCGGCGCGGCGACCAGCAGAAGGGCGAGGAGCTTGATCATCTGCAGACGGGAAGTCGGTGGAGAAGAAACGCGCGCGCCCGGCGCTCACAGTAGCAGCGCCGAGTTTGGTATGTCAGGCGATGCCGGGCGCGGAGGGAATCGCCCCGGCTACGTCAAAGCTACCACCGCCGTTGACGGCTACTTGAAGCCGGAGCCGCCTTTTCGGTCGTCGCGAACGAACCGATCCCGCGACGGCATCACCACCGCCGGCAGGCTCGTGGCATCCATGACCTGGTCACGGGGGATCACCTCGTTCTCGGCGAGCAGCCAGGCAATCACGGCGTAGGTTTCGCCCGCCGTCAGCGTGCCGGGCGCCGTTTGCGGCATGGCACGCCGTATGTAGTCGTAGAGGGTGGTCGCGTACGGCCAGTAGTTGCCGATCGTCTTGGTCACCCCGGTCGCGTGGTTGGCGAACGAGAAGTCCCGCGGCTCCCGCCCGACGAGCTTCGGGTTCGGCGCGATGGGATCGGTCCCGGTGGGGCCGTGGCACGACGCGCATTTCGCTGCGTACACCACGGCGCCTTCGGCGGCCGTTCCGCGCCCGGCCGGAAGGCCAACGCCCTTCGGGTTCACGTCGAGGTCCCATGCCGCGAGCTCCGCCGGCGTCGCCGCGCGACCTACGCCAAAGGTGGCTGGCAGCGCCTCCGATGGACGCACGGCGCCGCGCCCCCCCGCGTCGCTCCCCGCGCTCCCGCCTGTGCAGGCGGCGATCACCGCCAGGAGCAGGCCACCGCACACGTGCCTTGTCAAGCGTCGCATCGCCTAGACCTCGCCAGAGTAGGTGACCACGCCGTCGGCCGCGACCTTCCACGCTCGAATGTGGTTGTAGTGATAGTCGGTACCCGGACCGCGGCCTTCCCGGAACACCGCCAACGTCGGCTGCACGTACCCTGTGTCGTCCACCGCACGACTCATGAGGGTGGCCGGCGCTCCATCCCACTTCCACATGTGCGTGAACCGGATCGCCGCCTTCGGCTGCGGCTCACCCGCCAGTCGCGCCTGGACCCAGCTGGCCCCACCGTCTACCGACACATCGACCGCCGTGATCCGTCCACGGCCACTCCACGCCAGCCCCGACACCTGCACCCACCCGGGCTTCTTCACCGTGTTCGGGAAGGTCGGATAGGTGATGGTGGATTTCGCATCGAGGTCAAACGAGAAGATGCGTGCGGTGTTGTTGGGGAGCGGGTCGGTGTACTTCGACGTTTCGTCCTTCGACATGTTGGGCTCCGACACCAGCTCGAGGCGCCGCAACCACTTCACGTTGGTGTTCCCCTCCCACCCGGGCAGGAACAAGCGCACCGGGAACCCCCCGGCGGGCCGCAAGGGTTCTCCGTTCTGCGCATAGACCAGCATCGCGTCGTCCATCAGCTTGGCCATCGGCACACTGCGGGACATGAGGGCAGCATCGCCCCCTTCGGCCAGTGCCCATTCCGCACCCGACTTCACGCCGACCTCCGCCAGAAGGGTCTTGACTGGCACCCCGGTCCACTCGGCATTGCACAACAGGCCATCGATGTTCTGGGGCGAGAGATCCGGACGCGACCCCTTGAACGCCAGGCGCCCGTTCCCCGAACACTCCAGGAAGTGGACGCGGGTCTCCGACGGCAGGGACATGAGGTCGTCGAGCGTGAAGATCATCTCGCGATCGACCAGTCCGTGGACCATTAGCTGCCAGGTGGCCGGATCGATCGTCGGAACCCCTGCGTGGTGCCGCTCGAACTGCAGGTCGGCCGGCGTGATGTTCCCGCTGAACTGGTGGAGTGGCGTCAGCGAGCTCCCGGAGACGGCACCGGTGGGATTCCGACCTGTCACGACAAACGGCGACCGCACGCTTACCGCCGACGTCGGTGCACCGAGGACCTTGGTCGGGTCCGGCGGGACCGGAATAAGGGGCGGGGCACTGGCCACCGATCCCTGACCACCCGCGGCCTCGGGCAAGGTGGAGAAGATCAGGGCGCCGGCCGCGGCGGCGGCGCCACCAACCATCGCGCGACGGGTGAGCGCGCCGGTTCCGGCGGCCGCATCGTGACCCGAATCAGACATGTCAGGGAGGGGGGAGAAGGAAGACCGCGCGTATTGTGCAGGCAGGGAGTGAATCCCACCAGTGCCCCGCATGTCGGTGACACCGCAACGCCGCTCGGACCGGCCGTCGCGTCGGGGGTAGTTCAACACCGGAGCTAGCGTCCCCTGCGGGTCACTCACGCACCCACTGAGCGCGGCGACCGCCAATCACTCCTCACTGGGCGACCAGGAAGGTTGTTGGCACGGTTGACGAACGCGGGAACCCGGTGGACACTCTCCGGGTTCCCGCTTCCCATTTTCGCCATGCCCTTGCGCGTCCACCCTGCCCTCCTCGTCGCGTGCGCGACCTTTATCATGAGTGAATCTCTCGCCGCCCAGGAGGCACCCCGCCCCACGGTCGGTCGGTCAATGGTCACCACACGGCTGGGGATCGTGGCATCCAGCTCTCCCCTTGCCGCCAAGGCGGGGACGCAGGTGCTTGAGATGGGAGGGAACGCGGTGGATGCGGCGATTGCTGCCAATGCAGTCATTGCACTCACCGAACCATCGGGTGACGGGATCGGGGGCGACCTCTTCGCGATCATCTACGATGCGAAGTCCGGCCAGCTCCACGGGCTGAATGCGGCCGGCTGGGCGCCGAAGGCGCTGAATGCGGAGGTGCTCCGGGCCAAGGGACAGACCGCGGTGCGTGGCATCCACAGCGTGACGGTCCCCGGTGCGGTGGCCGGCTGGGATGCCATGCGCCGGAAGTTTGGCTCGTTAGGCTTTGCCGACCTGCTTGCCCCGGCCATCTACTACGCCGAGGAGGGCTTCCCGGTCACGGAGCAAGTCGCGCGCATGTGGGGACGCGCGGTCGACCGCCTCGACAACAACGCCTACACCAAGGCAACCTTCCTGCTCGACGGAACGCGTGCGCCGAAGGAGGGCGAGGTGTTCCGCAATCCAGACCTGGGCCGGACCTTCCGTCGCATTGCCGAGCGAGGTCGCGACGGGTTTTACGCAGGACCGGTGGCCGAGGCCATCGTGAAGCTCTCGAAGGAGGAGGGCGGCCTGATGGAGCTCGACGACCTGCGCGCCCTCGAGGCGGAGTGGGTCACGCCGATCTCCACCACGTACCGCGGGTGGACGGTGTACGAACTCCCCGCCCCCACGCAGGGGATCGCGGCGTTGATGATGCTCAACCTGATGGAGCAGGCCCCGATCGCCGAGTGGGGATTTCATAGCGCGAAGAGCCTGCACTACATGATCGAGGCGAAGAAGCTCGCCTACGCCGACATGTTGAAGTACACGGCGGACCCGCACTTCACGAAGGTCCCAACGGCCGCGATGCTGGACAAGAAGGTGGCCGCCGAGCGCGCCCGCTTGATCGACCTCGCGCGCGCGGCCTGCACGGTGACCCCGGCCACCTACCAGTCGGTGGCGGGACTTCAGGGCAGCGAGACGATCTACCTGACGGTGGTCGACAAGGACGGCAACATGGTCTCGCTGATCCAGAGTATCTATTCAGAGTTTGGGTCGGCCCTGACGGCACCGGGGACCGGGGTACTCCTGCACAACCGCGGGAGTCTCTTCTCGCTCGACGCGGCGTCGGTCAACGTCCTCGCCGGACGCAAGCGGCCCCTGCACACGATCATCCCCGCATTCATGGAGAAGGACGGCACGCGCATTTCGTTCGGGATCATGGGCGGATGGAACCAGTCGCAGGCGCACGCGCAGTTCGTGTCCAACATCGCCGACTTCGGGATGACGATCCAGCAGGCCCTGGAAGCCGGCCGCTTCTCGAAAAACTCGTTCGACGGTTGCGACGTGAACATCGAGTCGCTGGTGCCGGCGCCCGTGATCGATGCGCTGAAGGCGGGAGGGCACGCGGTGACCACGGTCGGGCCCCGCTCCGGAACGTTTGGGTGGGGACAGGCGGTGCTCCGTGGCCCGGCCGGTGTGAACTTCGGCGCGAGCGAGCCACGCCACGACGGCGCCGCCATCCCCCAGGGCGCACCCGTCCGAAAGCCATGAACCTGGCCAAGACAATGCTGACCCTGGTCGGCAGCAACGCACGGGCAGCGGCCGTCGCCGCCCTCCTCGCCACCTCCGCCGGTGCACAACAAGACCGGGTGTCGCGCCCCGGCGAGTACCGCGGGTACTCGGCCCCCACGTACGACGGGTACCGACGCACCTCGTTCTACGTGCCGATGCGCGACGGGGTCCGGCTCGCCGTGGACCTCTTGCGGCCTACGCGCAATGGCCAGCTGCCGACCGAGCGACTCCCGGTCGTGTGGACCCACCACCGCTACAACCGCGCGTTTTTTTCGGGTGACACGTTGGTCGACTACGCCTCGGGGTTCGGGCGCGGCATCGACGTCTTGCTGCACCACGGCTACATCGTCGCCGCGGTCGACACGCGCGGCGGCGGCGCCTCGTTTGGCACGCAGCAGGGCTTCTTCATGCCCGAGGAAGCCGCCGACGCGCGCGAGATGACCGAGTGGCTCGCGGTCCAGCCGTGGTCCAGCGGGAAGGTCGGGATGACCGGGCGATCGTACCTGGGGATCACGCAGCTCTTTGCGGCCGCGCAGGCCCCGCCGCACCTCGTGGCGATCTTCCCGGAGATGTACGTCTTCGAGTGGTGGCCGTTCATCCACCCCGGGGGGATCTTCCGCGACGACTTCTTCACCAAGTGGCAGTACCTCACGCGCCAGCTGGACAATGCAGCGACGTTCACGTGGGGACCGTTGCGCTTCAGCGGCGTGGCCCCGGTCGACGGCCCAACCGGGCGCGCCCAGCGCGATACCGCGATCCGCGGCCACACGGTCAACCGCGACATGTTCACGATGTGGCGCGACGTCCCCTTCCGCGACAGCCGCGATCCGGTGTCCGGGCGGGAGATCCTCGCCGAACGCTCGCCGTCGACCTACCTCAAGCAGATCAATGCATCCGGGGTGGCCGTTTACGGCCTGGCCGGATGGATGGATGCCTTTCCGCGCGATGCGTTCCTGTGGCACGCGAACCTCACCGTCCCGCAGAAGCTCGTCGTCGGCCCCTGGTTCCACGGCCAGACCACGGGCTTCGACCTGGCCGCCGAGCGGCTGCGCTGGTTCGACTACTGGCTCAAGGGGATCGACAACGGGATCATGCGCGAACCGCCCATCCGCTATCACGTGATGGAGGCGCCCGCTGGTCGCGAGTGGCGGAGCACGCGGAGCTGGCCCCCCGCGGGGACGCGGCGCACCTCCTGGTTCCTCGCCGGGGCGCGCGGAAGCGACAAGAGCCTCGCCCCCAACCGCCCCCGCGCCGCGACCGCCGCCGACAGCCAGGTGGTCGACACGACAGCCTCGTTAGGCCCGGGCAACCGCTGGGCGAACACGTACGGTGGCGACGTAGGCTACCCCGACCTCGCGCCCAATGACGCGAAGGGGTTCGCCTTCACTTCCGCGCCGCTCTCGCGCCCCATGGAGGTCATCGGGCACCCCATCGTCCACCTGTGGATCACCTCATCCACACGCGACGCGGACCTGATGGTCACCCTGAGCGATGTCGACCCCACCGGTCGCTCCACCTATGTCACCGAGGGCGTCCTCCGCGCCTCGCGGCGCGCGCAGGGCCGGCCACCGTACCGCAATCTGGGGCTGCCCTGGCCCAGTGGACGCAGTGCGGACGTTCGCCCGTTAGGCGACGCGCCAGAGGAAGTGACCCTCGACCTGCTGCCCACGGCACGGCACTTCAAGGCCGGGCATCGCATCCGCCTCACGATCAATGGGGCCGACCGGCAAACACACCTGGCCGTCCCCAACGGCGCCCCGATGCTCACGCTGTTCCGCGACGCCCGGCACCCGTCGCGGGTCGACCTGCCCATCGGACCCACCACCCGGTGACAGCGCGCGCGGGCGAGGTGGTCGCGGTCATCGGCGCGGGCCCGGCTGGGCTCGTCGCCGCGCGCTACCTCGCGTCGGAGGGGTTTCGTCCGGTGCTGTTCGACGCTGCCGACCGGGTGGGGGGCCAATGGCGCGTCGGCGACGGGGACAGCGGTGTGTGGCCCGGGATGCGGACGAACACGAGCCGGATCACGACGGCGTTCAGCGACCTCGCCCACCCTGCTGGCACGGCGGCGTATCCCACCGGCGACGAGATCGGCGCCTATCTCCAACGCTTTGCGGCATCCGCGGGCATCCTCGCCGACGCACGATTCGGCTGCGAGGTCACCGAGATCGAGCCGCTTCCCGACGGCCAGTGGGGCGTAACGTGGCGCGACGCGCATACCGCGCTCCACCGCGAGCCCTTCGCCCGCGTCGTCGTTGCGTCTGGACGTTATCGGCGACCATTCACCCCTGCGATCGAGGGGCTCCGGTCGTTTACTGGATCGGGCGGCGTCTCCCACGTCGCCGCGAACCGTGGCCCCCTGCGCTTCCAGGGGCAACGCGTGCTCGTCGCCGGGCACAGCATTAGCGCGGTCGAAGTCGCAAGTGAGCTGGCCCTCAAGGGGGCGGCCCGTGTGGTGGTGTCGTCACGCCGGCACCGCTACGTCCTGCAGAAACTCATCGCGGGCGTCCCGATTGAGCACAGGGTCTACACGCGCTATGCAGCGCTGGCCGCTCGCGCGTTACCGACCGCCGTAGTCGCCGACACCTTTCGCGACTTCATCGTGCGCAGCTGTGGCCACCCCACCCAGTTCGGCGCACCCTGCCACGCGGAGAATCCCTACGAGGCGGGGTTCACGCAGAACCAGTATTACTTGCCCCTCGTCGCCGAGGGCCGGATTCATCCCCGTCCCTGGCTGGTGCAGGTGGATGGCACGCGCGCGACATTCGCGGATGGATCCCACGAGGATGTCGACACCATCGTTTGCGGCACCGGCTACACCCTCGACCTGCCGTTCCTTGGGCCCGCCGCGCGTGCGGCGCTCGCCCCGGACGCACATCAGGTCGACCTCTACGACCTCACCTTCCATCCGGACCTCCCCAACCTCGCGGTCGTCGGGATGTTCGAGCAGTCGGGGCCCTACTTCACCCCGTTGGAACTGCAGGCACGTTGGGTGGCGTACACATGGAGCGGTCGCGTGGCCGGGCCGAGCATTGAGGTGATACGTGAGGGGCTCGCTGCCTGTCGTGCGCGTCGCGGCCAGCCACAGGTGCAGCGCATGCACCTCGTGTGTGATTTGTTCGCGGGCCACGCCGGTGTGGAGCCTGACGTGGCGCGGTGGCCCGGGCTGGAGCGCGCGCTCCTGTTCGGCGTGCAGTCGCCAGCCCGGTTTCGCTTGCAGGGACCGGATGCACTCGCAGACGCCGCGGCGCAGTTGCGGGCCGATGTGAGCGCCTTTGGCGCCCTGGATCAGGCGGCGCTCACCGAGGCGGAATCAGCACAGCTGCGGAGGCTATCTGCAGTGTGATTCTCGGTTTCTTGCGTCTGCCCGACCTCGGTACCAGCGTGAACCCCAACCTACTCACGTAGGTCGGCGTCACGCCGTTCACGCGCGACGCCGAGGTGACCCGAGGGCCAACGTTAGCGCGACAGGATCACCCTCCCCGACACTCTTGCGGCGTCGTATCCCACCCCGCCGCAGCTCGGCCAATACGGGTACCCGGGGACCTGGCCACCCGTCACGGTATCGGGTGGGAGGTGAACGCCAGCCTTCATCGAGTAGCGCTTCACAACACATGATGTGTTGTTCTGCCAGAGTTGGGTCGGGACGGTATAGGTGAACTCGGAGCCATCCTCGTTCACAGAAATACCGAGAGGGTTCGACACGCCGGTGCAGTTTGGCTGGCAGCTACCCAGGTAGTTGGGCACGACATGTACCGACTCGTTGAAGAGCTGAGTTCGGACGCCCGTCGCGGGCACGGTCTTGAAGAACGTCCAGGTAGAGAGTGCGTTTCCGGCACGGAGTACATTGATGACGAATTCACCCGTCGGGGCTGGCACCCCCCCGGCCGACGCCGCGCCTCCATATGGGCCAATGCCAGTCAGTGGATCCGTCCAGCTGGTGGGTACACTCGGGAAAGTGGTGAATGTCGCCCCGGTCGTTTGGCCCGTCCGATATGCAAACGAAAGGTTGGGGGAACCCACGGCACCGACGGCGACCAGAACCACAGAGGAGTCCCCGTCGTGCGTGCGAGAGAGAATCGACTGGCTCGATCCGGTGAGACTCGGCGTCTGCACGTTGCTCCACGGTTGCGACAGGCTTGCCCAGGCCCCGTTGTTGTAACGGGCTACGCGCTGATAGCCGTTCACCGTCTCACGCAGAAGTTCGCGCCCACCGTGCGTGGTAGCCAGGAAGATCCCTGTGTCCGCCGGCACCTGCCACGAGGCAATGGTTTCGTAGGGTTGTCCTGCGGCTCGTCTCACCCGAGCGCTGATAGTCTTCGGGTTTCCGGTCGTCTCCGACACCAGGATGTTGTTGCCGCAGAGGGGCGCGCCCGGACGTTCGGCGGCGAGTCGTAGCGGTTCGTATGCATCGAGCACAGGGTAGCCGGCCACACGGACGTTGCGTCTTGCCGCACCTTGGACAAGGAGCAACTTGAGCGAATCTGCGGACAGGCGTGGGTCGAAGGACTTCAGCAGCGCCGCAGCGCCAGAGACGAGGGGCGTGGCGAACGAGGAGCCAGTGAAGGGTGCTCCTGACCCGTTGACCCACGCACCGATGCCTTGACCTGGTGCGAGCAGGTCGATTCGAGAATCGTTCAGCGGAGCATAGAGTGCGGTCGCGTTGTGCCCCATCGCGCTGACGACAATTGTGGTTGCGGGCAGGCTATCCCGTATGAGCGGAAAGAAGGATCCCCTCACGTCCCCGTTCCTAACGTTGCCGGCCGAAAGAACCAGCAGTGGCCGGGGCACCCCCAAAGAATCGAGACTGCGCCGGAGGCCGCCGACCACGGCTCGCAGCGCGGAATCGGCGACCGGGTTGCCAACGTTGTAGAGGGCGACACTGTCAGCACCAAGCGAAATCGAGATCACGGTTGCACCTGCACGCGTCGCATCAACAATCTGCTGCAGTATCTCCTCTGGGTATACGAGTCGCCTTCCGGTTGTTGAATCTTTCATCGGGCGATTCTGAGCATCGACGCTCGTTGGATCCCATGCCGAAAGTGCGGCCCCCCAGGCGACGCCCGTAATCCCGGTGTTATTGTCCCCAACCGACCCGATGACCGACAGGACGGCGGCACCGTGACGGATTGTATCGCCACTGAGGTTGGCGTTGTATGAGGCACGATAGCCAGGCATGTCATGACCCGAGGGGGCCTGGAATCCGTAGTCGATTACCGCCACGTGCGCAGCAGTATCCGCGAGTGAGCATCCCCAGCCCAGGGGCGTTCGCACAAACTGGGCCCCCCAAGATGCGCGGAGCGCGTTCGGAGAAAGCAGCGAGTCACCGCGGACGCGCCAGTCGCCTCGCTGCCACCCTGCACCATCGTTGGGACGCCTCCATGCTGGGACCACGTCGAGGCGCAGCTGACGACGAGTCCACACAACCGACGCTTGCGCTCCAAGGATCACCTCTGCTGCGACCAGGGTTGCCTGAGAAGTGTCTGTCGGCAACTGCAAGAGGTACATCCCGCCGTCAACCGCGGGGTCCGGTCGCCCACCTACGACGCGGCTGTTCACCAACCCCACTACCCTGGCCTTCTCCTGTTGAGTTGTTCCGCGGACGAAGCCAACGTATAGCACTCCGTGATAGTACTTGAGGCCAGAGGAAGGCGTGATGATCCTGTTGAGAAGGGAGTGAGGAATCGAGTCCGGCGCTTGCGCGGGCACGAGTTCCTGTTCTTGACCTGTCGCAAACAACTTCAGCCGCGTCCGGTGACTCCAAGTTGTCCCGCGAAACTCCACCCACCGCCGCTGAGTCCGGGCCCCGGGCATGAGCACCTGCGGCTGACCCGCGGGCGCGAGGTAGCCGTCAAATCGCCAAAAGGCGACGCGGCCATTGGCGCTCGCCGAATCCGGCTGGTACCCGAGGATGTCGTTCGCCCCTCCAACGGGGTTCCCGTTGGCGTCCAGTCGCGTGACACTGTCCGCGTTGAAGCGGAGTCGCACCCGCGGCACGATGGCCGCCGTCCCGAGGTTCTCCATCACGATCGCGACCCGCAACGCCCCGGTCGCGGCGTCGAAGGTCGCCGCCGTATCACTCAACAACCGAATCTGGTTGAGCGCGCACGACGCCGAGTTGAAGATCGGCTCAACAATCGGCGCACCACCGGCGTCGAACCGCACCTGGAAGCGCGCGCAGCCATCACTGACCCCCAGGTCAACAATCGGGTCCGGAATTGCAATCCGCAGGCCCCGCGGCTCCTGGGGATCACCGCACCCAGCGCACAACGCGGCGACCATTCCCAACACCTGTAGCATCTCGCGTCTCCGGCCAGGGTTCGCTCGCATATTACACGCCGCTCCGGGAAAAGAGTTACGCCCGCCGAGCCGCAACCCCCTGGGCGACGGCTTTCCCCGGCACTCTAGCGACCTAACTCGGAAAAAAAAAAGTGAGTCTGGTCACATCTCCCGCTCTTTGCGACGGCGACGATGTTGAGGTGCGACCCCTGACACCGCACGCCGGCTACGACGCAGCCCGACCTGACCTACGCCCCTCCGGCCCCCACATCGCCTTCCGCTACGCCCCCGGCGGCACCGTAACCCCACTCACACCGTGCCTGGCCACCAGCCCAGCCACCGTCCCATCCATCAGCACCTCGCGCACGAACCCCACCACCCACTCGGCCGCCGCCACCCGCCCCCGAGGTACCCCGATCGCCTGCTGGACCGTAAGGAAGGCCCCGTCAAGGACCCGTCCCCCGGGGGTACGAGTGGCCACGTCGACCAGGTGGGGACGCAGCCCCGCCAGGACCTCGAGCCCGTCGCGATGGAAACGCTCCTCCGACGCCGGCAGTCCGTCGGCCGGGACGAAGGTGGCCTGCCTGATGATGCGCTGCAGGGCCAGGTGGTAGGCACTCCGGTCGGCCACCGCGATGCGGATCCCGGGCCGGTCGACGTCAAGAGGCTCGAGGGCGGCGGAGGGGGCCCGCACCAGGAAGGTGGCCTCGATCCCGAGGTACGCCGGGGAGAACACCACATCGCTCCGCGCTGCGTCGGCGCCGATGAACGCAACGTCCCACGCATCCTGGCTGGCGGCATCGGCCACCTTCCCCGCATCGGCGTAGCCAATGAAGGTGACCGGCACGCTAAGACGCGCACCAAGGTCGCGGCCGAGGTCCGCGGCCACACCGCGCCCTTCCGTCGCCGGAGCGGGGACGAGCAGGAAGTTCGCGTGATTCAGGGCCACGCGCAGCACACCACGCGGCGCGAGTTCGGCGCGCAGGGCGTCGGACACGAAGGCATCCATATGTCGCCTCATGGTGACACAGGAACCACCCGACCACAAGCGAGGCCACGTCGCCGTCATTAGCCTTCGACCGCGACGTCGCTGACCCCCGGACGATGGCCACCTCCCGAAAAGACCAACCGCTACGTGCAGCGGCCGCGCCCGCACTGCACCCCGTGCACCGCCCGGATGCCTCGGGGAAGGCATTGCACGCTCTCGCGGCGTCCGAGGACCAATGGAAGCAGGCGGTCGCCCGCCGGGCTCAGCCCTGACGAAGCCCGAATTTCACCTGCTGCCGGATTGCCTCGTAGACCGCGACGCCCACACTCGTGGACAGGTTCAGCGATCGCACGAGGGGCGACATCATCGGCATGCGCACCACCTGGTCCGCGTAGCGGTGCAGGAGGTCCACCGGCAACCCACCAGTCTCGCGGCCAAACACGAGCACGGAATCGGTGTACGCGCCGAGGGGGGCGTCCCAGTAGGTGCGCGTCCCCTTGGTGGAGAAGAACCAGGGCGTCCCGAACGCCGGCAACTCCGCCTCGAACGCCTCCCATGATGGCCAGGTCCGCAGGTCAACGTGCGGCCAGTAGTCCAGCCCGGCGCGCTTGACCTCGCGCTCGTCGAGCGAGAAGCCTAACGGTTCCACGAGGTGCAGGGTCGCACCGGTGGCCAGGCAGGTGCGACCGGCGTTGCCGGTGTTCCAGTGAATCTCCGGGTGCACGAGCACCACATGGAGCCCCATGCCTAGCCGCGCACCAGCTTCTTGTACTTGATCCGGTGCGGCTGGTCGGCGTCCGGCCCCTTCCGGCGCTTCAGGTCCTCGATGTACGCCCCATAGTTCCCCTCGAACCACACCACCTCCGAGTCACCCTCGAACGCCAGGATGTGCGTCGCGATCCGGTCCAGGAACCAGCGATCGTGGGAGATCACCACGGCGCATCCCGCAAAGTCGAGCAGCGCATCCTCGAGGGCACGCAGCGTATCGACGTCCAGGTCGTTCGTTGGCTCGTCGAGCAGGAGCAGGTTGCCGCCGGCCAGCATCGTCTTGGCCATGTGCAGTCGGTTGCGCTCACCACCGGAGAGGTTCGCCACGAGCTTCTGCTGGTCCGCCCCGCGGAACCCAAACGACCCGACGTAGGCGCGCGAGTTCATCTCCCGCTTCCCGACCTGGATGCTCTCGGACCCACCAGAAATCTCGTCCCATACCGTACGCGCCCCGTCGAGCGTGCGCGTCTGGTCCGAGTAGGCGATGTGCACCGTGTCCCCCAACTTGAGCGTGCCGCTGTCCGGCGACTCGCTCCCCGTGATCATGCGGAACAGCGTCGTCTTGCCCGCGCCGTTGGGACCGATGATACCCACGATGCCGCCACGCGGCAGCGAGAAGCTCACGTTCTCAAAGAGCAGGTTGTCGCCGAACGACTTCTTCAGCTTCTCCGCGATGACCACATCGTTCCCGAGACGCGGCGCCGGCGGGATCACGATCTCGTTCTGCGCCACACGCTCCTGCCGCTGCTCGCTCGCCAGCTCCTCGTACTTCTGGATACGCGCCTTGTTCTTCGCCTGGCGCGCCCGTGGGGCCATGCGCACCCACTCCAACTCGCGCTCCAGGGTCTTCTGCCGGGCGCTCGCCGTCTTCTCTTCCTGCGCCATGCGCTGGCTCTTCTGCTCCAACCATCCGGAGTAGTTCCCCTCGTAGGGGTGCCCCGCCCCGCGATCGAGCTCCAGGATCCACTTCGCGACGTTGTCCAGGAAGTAGCGATCGTGCGTGATGGCCACGACCGTCCCGGGGAAGGCCTCGAGGTGGTGCTCCAGCCAGGCCACGGATTCGGCGTCCAGGTGGTTGGTGGGTTCGTCGAGCAGCAGCAGGTCCGGCTGTTCGAGCAGGATGCGGCACAACGCGACCCGACGCTTTTCACCGCCGGAGAGTACCGTGACGTCCGCCTCGCCCGGCGGAAGACGCAGGGCGTCCATCGCCACTTCGATCTTGTTGTCGAGGTTCCACAGGTCGAGTGCGTCGATGCGATCCTGCACCTTCGCCTGCTCGTCCATGAGCTTCTGCATCGCGTCGTCGTCCATCGGCTCGGCGAACTTCATGGAGATCTCGTTGAACTTGTCGAGCAGGCCACGTTGTTCCTTCACGGCGAGTTCCACGTTCCCGCGCACGTCCAGCGACGCATCCAGCTGGGGCTCCTGGGACAGGTACCCGATGCGGGTTCCGGCGGCGGCCCACGCCTCGCCGTTCCAGTCGGTGTCGATCCCGGCCATGATCTTGAGCAGGGACGACTTTCCGGCGCCGTTGGCGCCGAGGACGCCGATCTTGGCGCCTGGGTAGAACGAGAGCCAGATATCGTTCAGGATGACTCGCGAAGGGGGAACCACCTTCGTGAGGGCCTTCATGTGGTAGATGAACTGCGGAGCCATGGACCGTGTTGGGGAGCGTGGGGGAGGTTCAAATGTAAGCCCTCCCCGGAGCAATCACCCCTCCGGCTAGCGCCCCAACCCTTCCCGGGCGGCGGCGATCCGCTCGATGTACTCCAGGGTCTCGCGATGGCGCCATCGCGGCACTCGCGCCGCGACCTTCCGGATGCTCGGCCATTGCCGGTGATCCAGCTTCGCCCGACGCGCATGCCCCTGAGCCCGCAGGATCGTGCGCCGCCCCGCGTTGTAGCTCGCGAACATGAACTCCGCGCGGTGGTCAAGCACCGAATCTGCCTCCCAGAGCCTCCACAGGGTCCGATCGTATTCGATGCCCGCGGCGATGTTCATCTCCGGGTCCTCCACCCACGACAGGTCCTCGTTGTCCGAGCGGATCGCCCGCGCGGTCGACGGCATCAGCTGCATCACCCCACGCGCCCCCACGCGACTGCGCGCGGTCGCGTCCAGGTTGCTTTCCGTCATCCCCTGCGCCTTGAACAACTTCCAGTCGAACGTGGGGCCAAAGTATCGCTTGCTGTACTTCCGAAAGGTGTCATCGTAGTCCGGCGCCTTGCGTCGCGGGCGTTTGGGCGCCTGCGCGAGGGCCTCCCCGCACGGACCGAGGACCAGGGCGACCAACAGCACCCAGGCGCGCATCAGTTCAGCGACTGGCCGATGATCAGCGCGATGGCAATGAAGAGCGCGGCGATGAAGATCGCCACGGCGACGTTCCCGCGGCGCAGCTCCTCATTGAAGTTGACCTGCGGCGTCAGCCAGTCGATCACCCGATACGCCAGGAACATCAGGACGACGCCAAGGGACGCGTACAAGAAGTTGGAACCGACAATGCGCCACTCCATAGTCCGCCCGGCTCGGGTTCTCGTCCCCGCGGCCGGGGCACCGCGCAAATGTGACACGCCTTGCCCAATGGAGCCAAGGACCCGCCCCCTCCAGCGGGTGAACCAAGTTGGCGCGTGGCGCATAGGTTTCTCCCATGGACTTCGCCAACATCACCGACCAGCTGTCCGGGAGCCCGCTCGCAGCCTTCGGGGCGCTCTTCCTGGCTGGGGTCCTGACGAGCTTCACGCCGTGCATCTACCCGATGATCCCGATCACGGCGGCGATCGTCGGCGGGGGCGAGGCGGCCCCCGGGGAGAAGCGCTCCCGGTTCCGCCCCCTGCTCCTCTCCCTGACCTACGTCCTTGGGCTCGCGGCGGTCTACGCCACCCTTGGCCTCGTCGCCGGGATGACCGGCACGATGTTTGGCCGCATCAGTACCAACCCGTGGCTCTACTTCGCCATGGCCAACCTGTTGCTGCTGGCCGCCCTGGCGATGTTCGACGTGATCCCTGTGCGAGTCCCCGCGGCCCTGCTGCAGCGGGCCAGTAGCGCGGGCGAAGGGGGTCGGTTCGGTGGCGCCTTGCTCATGGGGGCGATGTCCGGCCTCGTGGCCGCCCCCTGCTCCGCCCCAGTCATGATCGCCGTCCTGACCTGGGTCACGGAAACCAAGAGCGCCCTGATGGGGTTCCTCTATTTGTTCGTCTTTTCGCTCGGGATGTGCACCCTATTGGTCGTGGTCGGGGTATCGTCCGGGTCGCTCTCGCGCCTGCCGAAGGCCGGCCTCTGGATGGTGCGGGTGAAGAAGTTCTTCGGGCTCGTGATGATCGGCGTAGCGCAGTATTACCTCATCAAGATGGGACAACTCCTGATATGATCCGTCGCCTCCTCTCGGTCGCCGCCCTTGTTGCCGCACCGGCTCTGGCCTCCGCCCAGCGCGCGATCGACCTCGAGATCGGGGCGAAGGCGCCAGACATGGCGCTGCTCACCCTGGATGGCCAGCCCGCCAACCTCTCGGCCTACATCGGGAAGACTCCCTTCCTGATGGAAGTGTGGGCCACCTGGTGCGAGAACTGCGAGGCCCTCGCTCCGCGCATCCTCGCCGCGAAGCAGAAGTACGGGAACCAGATGAAGTTCCTCGGCGTCGCCGTCTCGTTCAACCAGTCGCCGGCACGCGTGAAGGCGCACATGGAGAAACACGGCTTCGACATCGAGACCCTCTATGACAAGAAGGGCGAAGCTGACGTGATCTACGGGGTGAAGGCCACCTCAACGATCGTCGTGGTGGACAAGTCGGGGAAGATTGTCTATGCCGGGGCCGGCGCCGGGCAGGACATCGAGGCGGCGGTGAAGAAGGGGTTGGGGATGTAGACGGCAGGCGGCAGGCGGCAGGCCGCAGGCGCGAGCGCGACAATGCACGCCGCCCCGTAGCTAGTCCCCTTCGGTTGGCGCCCCACCCGATCGCGCGACCTGGTCCGCGCGCACCTTCGACGCATCGAAGCGCTTCGCACTGGCCAGCATCTTCCCGATCGTCTCGTCAAAGTCGTGCGCCGTGCGTCCCTTGGAAAAGCGCAACGGGTTGATGCGCGCCACCACAAAGGCCTTGAGGTACGGACTCTCCAGTCCCTTGGCCTTCAGGGCCGCCACCGCGGCATTCACCGCTTCGTTGAGTTCGAGCAGGGTCCGCGCATGCTCGCGTCGCATGGCGACCGCCTTCGGGAGTGCCGACCCCGAAAAACGCTCGCACTTCTTGAGCACGGGGTGGTACACCCCGCCCGAAAAACCGCCCGTTCTCCAGGTAGCAGAAGCCAAGCGTCAGCAACGACGGCTCCTCGAACTCGAGCTCGAACGCCTTCTCTGGACGGTCGTCCAGCGCGGCAAGACCCTCGGCCAGTCGCGCGACCTCCATCGCCCGCTCGCGCAGGTTGTGTGCCTTCTCCGTGTTCAGTGCGAGGATGCGGTGGGCCACCTCCTGATCCGGCACCACGATCGCGACGATCGCCTTGGCCCCCAGCTGCCCCATCGCCGTCAGGCGGTGATTGCCGTTTGGGGACCAGTACATACCGTCCGCGACCGGGACAGCGACGATCGGGTCGAGAAAGCGCCCGACCTTCTCGATCGCCTTCACCAGCCGCTCGACATGCGTCTCGGACAGGTTGCGCTGGTACGGCGTTGGCCCCACGCGGTCCAGGGGGAGCGCCGCAAGCAGTTGCCAGTTGGAGCCTAACGGGTCCCGATAGGTGGCCAGGACACTCCCCCCATCCGACTCGACCCGCTCACCCAGCGCCGTCACCGCGGCAGGCGGGGTGGCACCAGCCAGGCGCCGGGCATCGAGCCCGCGGCTCCCCGCCTCCGTGGCGACCTTCTTCTTGCGACGAACGGGAGACATCCGGAACTCCGCGTGGGTGTCGGCCGACATCTTCTGGCGCAATCGCACCCGAGGCAAGACCCCTTGGCGCAAAGGTGCGTGACCGCCATCCTTCTCCCACCCCTGACCCAGGATCGGGCATGTTCGGCCTCATCGGCTCCTTCAAGGCGGTCCCCGGCAAGCGCCGCGAATTGGCGGATATTCTCATCTCCGGCGTGGGGGGAATGCCGGGATGCCGCTCCTATATCGTGGCCGAAGACCCCCGAGAGGACGACACGCTCTGGATTACCGAGGTATGGGATTCCCAGGCCTCACACCGAGCCTCGCTGCAACTCCCCGAGGTCCGAGCTGCCATCAGCAAGGGCAAGCCGCTGATCCACGCCTTTGGTGAACACCGCGAAACGCGCGTCGTGGGCGGGCACGGGCTCTAGTCACCCACCGCGGACGCGACCTGGTCCAGTCCGGCGACAAGCCGACCAAGGTGTTCGCTGGTGGTGCGCGGGTTCTGGATCGTGACACGGAGGACGGTGCGCCCGCCCAGCACGGTGGAGGTGATCCACCCCTCCCCGGACGTGTTGTAGCGCTCCCGCGTGAGCGTATTGATGCGATCAAGCTCGGCGTCGTCCTTCGTCGCATCCCCGGTCCACCGGAAACACAGGATGTTCCCCTGTGGCTCGTGCAGCGGTGTGAACGCCGGATGCCGTTGCAACGACCCGTGCAGCTCGGTGGTGAGGTCACAGAGCAGGTCGTACATGCTCGCGAATCCCCGGGTGCCATAACGCTGCCAGGCGACCCACACCTTCAGGACATCCCCGCGCCGCGAACACTGAAACGAGCGTGGGCCGATGTTCCAGTTGATCGCATCCGCCTGGAAGAGGTACGGCGCCCGCTGCGCAAATGCCGCGTCCAGCCAGCGTTCGTTCCGCACGAGCACGGCGCCGGCCGAGATCGGGAGGAGCATCATCTTGTGCGGATCCCACGCGACCGAGTGCGCGCGCGCGATGCCGCGCAGGAGGTGCCGATGCCGTTCTGACAACAACGCCGATGCGCCGTGCGCGCCATCGACATGCAGCCACGCGCCGTGTGGCTCGCAGGCATCGGCCACGGCGTCGATGTCATCGAAGGTCCCGGTCGCCGTCTGGCCCGCGGTCGCCACGACGGCCATGACGCGGCGTCCCGCCAACTGGCACTGCGCAAGAATCCCGGCCAGTGCACTCGCCGACATCGCGTAGCCGTCACTTGGCACCGTGATGACCTGCCGCACGCCAAGCCCCAGTTGGCCGGCGGTGCGCGAGACGGCGTAGTGCGTGTGCTCCCCGCAGACGATCACTGGCGGGTTCGCCCCGACCCCTTCGACCCAGGCATTCGGCATGAGGTGGGCGCGGGCGGCCAGCATCGCCGTGAACGAGGCTTCTGTCCCGCCGGAGGTAAAGGTGCCGCCAGCGCCGGCTCCCCAGCCGATGGCGTCGTTCATCCAGCGGACCACCCGACGCTCCACATGCGAGAGCGTCGGCGACATCTCGTTGACCGCCTGCGAGTTGTTCAGGCTCGCCGCGATCGCGTCGACCCAGGCGCCTAACGGGAGTGGCGCCGAGACCTGGTGCCCCAGGTACATCGGGTGGGAGAGACGGTTGGCGTCCGCCAGGATATCGCGGCGGACGCGCGCGAGGACCTCGTCCAGCGGATGCCCCTCGGTGGGGGCCGGCTCGTCGAACCGTTCGCGGATCTCCGCAGGTGCCAACGGCGTCGACACCGGGCCATCGCCGCGGCCCGCGCGTTCGAGGAAGTCGACGGCGAGGTCCACGACGCGGTGCGCCACCTCGCGTGAGGCATCGTGCGCGTAGGCCGCGCGGATTGCGTCAGGAGTCACGGCCGGTCAACGGAAGTTCAAGCAGCGTGCGCGGCGGCAAGGGCTCGTTGGTGAGCGAACAGCGCAGGTGGCCGATGACGAGCGGCTCCTCCAGGCGCAGACCGAGCAGCTCGCGCTCGACGTCACGGGTGAGCGTGCGGTAAAAGCTCAGTGTGACATGCGGAGTGAAGGCATGGCGTGCCTGACTGCTGCGCAGTCCGCAGGTGGCGAGGCGGTCGTGCAGGACCCGGAGCGGCCCATGGGGGCGCAGCGGGAGCACGACGATCTCGGTCTGCGGAAAGCGATGCGGATGGTCGAAGGGCAGGACGAGTGGCGGCGTCGATGCGCAGATGGGCGTCAGGTGCGCGCGCAGCTCCGCCGGCGAGTACTCTGCCGAATACGGGCCGATACCGGACGAGCCGACGAGGGTGATGTGTGGCGGGAGGCTCCGCGCGAGCTTGGGGTCAACGCGCGACTGGATCTCGTGGATCCGGGCCCCGAGGGCGCCCTCGACCTCGGCGATCACAAAGACCCCCGGTGGGCGTCGCCAGGATTCATCGTCGTCGGCGTCGATTTCGTCGCGGTCGTGGTCGCTCATGCTGGCCGCAAGGAAGGGGGAGCGACCCATCGCCGGCAAGGGGGCGCCTTGACAGTATGGTCCGGAAAACGGATATATAAGCCATGACTTATGTATTAGCCCTGCAGGCCATCGGCGACGGCACCCGGCGGGAGTTGCTGGATCTCCTGCGGCGAGAGCCGCATGCAGTCGGCGAGCTGGCGAAGGCGCTCCGGGTGAGCCAGCCCGCCGTCTCCCAGCACCTCAGGGTGCTCGAGCACGCGCGCCTCGTTGCGGTGAGGCGCGAGGGCCGGCGCCGCATCTACAGTGTGGCGCCGAGCGGGCTGGATGAACTGCGGTCCTACCTCGAGTCATTCTGGAGCGGGGTCCTCACGGCCTTTGCGGCCGACGACCCGAACCCTCCCACCCCCACTCCTCACCCTCAACCCGGCCGTCGCGCGCCGCGACGTCGCCGAAGATCCCGAGGTGCCTGACATGTTGCCCCCAGTTCGGTCAGAGATCCGAGTCTCGTGGTCACCCGCCGAGAGCTTCCAGCGCTTCACGTCGGACATCGGTCGATGGTGGCCGACGGCCTCGCATTCCGTGGGGGGAAAGGCATCGACTGGCGTCACCCTGCAGCCCAGGATCGGCGGCGAGATCGTCGAGTCGATCCGTGGTGGGCACGAGGCTCACTGGGGCACGATCACTGACTGGGATCCGCCGGCGCGCCTGGCGTTCACCTGGCACCCGGGACGCGCTGCCTCCACCGGCACCCGCGTCGAGGTGCGCTTTGTCCCCGACGGCACGGGGACGCGCGTGCAACTCACCCACTCGGGGTGGGAGGCGTTAGGCGCCCTGGCCACCACGGCGCGTCGCGGATACCCGATCGGATGGGCCTACATCCTCCGCCTCTATGCCGGCCGATCGCGCAGCCCGCTGGTCGTGCTCGTCGCGGCGCTCCAATGGCTCACGCAGCCCCTGGCCGCGCGCATGGCGGCGAAGGCGGGACCGATGGTCACGCGCCCGTCATCAACCCCCTGAGCCAGAGCGCGACGAAGGAGCCGTAGAAGAGGGCGAACACCACGAGGGCGATCCGTCGCCACAACGGCGGCCGGCAGTGCACCGGCAGCAGGTGGGTATTGAGGTACAGGAGGTGCAGGGACGAGATCACGAACACGACCCCGGCGATGTTCGCCCCCAGCTGCAAGAGGAAGACCGGCTGGGCGAGGCGAAGGGCCACGATTCCCCACACCACCAGCGACACCAGCACCGAGTAGTAGACCACGCGGACGTCACCCCCGCGCCACGCACGAATCCGACGACTCCCGGTCCACAGGATGTCCGTGATCGATCGCGCGATCCCCTCGAGGATGTCTAGCTGCGTCTTGAACAGGATCCACGCGCCGATCAGGGCGACCGCTCCACCCAACCACGGTGTGCCGGCATCCGACATCGCTTGCGCCAGGGCGGCCGCGATCCCATACCCGCGGATGTCCGTCCCCGGGGCGAGATACGTGACATACAGGAGAGCGGGCAGGATCATGCCGAGGATCGCCCCGGCAAAAAACACTCCCCATTGATCCGCGTGCACCACGCGCCACCACCCCCGCCAGCGCTGCATCTGCTCGGGCGTGTCCTCAAAGCGAAAGCCGGTGTGCGCCAGCTCCGACTTCTCGCCGCCAACGGCCGACGGGATGAACCCCGTGTTGCCCCCCATCCCGTAGCCACGATCTCGCGCCCAGTTGGTGAGCGTCAGGTTGATGACCCCACCCGCGCCGCTGTACCCGGCAAAGGCCCCAATCAGGAAGAAGTCCGCGCCATCGGGGATGAAGGCGAAGCTCCCCTTCGACGGGGAGTAACCGACGAATCCTGCCAGCGCCGCCTGCACCGTCGAGCCATCCACCAGAGTGAGGGCCAACACCAGGAACCCACCGAGGATGCAGGCGACCAGGATCCAGTTGAGCATCTCCAGCGTGCGCTCGATCCGTCGCCCCACCAGCAGGATCAGCACACACAGGAGGAAGAGCCCCACCCCGATGAAGTAAACGGTCGAGGCATCAGCCGCGACGGACAAGCGCTTCGTGAACAGGAAGAAGAACGCGCCGGCGGCCGTTCCCGCCCAGGCTGGCCACCCTACCTGCAGGAAGTAGAGCCCGGCGTAGATCCATGCCCAGAAGGTGGGATGCGGCTTTGTCCGCATGAACCCGGTCACGACCGGCTCCCCCGTGGCCAGGGTGTACCGCATCAGTTCCTCGTTGAAGAGCGTCTGCAGCACCATCGCGCACCCCGAGACCCACAACATCGTGAGGCCATACTTCACGAAAGCCGCGGGCCCCAGCAGAAACTCGCCACTCCCGATCGACGCGCCGAGCACGATCACCCCGGGCCCTACCACGCCTAACCACTGGAGACCGCGCGGCATCGGCGGCGCCGGCAGCGAGGCAGGTTTCCATGGATCAAGGCCGGAGCGCGACTCGGCGGGGCGAGGATCGGTCACGTGGATTCGGTGAGGGGCAGACGGCAGACGGCAGACGGCAGACGGCAGACGGCAGACGGCAGACGGCAGACGGCAGACGGCAGACGGCAGACGGCAGACGGCAGACGGATGTGCGAACCTGCCTGCGAGACCGAAGTACGCAAGGGTAGCTTTCCCGCTTCTTCCTCGACTTGTACGCCGATGTCACTCGCCGCCGCCCGTGAACGCCTCCTCGCCATGCCCACCGTCCGGCTCGGGGAACTCCCGACCTCGATCGACACGGCCTGGCGACTCCGCGACGCCATCGGCATGGGCGGCAAGCTCGTCGTCAAGCGAGACGATGCCCTTCCCTTCGGCTTTGGCGGGAACAAGGTCCGCAAGCTCACCCTCGTCGCAGCCGCCGCGCGCGCCGAAGGGTGCGACACCTTGGTCACCTGCGGGGGCGTCCAGTCCAACCACTGCCGGGCCACGGCCGCAGCCGCTGCCGCACTCGGCATGCACTGCCACATCGTCGCCAACGGGGAGCGCCCCGCGCACCCAACCGGCAATGCCCGCCTCGTCCAGCTCCTTGGCGCGGAGATCACCTACGTCGCGGACCGCACCGACCGCAACCCGACCATGGCCCGCGTGGCCGCTGCGCTCCAGGCCGCCGGACGCCGGCCCCACGTGATCCCCCTCGGCGCCTCGACCCCGCTCGGCGCGCTCGGGCTCGCGTTAGGCATCGGCGAGCTCGTCTATCAGGGAATCGTTCCCGACACGATCGTGCATGCCACGTCCTCAGGCGGCACGCAGGCGGGGCTGATCGCCGGATGCGCGCTGTTCGAGGTGCCCACCCGCATCGTGGGGATCAGTGCCGACGACCCGGTCGCCGAGATTCGTCGTGTCGTCCTGGAGATCTGCGCGGGCATCGAGGCCCTGTTGGGCCTGCCGACCGGCGCGTTAGGCGCGGCCGAGCGTTTCGAGGCCGACGCCGGCTTCTTCGGGGACGGCTATGGCATCCCCACCGGGGCCTCTCACGAAGCGCAGGCGCTCGCCGCGCGCACAGAGGCGCTCTTCACCGACCACTGGTATACGGCGAAGGCGCTCTCCGGGCTCATCGCGTACGGCCGCGCCGGGCGTTTTCGCGACGGCCAGACGACGATGTTCTGGCACACGGGCGGGCAGGTGGGGCTGCTGGCGTGAGGGAATCGTAGCGGGCGAGCCCCAGATAAGGGCCAGGGCGCGGCACGGGCAGCACGAGAGTTGAGCAGCACGCGTGCTGCTCGTGCCGCCCCTCCCTCCCGTGCTTCGCCGTGCGCGCTTCGCCTGTATTGACGCCCCGAGGCAATGCCCGCCCTCGGGTCCGGCCCCTACTGCTTCCCCGGCCCGTACAGCACGCGTCCCGCACGAACGCCGGTGTGCTGCCCGCGTTCAATCGTGACCGCCCCGTTCACCAGCACGTACTCAATCCCCTGGGGGAACATGAGCGGCTTCTCGTAGGTGGCTGCGTCGTCGAGCGTCTCGAGGTTGAAGATCGTGACGTCGGCCCAGTTCCCTTCCTTGATGGAGCCGCGCCCGGCGAGCTTCATGCGCGCGGCCGGCCATGACGTCTGCTTGCGGATCCCCTCCTCGAGGGTGATGGCCTTGCGGTCCCGCACATAACGAGAAATCACGCGCGTGGCGTTCCCGTACGCGCGCGGGTGCAGCAGGACCCCATCGTCCTTGCCAGGCTCGGCGGCCGCGCCTGCATCGCTCCCGATCGACGTCCAGGGAAAGCGCAGGGCCTTCTCGATGTCGGGTTCGCTCATCATGTGGTAGATCGCCGTCACGCGCGATGTCCCATCGAGCACCAGGTCCCACGCAGCGTCCGCCGGGTCCTTCCCCATCTCCTTCGCAATCTGCGTCATCGTCTTCCCCACATACTTCATGTTGTTGGGGTTGGCGGGATTGGCCAGCACCACGCCGTCCCACCCACCCGCGGCCTCGACGATGTTCCACCACCCGGGTGACCCGGTCTGCAGTTCCCGCTTGAGACGAGCCCGGATCGCGGGGTCACGCAGGCGCTTCTTGAGCGAGTCCGTTCCTCCTTCCTGCGCCCAGCTCGGGATCGTCGCTTCAACGCCGGTTCCACCAGCGGTGTAGACATACATGTCGGCGGCCACGTCCACGTTCCGCGCGCGCGCCGCCTCCACGACCTGGCGCACGCTGTCCATCAGGATCCCCCAGGACGGCTGGTGCGCCACTTTCAGGTGGAAGATCTCGCCCTGCAACCCGGCGCGCTCCGAGATCTCGATCAGCTCACGCACGGACTGCACCACCTCGGCGCCCTCGCCCCGGATGTGGCTGGCGTAGGTGCCACCGTACTGCGCCGCGACCTTCGCGACCTCGACCAGCTCATCGGTCGTTGTGTAGGAGCTGGGCGGGTAGATGAGCGCGGTCGTCATCCCCATCGCCCCAGCGCGCATGGCCGTGTCCATCGACGCCTTCATCTTCGCCATCTCCTCGGGCGTCGGCTTGCGCGCGACATACCCCATCGCGCCCACCCGGGCCTGCGTCTGCGAGTAGTAGTTCCCGAAGTTGATCGAGATCCCCTGCCGCTCGAGCGTGGCCCAGTACTCGCTGATGCGGCTCGCCGGGACGGGAAAGCCCCCTTCGCCGCCGATGGCCGTCGTCACCCCCATGCGCAGCTTGTTGTCCGCGTTGCCGTTGCGGAGCAACACACTCCCCGACTGGTCCATCATGTCGATCCACCCGGGCGAGACGTACAGCCCGCGCGCGTCGATCTCCCGCGTGCCCCGCTCCGGGACCCGGCCGATCTTCACGAACCGGCCATCGCGAATCGCGACGTCCGCGAGGATCCAGGGATTCCCCATCCCATCGAGCACGCGGCCGTTGCGGATCACCACGTCGTAGTCGACCGCACGGGCGCCCGGCACGGCATCGTTGGGCCGCGTGGGCACCTGGGCGATCGCGGCGGGAGTCACCCCCGTGGTGGCGCGGGAACAGGCGACGGCGCCCGCGAGGATGGCCAGGGTGCGGCGAAGCCGCGGCGGGATCAGGGTCATGGGCGACTCTCCATCATCGGGACTTCCACAAAGGAGGCATGCGTCGCCGACCGGTGAACCGTCCATGTCGGCGCCGCATTGGGGGGATACAAACCAAGGAGTGGGCGATCGGCCCCGGCGAGGGCGAGGCGCAGGCGGTGGCCCGCCTTGAGACGCACCGAGGTCGTGAACAACTCGAATCGCAGGGTCGCGACCTCGCCCGGCACCAGCGGCATGGTGTCACGCGACGTGTAGGTGTGATACGGTCCGAAGTGGCGATACGGCGGTGCCTCGCTCGACTCGCGGCGGTGGAGGGCGCGCAACATCCCCTCGGTGATGTAGGTGACCCTCCCGTCGGGCGCGACATCCTCGAGGTAGCCGAAGAATCCGCCGTCCGTGTGGGTCGACGCCACGTGCAGGGTGACCACCGGCACGCCGGTAATCTCGATGTCGGTGGCCAGCGGCGCACTCGTGTAGGTCAGCAGCTTACGGTCGGCGTCCCGACGATCCGGGTACACCACGTCACCACCCCCCAACTGCGTGTCCCAGCGCGTCGTGCCAGCGCCGGTCGAGGCCGTGGTGTCGACCTGGTAGCTGTCCGTACCGCTCGCCCCCACCGGGGCCACCGTGCCTAACGACGATGCCGTATCGAGGTACCAGCGGACGGCGCGCATCCCGTCCGGCGGCCATTGGCTGGTCGTGCGCCACCGCCCGTCGTTCATCGTGTAGTAACGGATCTGGTGGACCGGTGTCGCCGCCTCACCACCCACCTTCAGGTAGCGATCGAAGAAGGCAATCATCTGGCGGAACTGCTCGTCCCGCGGCGGGTCGGTGGGGGTGCTGTCCGGCAGGAAGGGGTCGACGTGATGCCCACCGCCATGACTCCATGGACCCAGCTCCAGCTGCTGCGGATTCCGGAGGGTGAAGAACCGGCCCAGCGCGACGTTCATCGTCCCGCCGTCCTCCCAGCCGATGCGCACCAGCATCGGCGTGTTGAACCGCTCGATCCGCTCCTTCATCCCGTAGGGGCTGACGTCGCGAAAGGTCAGCGTCGTACCAGGGAAGGTGTCGCGCGGGCTGGGGATCCGCTGCAAGGCATCGAGCACGTCGTAGTTCTGTCGTGCGGCCAGGATCGCCTTGAGCTCCCGGCCACCACGGTCGTCATCGACCGGCTTGGTCCCGCCATACACCAGGGGCAACATCCGACAGGCGAAGCCGGTCATTCCCGCCAGGCCGCAACTGTCGCTGCGGTCGAGCATCGCATTCAGCTTGCCCCACTGTGAGATGAAGTACTCATTGAGGACTCCGCCCATGTAGGCGATGTTCACCGCCGGGTCAAAGTCGTCGTACAGTGGGGCGACTGCCTTCACCGCCTCGCGCCCGGTCGCGGCCAGCACCTCGGCTGTGTTCCCCTCATAGGACACGCCATACCCGCCCACGCGTCCATTGGACCACGCTTGGGCCACGATCCAGTCGACGACCTCACCGTAGTCCTCGACCTCATCGGGCGACCACTCGATCTGCCGCGATCCCGTGGACGCTCCGCTGCCTCGCGCATCCACCTTCACCACCGCGTAGCCGGCGCTGTTGAACGCCGCAACGTCCGGCTCCTCGTCGCTCCCGCGCGTGAAACGCAACGCCCACCGCGCGAGGGGCCCAAGCGCCGAGGCGCGCACATATCGCGTGCTGTTCACCACCGTCGGGACGCGGGCCCCCGACTGCAGCTCGGCCGGCAGCCATAGGTCGATGGCGATCTTCACCGAGTCGCGCATCACGAGATACCGAGCCGTGTTTCGCACGTGGCCGGCGGGCACGGTGCGTTGCCCCGCCGTACGCCCCGTCGCCACACCGATCACCACCACCGCCACCAGGGCGAGCACAACGACACCCACACCTTTCAGCACACGACGGATCATCCTTCGCGACCTCCATTGGGGGTTCGACCGGCGGCGACGACACCGGCCACGAGCAACACGAGAAACCAAGTGAGGTTGGCCCGACTCTGCATGGCACCAACGACAAAAAACAGCCCGGACACCACCACTAGGCCCAAGCCCGTGGTCGCCATCGCGCGACTGGACGGACGAAAGGCGGATCGCGCCCACGCCGCCGGAGCGCGCGTCGGGATCCGCAGGACCACCATACCCAGTGCCCCCTGGATCACCATAAGGCACAAGGCGGTCAGGATGGCGTAGTCGCGGACACTGGCACCGAACGCCGTCGCCACCAGGGACACACCACCCAGCGTGAGCACGGCGAGGCGCGGGACACCCGCCTGGCTCACCGCGAGGGCGCGCGGGAACCGACCATCCACCGCCAACGCCTGCACGTCGCGAGCTTGCGTGAACAAGATCCCGTTGATCGACGTCGCCGCCGCGAGCAGGGCGCTCCACACGATCGCTTGTCCGGCCCAGCGCCCGAAGTGCTGCTCGGCGATCCGACCAATCAGCGCCGGCGCCTCCACGTCCGTGCCGGGCGCGCCACTGAGCAGCACGACCGCAAGGATGAACGCGATGTAGAGCACCAGGACCACCCCGAACGCGAGCGCGAGGGCACGTGGAATGGTGCGTCCCGGATCGCGCACCTCACCGCCAATGTCGATCAATACCTGCAACCCGGCATAGCTGAAGTAGGCCGCCACGGCGCCCCCCAGCAGGCCGCCGATCCCGTGCCCACCGAACCCCTGCAGGTGCGACCAATCGCCCGCCGTGAGCCCCCCGACCGCAAAGGTGGCAATGACGACAGCGAAGCCGGCCACCATCACCGCCTGTACCCCGACGGTCACCGACACCGGCGTGAGGTTCACCAGTGTGAACGCCACGACCGCACCCAGCGCGACGACACGCGCGTTGATCCCGGGCCAGAGGAACGCGGCGTAGTCCGCCAGGCCATACGCCACCAGTGCCGTCCCGATCGCCGCCGCCCACAGCAGCAACCAGGCCACCACAAAGGCGGCGCGCCCACCCAGTGTATCGCGTACCGCCACGTAGGTCGCCCCCGAGACCGGAAAGACATTCCCGATCACCGCACCGGCCATGCAGGTGAACACCGCCGGCAGCGCAGCGAGCACGTAGGCGACCACGACGCCGGGACCAAGCGCCGGCAACAGCTGCGCCGGCAGGACGAAGATCGACGCGCCAATCACGTATCCCACCAGGGTGGCCACCGCCCCCCAGGTGCCGATCCGGCGCTCGCTCATGCGGGCCAGCGCGGCGGCCGCTTCTCGACGAACGCACGCGCACCCTCCACATGTTCGCCGGCGGCGAGGCACCGCATGATGGTCGCGACCTCGTCATGCAGGTGACGCTCGAGCAGCTCCCGATCGCTGGACCGCAGGATGCGCTTGGTTTCCCGCATGGCCGTGGGGGCGTTCGCCGCCAACGCCGCGGCGAGCTCTGACGCGCGCCCTCGCAGCCCGTCGGCCGATACCACGTCCGTCAGCAGGCCGATCCGAGCCGCCGTCGGTGCATCGATCGGCTGGCCGGACAACAGGAGCTGTGCCGCCCATGTGGCGCCAACGATCCGTGGCAGCAGCAGCGATACCCCATTCGTGATGAACAACCCGCGACGCACCTCGGGAAAGAGGAACCGCGCCTCCGGCCCCCCAACGCGCAGGTCGCAGGCCACGGCCAGCTCGGCACCGAAACCGGCCGCCACCCCATTCACCGCGGCGATGAACACCGCCGGGCTGTCCACGATGCGGCGCGTGATGTCCTGCAACACCTCCACGTTCGCCCGCATCTCCTCCGTGGCCGTCTCCTCCCCGTCATCCAGCTCCTTCAAGTCCTCGCCCGCACAGAACCCGCGCCCGGCGCCCGTCAGGACCACGGCCCGCACGGACCGATCGGTCCCCACTTCGCCCAGCAGGCGGTGCAACTCATGGTACTCGACCCGCCGAAAGGCGTTGAGCCGCTCGGCCCGGTTGAACGTCACCGTGAGCACAGGGCCTGCACGGTCGATGAGGAATGCCGAAGCGGTCACGGGAAGGCGGACAGGTGAGGGGGGCGCGCGGGATGCATCAGGACACCCACGCGTTGAGGGTGGCGTCCCAAGCGCCGCGCCGCGGTTCGTCCCGCACCAGCTGGTGCTTGGCCACGCGTTCGGAGGGCGTTCGTGGGAAGTCGTCGACAAACTCGATAAAACGTGGCACTTTGAAGGCCGCGAGGCGGTCGCGCACAAACGCCACGAGATCGGCGGGGTCGACCGCGGCACCCTCCTGGCGCTGCACAAACGCCTTCACCTCCTCACCACGCAACTCGTCAGGCACCGACATCACCGCCGCCGCGCGTACCGCCGGATGCTCCGCGAGGACGCCCTCGACTTCGGCCGCCGAGATGTTCTCGCCACCCCGACGGATCATGTCCTTGAGGCGCCCGACGAGGTGGTAGTACCCGCGCGCGTCGCGCCAGGCGAGGTCCCCCGTGTGCAGCCATGTGTCGCGGATGCGCTCAGCCGTGGCCTCCGGCTTGTTCCAGTACCCGCGCATCATCCCGCGACCACGCACGCACAGTTCGCCGACCTCGTCGTCGCCTAACGGGTGTCCCTCCGCATCGACGACGCGAGCGTCCTTCCCCTCGACCGGACGCCCCACGGCCCCGGACCCCACGGACGCGACATCGTCGACGGGAACGACGAGGTCCACCCCCGTCTCGGTCATCCCGAAGGCCTCCCGCCACGGGACCCCCCAGCGCTCCTCGAACGCCGCGTGCAACTGTGGCACAATCCCGGAGCACGACACAAACCGCACCCGGTGCCCCCGCTCCACCGCCGGATCAGGCGGCTGCTTCAGCAGGAAGACCGGCATCGTCCCGAGCACGTAGAAGAACGTGGTGCCCGTCGCCTTGACCGAGCGCCAGAAGGTGCTGGCCGAGAAGCGCGGCAGGATCACCAGGGAACAGCCGGCCGCAAGGCACATCCCCACGTTCCATTGCGGGTCCATGTAGTAGAACGGCTGCGCGGTGAGCGCGACATCATCACGAGTCATGCTCGCGAATCGCGCGGCGCGCGCCGAGAGCAGGAGCCAGTACTCATGCGTCAGCATGCACCCCTTCGGGTCGCCCGTGGTGCCCGAGGTGTACTGAATGTTCAGCAGGTCGTCCGGGCCGACCGCGATGTCACCGCCGGTCGGCGCGGCATTGAGGGCCACCCCGATCCCGCCCTGCCCCGGCACGGCGAGCTGGCCCGCTGCCACCTCATACGCCGTGGCCCCGCAGGCCGCCAGCACTGGGACGAAGGTGGGATCCGCGAGCACCAGACGAACGCCGGCATCGCCTAACGTGTAGGCCAGGTCGTGCGCTCGGTATTGCGTGTTCAGCGGCACCAGCACCGCCCCGGCCTTGGCGATCCCAAGCCACGCCAGCGGAAAGTCCAGCCCATTCGGCAGCATTACCCCCACGCGGTCCCCTCGCTGGATCCCCTGCGTCCGCAGCCACACGGCGACCTGGTCCGTACGACGGTCGGCGTCCGCAAACGAGATTGCCTGCTCCCCAAAACGGAGAAACACCCGCGCACCGTCGCTCAACGCCCGCGCGCGCAAGAGGTGGCCGAGGCTGGGGGCGAGCAGTGAGAGCGTCACGGCTTCGGTCGCCAGATCGGCGGTGCGTCCGTGGGCTGGTGCCGTGGCACCACCACGCGGCCTCCCTCCACGACAATCCAGCCATCCCGGATCACGAGGTCCACTTTCGCCAGGTCGTCGAGCGACTCGTCGGGACGCCCGTTGACCACCAGGACGTCCGCCAGTTTCCCCGGCTGCAGGGTGCCGAGTTTGTCCTCCATGTCCAGCAGCTCGGCACTGGTCCGTGTGGCCGCGACCAGCGCCTCGGGAATCGAGTACCCAACCTGCGTGAAGTACTTGAGTTCGTTGATGTAGGGATGCGGGAGGGACCGGAACCAGTCGACGATGAGGTCCGTCCCGACCCCCATCTTGATCCCCGCAGCCTTCATGCGGCGCATGACGTCCACGTTGAGCGAGTCGCCAAAGTGGAACCGCCGCGAGGTGCTTCCGAAGTACCCGCCGCCAAACCGGCCGAAGAAGTAGGTATAGACGTACACGGTGGGGTCCGCCTCGGTCCCCTTCTCGGCCATCAGGCGAATCGTTTCGTCGCTGCGCGGCAGTGGGTGCTCGATCATGTCGACTCCCGCCTCGACCGCCCACTGGATGTAGAAGGTCTCGCAGTCGCAGGTGACCTTGAGCCCGAGGGCGTGCGCTTCGTCTACCGCCGCCTTCACTTCCTCGCGCGAGAAGTGCGATGCGACCTTGATGACGTCGGCGCCACGGGCGAACAGGTCCCGGACGGCCAGGCGCCACTCGTCAGCCCCCGTGCGCTCGATGACGGCGGCATCAAGCTTCAGTTCCCGCCCGTCGGCGCCGTGCCCACCGCGGGCCGTGATGAGCTGGCCGGCAGCAAAGACGCGAGGGCCGGGGATGGCGTTCCGGTCCACCCATCGCTTCACGACAAACGGCACGTTGCCGATGCTGGCGACGTCGCGCACGCTGGTGATCCCACTCTGCACGAAGTACCGCAGCCGTTCGGCGGCCCGCAGGGCGGCGTCCTGGTCAGCGACATCTTCAACCGTCGAGAGCGGCGGCTCGATGTAGCTCAGGTGCGTGTGCAGGTCGATCAGCCCCGGGAGCACCGTCTTGCCAGTCACATCAATTACCCGCGCATCACGCGGCCAGTCCTGGACGGATGGAGCGACGATCCGGGCAATACGGTTGCGTTCCAGGATCACCGTCGCCGCGCGCGCTGGCGACCCGGTGCCATCGAACACCCGCCCGCCCCGAAGCACCGTGACACCCACCGGGCCACGCGGGGTGGCTGGCACGGGGATGCGACGCGGGTCATCGGATGTCGTTTGTCCGGGAGCGATATACCGCCGCCGATCGCGCGCCCGTTCCTGGGACCCCGCCACGGCCGCGAGGCTGCCCACGAGGACGAGGGCCCATGCCGCCGACCGTCGCCATCCATCGCGCCGCATGCTTCCCTCCGGTCCCGTTGGTTGCGCGCCTTCGTCCGGCCGCCCGTTCCAGAGGTCGCCTACCATGCGCCACGCTCGCCGACGGTCTCGATCACGGCACCCAAACGGTCGGCAGCGTTTCGCCAGTTGCGCTGCACCGATGCCTGGGCCGCATCCGCGTCCCCGCTACGAATCGCGCGGGCGATCGCGGCGTGTTCCGTGGCGGACACCGCGAGGTCCGCGTGCAGCAGGCTCACGTACAGTCGTTCATACCGCTCAGCCTGTGGCTTGACCACGTCATGCAAGGCGATGAGACGCGGCCCCGCCGCGGCCTCGACGTAGCGTCGATGGAACAGCTCGTCGAGTTCCCACACCCGGTCGTGGTCATGATCGCGGGGCCGCGACGCCCGACGGAACTCATCGTTGATTCGGGTCAGCTCCTTCGTCAACGCGGTGCGCGCCACAAGAGGCATCGCCGCCGCAAATCGGGCGGCCAGCCCCTCGACTTCCGCGACAATATGGAACAACTCGCGGGCATCCTCGCGCGTCATCGGGGCCACGGTGGGTCGGGACTGCCGCAGGCGGGGTGACTCGACGATGTATCCCTCCTGACCGAGGCGCTGCAACGCCCCACGCACAGGCGTCCGGCTCACCCCCAACCGCGCCGCCACGTCGGTTTCGACGATGCGCTGGCCCGGGGCCAGCTGCCCGCGCACGATCAAGGAGCGGAGCTTCTGGTAGACCTGTTCCGGACGCGCGTTGCGCCGCGCCTTGAGCCGCGCGGTGTGCGTCACTTGGCCCACCCCGTCCAGCCCGGGCCACGCACGATGCGCCCGGGTTTCGCGCCGGTGTGCTTGCCGGCATCCCAGACCAGGACGCCATTCACATACACCTTCTGCACTCCCTCCGACAGTTGGTGCGGCTGCGTGAATGTGGCCCGATCGATGATGGTCGCCGGATCGAACACGACCACATCCGCCATCATCCCCTCGCGCAGGACCCCGCGGTCCCGGATCGACAGGCGAGTGGCGACCGCGCTCGACATCTTTCGCACCGCCTCCTCGAGCCCCATGACCCCCCGCTCGCGCACGTAGTAACCGAGGATGCGCGGGTAGGTCCCATAGGTGCGCGGATGGGTCATGGACTTCACAGAGTCGGGATCCACGCCATCGGCGTCGGTCCCGATCTTCATCCAGGGTTGGCGTAGCTGCATTTCGACGTTGGGTTCGCTCATCATGAACACCAGCATACCGACCGCACCGTCTGTCGCCAGGACCAGGTCGACCACCGCATCGGCCCAGTCCTTCTTCATTGCGGCGGCGACTTCGCCGATCCGCTTGCCTTCGTACCCCTTGAGTTCGTCCTTGGCGAAGCCGACCACCATCACCCCCGACGGCGTCGCCAGCTGGCAGAGGTTCTCCCACGAGGTCTTGGTCTGGCGCATCTCGGCGACGATCCTTGCGCGGGTCGCCGGGTCCTTCAGGTTCGCGAGGAGCTTGTCGTCTGCCGACGCCCAGGGCGGCGTGCACGCCGCGAGACCGGTCCCGCCGGCGACGTACGGATACATGTTCGCCTGCACGTCCTGACCGGCGGCACGCGCCGAGTCAATCTTGGCCACCGCGAGCTGGGCCTTGGGCCAGTTGCGAATGCCGCCGGCCTTGAGATGGTAGATCTCGGTCGCCACGCCGCCCTCGCGGCCGATCCGCAGCAGCTCATCGATCGCCTCGAGGTACTCGTCGGCCTCGGAGCGCATGTGGGAGATGTACACACCACCATACGGGGCCATCGCCTTCGCGATCTCCACCAACTCCTCCGTCCCGGCAAACCGACCGGGCGGATAGATCAACGCACTGGCCACGCCAAACGCCCCATCTTCCATGGCGCGCCGCGTTGCCGCGCGCATCGAGTCCAGCTCGGCAGGGCTCGGGGCCCCCTCGGCCGAGCCTTTCGCGAAGCCGCGCAGCGTCGTGGCGCCGATGAAGGAACCGATGTTCGGCGACACCCCATGGGAGTGCATCGCGGTCAGCCAGGCATCGAATCCCCGTGCACCCGTGAATCGGCGCGCGATCGAATCCGGCGCGTTGGCGGGATCGACCCCGGACAGCATCGCGATGGTCTGGTCGTTGGCTGGAGCATTTGTCCAGCCCTCCCCCATGATCTCCGTCGTGATTCCCTGGCTGATCTTGGAGACCACCCGGCCATCCCCGAGGAGGAACTGGTCGCGCGAATGGCTCTGGATGTCGATGAACCCCGGGGCGATCACCTGCCCGGTGGCGTCGACCCTGGTGGCAGCCGGGGCATCCTTCAGCATGCCGGCGGGTGTGATGCGCGCGATGCGGTCGCCCGCAATCGCCACGTCACCCAGAAACCACCCGGCGCCAGTCCCGTCGACCACGCGCCCGCCGAGCAGCACGACATCGTAGGGGCGCGCTGCCCCCGGTGCCGGCTCACGGCCGGTGCAGGAGGCAAGCAGACCGACCCCTCCGAGGAGCCCTCCCACAAGTACGACCTTGCGCATGTCCCTTTCTCCTGCCAGTCTTACGTTGGATTTGTATACAAAACGGTCCTGCACTGATCTACAGCTTTCAGGACCCGCCGCAAGCCCAACCCGTTCTCATGGCCTCCACTCCCCCGATCACCATCCGCGAGCTGGCGACGCTCGAGGAGTATCAGGCGTGTGTCGCCCTCCAGGAGGCCACTTGGGGTGAGGGTTTCTCCGAGCGGGTGCCCAGCGCCATCCTGCGGGTCAGCCAGAAGATCGGGGGCGTGACCGCCGGCGCGTTCGACGCGGACGGCCGGATGCTCGGTTTTGTCTTCGGGATGACCGGGATCCGGGACGGACGTCTGGCGCATTGGTCCGACATGCTGGCGGTGCGAGAAGATGCCCGCGGCCATCACATCGGCGAGTTGCTCAAGCAGTACCAGCGTGAGCGGTGCGTGGCCCTCGGCGTCCAGGTCATGTACTGGACCTTTGACCCGTTGGTCGCCCGCAACGCGCACCTCAACCTCAACAAGCTTGGCGCGCGCGCAAGTGACTACGCCGAGGATATGTACGGATCAAACACGGGGAGCACCCTGCACGGCGCCGTCCCCACCGACCGATTCATCGCGGCGTGGGACCTGACCCGCCCCTCCCACCCCGTGCGCGGCGCGGACCTGCCGGCCGCAGGTGATGTGGCACTCCCCCTCGTGAATCCGCTCGACGACCACGGCCGTCCGATGGTCCGTGACACCGGCAGCGCGCCCAGCGTGCGCCTTCAGGTTCCGGCGGATGCCGAGTCCCTTCGGGCGCATGGCGCCGACTTGCCGCTCGTCTGGCGGCTGGCGGTGCGACGCGCCGTGGTGCCCCTCCTGGCGCGAGGATACGCCGTCACGCGCTTCGTCCGCGCCCACGAAGGCACCCTGCCCTACTACGTCCTCTCCCACTCCCCGGCCTGACTGCCATGCTGCAGATCGTTCGCCTGACCCTGCGCGAGATCACGCTCCCGCTCAAGGAACCCTTCCAGATTTCCTCGGGAACGATGTCCGCCCGCCGGATCGTCCTGATTGAGCTGGAAGACGCCAGCGGGGCGACGTCGTGGGGTGAATGTGTGGCCGATGACGCACCGAATTACCTGCCGGACGTCGTGGACTCGTGCTGGCCTATGCTCGTCCGCTGGGTCGCCCCGCGCATCATCGGGCGGAAATTTGGATCTCCGGCTGAGGTCCACGCGGAACTCGACCGCGGCTTTCGCGGGCACAACATGGCCAAGGCGGCCGTCGAGATGGGGATGTGGGGCGTCGAGGCCGAGCGCCTGGGGATCCCCCTCGCCCGCCTTATCGGCGGAACGCGCGAGAGGGTGGACGTGGGGATCTCGCTGGGGATCCAGCCCTCACCGGAGGCCCTCGTCGAGAAGGTGCGCGGTGCCCTCGCCGAGGGCTACCGCAAGGTGAAGATCAAGATCGGCCCAGGGAAGGACGTCGACTTCGTGCGCGCCGCGCGCCAGGCGTTCCCGGATGCGCCCTTAATGGCAGACGCAAACAACGCGTACACGCTCGACGACATCGACACGTTTGTTGCGATGGACGACCTCAACCTGATGATGTTCGAGCAGCCCTTGGCGTGGGACGACATCGTGCGCCATGCCGAGCTGCAGAAACAGCTCAAGACGCCGATCTGCCTCGACGAGTCCATTACCTGCCTCGAGCGCGCGCAAGACATGGTGACCCTCGGTAGCGGCCGGATCATCAACATCAAGCCAGGGCGCGTCGGTGGATTCACAGCCTCCATCGCCATTCACGACTTCTGCGCATCACACGGGCTCCCGGTCTGGTGCGGCGGGATGCTGGAAAGCGGGATCGGCCGTGCGTACAACATCGCGCTCGCGTCGCTGCCCAACTTCAAGAAGCCGGGCGACATCAGCCCAAGTGCGCGGTACTGGGCCCGCGACGTGGTCACCCCGGAATGGACGATGGGACCCGACGGCACGACGCGGGTTCCGCTCGACCGCCCGGGCATCGGCGTCACGGTGGACCGCGATCGGATCGACGACCTGACGGTGCGGGTGGAGACGCTGGCGTAGGGACTGGACGGCAGACGGTCGACGGGGCACCGAAGGCGAAGACGCAGCCGATCCACATTGGCGATTGGCTGGACGGCGCATAGGGGGATTCACGTGTCAAACGAACTACCTGCGATCACGCACGCTCGCGCGTGCTTCAGTGCGGCGCAGGTCGATGCGCTCTACGCCCTCCGCCGCGACCTGCATGCCCATCCCGAGCTCTCGTGGCAGGAACATCGCACGGCCGCGCGCCTCGAGGAGATGCTGTACTCGCTTGGGGCCCGCGACATTCGCCGTGTGGCCGGAACCGGGGTGACCGCCGTGGTGCCGGGCTCCGATCCGGCGGCACCGCGCGTCGCCCTCCGCGGGGACATCGACGCCCTTCCAATCCACGAGGCGACCGGCCTCCCCTACCCCTCCACCTGCGACGGTGTGATGCACGCCTGCGGGCACGACGTCCACGCGACCTGGACCATTGCGGCCGCCATGTCGTTGCTGGACCGACCAGCGCGTTCGGACGTGCTGGTCGTCCTCCAGCCAGCCGAAGAAGTTGGGACGGGCGCACGCGCGATGTTGGACGCCGGGGCACTCGACCGCGTGGCCGCCATTTTCGGCGGCCATGTCGACCGCCGGTTTGCCGTGGGAGAGGTCATTGCCGAGCCGGGACCACTCGCGGCGTCGGCCGACATGTTCACCCTCGAAGTCCGCGGCCGCGGAGCGCACGGCGCGCGGCCGCATGAGTCGGCCGACCCCATTGTCGCCGCGGCCGCGATCGTCACCGCGTTGCAGACGATCGTCGCGCGACGGCTCGATCCCGCCGCGCCGGCCGTGGTCACGGTTGGGTCCATCCACGGCGGGGTGGCTTCCAACGTCATTCCCGAGTTGGTGACCATGACGGGGACGCTGCGCGCCATGGATCCGGTCACCCGCCAGCGCCTGCTGGACGAGGTCGCCCGCCTGGCGACCGCCGTCGGCGAAGCCCATGGCGTGCAGGTGAACGCGCTCATGGAACGGGGCACGCCGCCCATCGTGAATCCGGCGCGCGAAGCCGGGTGGGCGCGCGCGGCAGCTGATCGCGCGTTAGGCACGGGGGCGGTGGTCCCCTTCGGGATCACCAACATGGGCGGCGAGGACTTCGCCTTCTACATGGAGCGGATTCCCGGCTGCTTCCTGCGGATCGGGGCGCGCGAGGCGGGCGGCGAACGGATCGCCGCGCACAACCCGCGCTTCTACGCGCACGACGAGGCGATCCTGGTCGGGGGTGCTGTCCTCGCCGAATGCGCGCGCGTGGCCGCGGACGCCCTGGCCTAACGAAACAGGAAGGCGAGGTCGCGCCGAATCGCCTCGAGGGTCCCGACCGGGAGAGGCTGGCTGAGCAACACCTTGCCCTGAGGGTCCGCCACCTCGACGCGCCAGCCGGCGCCCGCACGGAAGTCGAGTCCGGAGTACGACGCAAGCGCCGCGGTCGGAATGGCGTTCTTGCCATTGCTCGTCAGGGCGGGAATACGCGCCGTTTCGATCGGAGCAACCAGGGAGTCCCCACGGAAGAGGCGCACCGTCGCCGCCTCGGCGTTGCGGAAGTTTTCCGGCTTTGGGGGCCACTTGAGGAATGTCGCCTTCGCGTGCGACGCGTACAGGACGACAACCGCGCGCCGCTCCGCGACCGTGGCCTTCCATGACGTCCATGCCCCGATCGGGTCGAGGGCGCCATTCACGTTCATGGGATTGGCCGCCTCATCCAGCCGGCGCTGCATAACGAGCGGCGTCATGGCCAGCAGGGTGACGTCACGCTGGGTCAGCTGATACTGCGCGATGTTGGCGTCCACGGCCTTGAGGGCAGCATCCGACAACTCGCTGCGCGGGACGGCCCGCGACGGCCAGATGGGGATCACCTCGCTCGGCGGTGTGCGTCCACCCACCGCGCCCCGGGCGCGAGTGACCGCCTCACCGAGGACGCCCTGGGCCACGACACGGTTGCCATCGACGAGCCCCACGACCTGGTGCGACCGAAGCGCCACGACCACGCTCCCGTTCGCCGACCGCGGCAGGATCGCCAGGGTGAGGGCCGGCGTCACGGTCGCCACGGTGGTCACCACGCGCTCGCCGTCGTCCCGGCCACTCGCGGGAAGGAGGATCACCGAGTCGCCGACCGCAGGAGATGCCGCCGCCACCGAGAGGGGCGCACACCGCGTGCACTTCCTCACGTTGATCTGCAAGGTGGCGAGCCCCGTGGCCCGGTCCAGTGACAACACGGGCACACGAATACGCGTGTTCGCGTCGTGGAAGACGTCGACCGTGCTGTCGGTTCCCACCAGGGAGGCCGCGGTGACGGCGAGGCCATCGCGGTCCAGCAGGACGGCGGCACCGCGACGACTTCCGGCGGACTGCCACGCGGCCACGGTCGCGCGCCGTGCTGCGCCGACGACGCTGTCCATCGTGACCGCGGGCGACGCCGCAGGTGCGGCAGGGGCGACCTCCACCGAATCCGCCGGAGGGGTCAGGGCGGCAGTGGACGCAATGGCCGGGGGCGCGGCCGGCACCGGGGGACGATCGCGCTGGAACCAGAGCCAACCCGCCGCGGCGAGGATGCCGGCCCCTCCAACGATCGGCAGAAGGGGCGACCGGCGGGGCGGTGCTCCACCACCACGCGCGGCCTGCGGTGGTGGTGTGGCCGGTGGATCCGCGACGATGGGCGCCATCACCGCCGTGGCGGCGGTCGGGGTCGGTACGGCCGGCCTCGCGACCGTGGGCGTCTTCGCCGGCACCGCACTCAACCCGGAAGGTGGCGTCGCCCCCTCCAGGGCGAGCCCGCCGCGCACCGGCGTCGGGTGTCGCTGGGACAGGGCCACCATGTACGATTGCTCGATCTCGCCGAGCGGCATCTGCATCACGGCCGCGTCCAGCTCGGCGACAAATTCCATCGGGTCGGCGTGACGCTGCTCGGGATCGGGAGCCAAGGCACGATCAAACGCCGCTTGCAGGCTTTCCGGCCACACCACACCGGTCCGGTGAGTCGCGAGGCGCTTCGGCTTGCCCGTCAGGCGAGAGACCAACGACTCGCCGCTGGAGCTGTCCGAATAAGCGCCACCGCCGGTGAGCATCTTGTACGCCATCAAGGCGAGGGCGTACAGGTCACTCCGGCCATCCATTTCATCGCCCGAGAGCTGCTCCGGACTCATGTAGTCCGGGGTGCCCACGACCAGCCCCGTCGACGTGAACTGCTGCGTCTGTCGGTTCATCGCTCGGGCGATGCCGAAATCCACGAGCTTCACAACGTCGGTGCCGTGCTTGGAGCGGGCGACCATGACGTTGTCCGGCTTGAGGTCACGGTGCAGGATGCCCATCCCATGGGCTGCGGTGAGTGCCTCCGCCACCTGCCGCACGATCTCCGCCGTGCGCACGACATTCAGGTAGCCCTCGCGCTGCAGGATACGCGACAGCGGTTCGCCGTCGACGTATTCCATGGCCAGGTAGACCACGCGCTCGGCCGTTTCTCCGAAGTCGTAGACGGCCGCCACGTTGGGGTGCGAAATCTGCGACGCGTTCTCGGCCTCCCGATGAAAGCGGCCGACCGCGACCGGATCGCCGAGCATCCACGGGCGCATGAGCTTGAGCGCGACCTTGCGCTTCATGCGCACGTGCTCGGCAAGGTAGACCTCGCCCATTCCGCCCTCGCCCAGCTTCTCCTGCACCAGGAAACGGTCCGCGATCACCGTCCCGATGATGGAGGCTCCGGCCGACGCGATCAGCGCCGCGCCGTCAACCGTGCAGAACCGGTCGTCAGCGCCATAGAGCTTGCCACATTGCGGGCAGGTCTTGGCGTCGGTCATTCGGGGAGGGGAATGGCAGGGGCTGCCGGAAGGTAATGAGGGAGAATCGAGGGTGCGTTCGCAGTCCCGTGAGAGAACGCGTTCAAACTCCGGGCCACGGCTCACCCGCCGCTCGCGTTGCGCGCGGCGGGCGAGCGGGCGACCGGGCAGTCAGGGACCGACAGCCTGGCCACTAGCCCGTCCAGCCCGGGCCTCGAAGGGTCTTGCCAGGCTTGGCGTTCGTGTGGCGGGCGTCGCGAAGCACGCGCACGCCATTTACCCACACCTGTTCGACCCCGCGACTCAGCTGGTGCGGCCGCTCTGGGGTTGCGACGTCAATGATGGTCTTCTCATCAAACAAGACCACATCGGCCTTCATCCCCTCGCGCAACAGCCCGCGATCCCCAAGGTTCAACCGGGCGGCGACGGCCCCGGACATCCGACGCACGGCATCCTCAAGGGTGAGCAGGCGTTGTTCGCGGACGTAACGGCCGAGGATGCGCGGATAGGTGCCGTAGGCTCGCGGGTGCACAACCCCTCGGGCGCTGTCCGGATCAACGCCCCCGGCGTCGGTGCCGATCACTACGAACGGATACCGGAGCTGCATCCGCACGTTCTCCTCGGACATGGTGAAGTTGATCTTGGACAGGTCGCGCCCCTCGGCGAGCATCAACTCGATGATGGCTTCGGCCCAGGGCTTGCCCAGATCCGCGGCGATCTCGTTGAGGAACTTCCCTTCGTACTTCGCGTGCTGGGGCTTGCCGAAATTGGCGACCATGTAGGCCGAGGGGCCCTCCAGCTGGCACAGCGGCGCGCCATTCATGTCGGTCATGTCGCGGACGATGCGCGCCCGCAAGGAGGCATCTCGCAGGTTGTCCCAGAGCTTGCCATTCTCCGACGTCCAATCGGGGAGGCACTCGCCAAGGTTGTTCCCGCTGAACGGGTAGGGATACATGGTGCCGGCCACATCCATCCCCGTCGCGCGCGCGGAGTCGATCTTCGCCATCATCCCCGGGGCCTTGTGCCAGTTGCGCTTGTTCGAAGCCTTGAGGTGGTAGATGTTGAGTGCCACGCCGCCCTCGCGGGCAATGCGGAACGCCTCGTCCATCGCCTCGAAGAGGGAGTCGTCTTCGGAGCGCATGTGGGTGATGTAGTTCCCCTGGAACGGCGCCATGGCTTTCGCCATCTCGATCAACTCGGTGGTCGAGGCGTAGGCGCCCGGCGGGTAGATGAGCGCGGACGAGATGCCAAACGCTCCGTCCATCATGGCGTTGCGCACCACGGCGCGCATCGTGTCGAGCCGGGCGGCATCGGGCATTCCCGGTGCCTGCGCCATGGCATAGGCGCGCACGGTGGTCGCCCCGAGGTACGACCCGACGTTGATGGAGTTCCCGTTCGCCTCGATGGCGCGCAGCCAGGTGTCGAAGCCGCGGGGGCCCCTGAACGAGCGCTGCAGCTCGGCGCGGCGCGGCGTCATCTGCGCGATCCCTTCCAGGGCCTCGAAGGCTGCATTTGAGGGGGCCGGTGTGGTGGCCTCACCGAGGATTTGGCTCGTGACCCCCTGCGTGACCATCGACGGCACGCGTCCATCGCGCCACAGCACCGCGTCCCAGCTGTGTCCCTGGATGTCGATGAAGCCCGGGGCCACGACCTTGCCGTTGGCGCTCACGCGCTCCCGCGCGACGGCCGTGCGCAGGGCGCCCGCCGGCCGCACGGCGGCGATGCGATCGCCCCGCAGCCCTACATCGCCGTAGAAGTACGAATTGCCGGTGCCGTCCACGACCTTCGCGTTCTCGATGACCACGTCGTAGGGCACGCGGTCGAGGGCGGCGCCGAGGGTGGCGGGTGGGGTGCAGGCGGCGGTGATGAGGAGGGGCCACAACCACTGCGCGGCACGTGAGGCACGAGCAGCACGGGGAGCACGGGGAGCACGCGACCAGCAAGCCCTGACGCGTGCTGCCCCGCTTTCGTGCTGCCTGTGCTTCATCTGTGGAAGCTCCCTCATCGTCCCTCCAGCGTTGCGGAAATCGCCGCGATCTGCCCGGCCGCCGCCTCGATCGCCCGCGAGAGCCGTGCGACCTCGCGCTCGGCGGCCGTCCATTCCTTCAGTTCAATGGCCTCGCGAACGCCGGGGAGCGTCTTCACGCCATATCCCGTGTAGAGCCCGGGGGCGTACAGCAGGTGGCGATACCACGGGCGCTTCGGGAGCCCCTCGTTGGAGGTAAAGGCGCGCTCGACATCGCGCAGCATGGCGTTGGCGCGCGTGTGCTGCAGGGCCGTCGTGCTGCCCAGCAGGGCGGAGCCTAACGCACGCTCATACCGCGCGGCCATGCGGGCCAGGGAATCGACGGCATTCTCCAGCGGGGCAAAGTTGAGGTGCGGGGGCAGGGGCTCGCGCACGGGGTGCGTGAGCGGCGCCTTGGGGTCTTCCGTGGCGACAAAGACGCCCTCATCCACCATGCGGTTGGTCTCCGCCACGCGCCCTGCCACTTCGTCGCGCAGGGTCTTCACCTCGGCGACGTACCCGCGAATCGTCTCCGCGAGGTTGTTGAACTGGTACGGCAACACGTCGGCGCTCGCCAACCGCATGACGGCGATGCCGGTGACCTGCGAGAGCGCTCGACCGTAGGCATAGTCGGTGTCGCTGAAGCGCTCGTACCACTGGGGGGTGTCGTACACCGAGTGATAGATGCCGCCCCCGTCCTCCCCACCAAAGCCGAGGTTGAGCGAGGCGATCCCCAGGTGCTGGATAAACGGCGTGTAGTCCGAGCCAGAGCCCAGGGCCCCGATGCGCAGGTCGGAGCGCTCACGCGCCTCGCGCTTCTGCACGGGCCCCCCGTTGCGAATCACCTGCGCCTGGAGCCGCTTCCAGACGGGGAGCTTGGTCTCCGGGTCTTCCACCTCTCGGGCGACTTCATTGATGAAGCGTTCGAGGGAGTGTGAGCCGCCGGCGCCGAGGTACCCCCGGCCATTGCCATCTGTGTTGATGTAGGCCACGGCCTTCTGGCGCAACTCGTCGCGATGGTGCTCCGCCCACTCGGTGGATCCGAGCAACGCCGGCTCCTCGGCGTCCCACCCGGCGTACACGATCGTGCGCTTCGGTCGCCAGCCCTGCTTGTACAGCTCGCCCATCGCGCGCGCCTCCTCCAGCTCCGCCGCCATCCCGGCGATCGGGTCCTGCGCGCCATTCACCCAACCGTCGATATGGTTGCCGCGCACGATCCACTCATCCGGGGCCGTTGCCCCGCGAAGTGTGGCCACGACGTTGTAGACGGGGGTGAGCTTCCAGTCATGTTCCACCGCGAGGCGCACACGGGCAGGCCCGCCGCCACCAAGTCGGTAGGTGATCGGCAGCGCGCCGCGCCAGGCCTCGGGCGCCACGGGCCCCTGCATGGCCGCGAGCAGCGGCTGCGCGTCTTCGTATGAAATGGGGAGGACCGGGATCTTCATGATCGTGGCGGCGTTCGCGCGATCGATGCGCGGCGCGTCCTGCGTCGCCCCGTGCCCGATGGTCAGCGGATCACCGGGGGCGACCGGCATGTCGAGGACCGACCCCCGCTGGATCCCCTCCTTGGGACGCCACGGGCCCTTCGGGTACACGTCGCCTTGGGCGTAGCCGTCGTCCTTCGGGTCCGAGAAGATGATGCAACCGATGGCCCCGTTCTCGAACGCCACCTTGGGCTTGATCCCGCGCCAGGAGCCGCCGTAGCGCGCGATGACGATCGCTCCTTTCACGGAAATGCCGCGGCGCGCGAGCTCCTCATAGTCCGCCGGCACACCGTAGTTCACGTAGACCAGCGGTCCGGTCACGTCACCGTCCCCGGAGAAGGCGTTGTACCCCGGGAGCTGTTCCGACTTGTAGTTCGTCGCCGGGTCTTCCTTGAGGACCGGCTCATCGAGCCGGGCGACGTACTTCGTGGGGGCGACCAGCTCCAGTCGCCGGGTGCGCGGTGTCGGAAATAACACGTGATACACCGCCAAATCGGCGTCCCATCCCCAAGACCTGAACAAGTCCCGCATGTACTCCGAATTTTCCTTCTGGTAGGGCGACCCGACGTGGTGGGGTCGGGCGCTCAACCGGCGGAGGTAATCGCGCTGGCGAGCGGCGTCCGGAATGGCCTTGAAGCGGCCCTCCCACTCCCGCTGCTGGCGGGCGGCGTCCGGGGCGAAACCGCGGATGCCAGCCGGCGGTTGAAGTGGCAGCGCGAGCAGTGCGACAATAGCCAGACGGGTAGGGACGGACAGCATGGATGGGATGGGTGGGGGCTGAACCGAAGTTGACCTCCGGGCGGATCGTGGGGAATGGGGCAGTTTGTTGTCCCGGGGAAGGCAAAACTCTGTCTGGTGGAGTTCACAGGTAGGGCATAGGTTGAATTCTGGCGCTGCGGACCCCACCCCCGATGCTGCGCCGACCCCGGGGAAATTCCGGGGGTAGTACCGGTGATTCCCCCCAGTCGCGGTCCCTCGCTGCGTTCCGCGAGAGATCGGGAGGTCCGCATGTCGTATGCCACATTCGCGCACCGCGTGCGCGCCGTCTGTGCCGTTGTCGCCTGCGTGAGTACCGGCCTGGCGATCCCAGGCACGCTCCGCGCGCAGCGTGGGGAGGTCGGGACCGGGGGCATCAAGGGCCTGGTGCGAGACTCGTTAGGCCAACCGGTGGCCGGGGCACAGATCGCGGTCGCCGGTACGAGCCTCGTGGTGGAGAGCGACGACAACGGGGAGTTCCTGCTCGCCAAGGCGGCGCCGGGCGAGACCTCGCTTCGGATCCGCCGGATCGGCTTTCGCCCGGATACGGTGCGTGTCAGCGTCCTTGCCGGGGAAACGGCCGCGGCCGACGTGACCTTGACGCGCCTCGCGATCGAACTCGACCCGCTGGTGGTCGTTGGCCGCCGCAATGTGTCGGGTCGGATCGCCGGCTTCTACGAGCGGATGAGTCGTGGGTCAGGCGGCCACTTCCTCACGCGCGAGGCAATCGAGCGCCGCAACCCCGTCAACATGACGGACCTCTTCCGCATGATTCCCGGTGCGCAGGTCCAGAGCCGCGGTTTTGGGCGGACGGTCGTCCGCTTTCGCGGCGGACGCACAGCGCCGCTCGTTTGGCTTGACGGCACGCCGCTGTATGCCGCCGAGTTCGACCTGGACTCGGTCGATCCCCGCACGTTCGAAGGCGTGGAGATCTACTCAGGGCCAGCCAGCGTACCGGCGGAGTTCCAGGGCAATCGAGCGATCAGCAGCTCGGGCGGAACGATCATCCTGTGGACGAAGGAAGGCGAGCTGCGCACGAAGAAGCGCAAGAAGGACCAACTCTCACCTGCCGCGATTATCGAGCGCATGGTGGAGGCGAAGACGGTGTTCACCGCCTCCGAGGTGGACGCCCCCGCCGCCCCGGACTCTTCCGACTTGATCCGGCCGGTGTATCCGGACTCGATGTTCATGAACGCCATCCCGGGCCGCACCATGGTCGAGTTCGTCGTGGACGCGACGGGTGACGTGAACATGGACACCTTCAGCATCGTGACCGCATCCCACCCCCAGTTCGGCGAGGCGGTCCGGCGCGCCGTGAAGGACCAGCGGTACAAGCCGGCGCGACGGAATGGGCGGGCGGTGCAGCAGGTGGTGCAGCAGCCATTCGACTTCGTGCCGGACTCGACGATACTGCGGCGGAGGCGATAGGCCGGGCGGAAAGGTCAACGGCCAGGGCGAAGCACGAGGAGCACGGGCGGCACGGGCAGCACGAGGGGCACGCGTGCATGTCTACGTGCTACTCGTGCAGCCCTGACCTCTCGTGCTGCCGTTTCCTCGCTGTGGCTGTGGGCTTACACCGCCTCAGCTCGTTGCGTCGCCCGGTGCCGGTACGAGGGCGTCCACCGCCATTCCCATCGCGTGGTAGCCCTTGTCGACGTACACCGTACTCCCCGTGATCCCGCTCGCCAGCGGGGATGACAACATGGCCGCAGCATGCCCCACTTCCTCGGCAGTCAGTGCCTCGGGGATCGGGGTGTTCCGGGCACAGTATTCCACCATGCGCTGCACGATCCCGATCGCACTCGCGGCCCGCGAGGCGTAGGGCCCGGCCGAGATCGTATTGACCCGGAGTCCCCACTTGCGTCCCGCTTCGTAGGCCAGGAGGCGCGTATCACTCTCCAGCGCAGCCTTCGCCGAGGACATTCCTCCGCCGTATCCAGGGACCGCGCGCTCGCTGGCCATGTAGGTCAAGGAGAGCACTGATCCGCCGGTGCGCATCAGGGGGCCCAGGCGCTGCAGCATCGACACCAGCGAATAGGCACTCGCCGACATCGCGGCGAGGTACCCCGCGCGAGAGACCTCGAGCAGCGACTTCTTGACCTCCGGTCCGTTGGCGAGCGAGTGCACGAGGATATCGAACGCGGGGGCACCGAAGTCCGCCTGCATCCGATCGGCGAGCCCCTGGATCGAGAAGTCGCCTACTTCCTTGTAGCGCTTGCTCGCGCGCAGATCCTCCGGCGCCTGGTCCAGGGTGTCGAAGACCGCGTCCAGCGGATAAATGCGCTCGAACTCGAGCTTGGAGCCATCGAGCATCTGCCGTGACTCGTCCATCTTCCCGCGTTCGAGGAGGTTCAGGAAGATGTTGAGGGCTGGGGGCCAGGTCGCCACGCACACCGAGGCGCCGGCCTCGGCGAGCGACTTGGCGATGAAGAACCCGAATCCGCCGTCGTCGGCCACCCCTGCCACCAGGGCGCGCCGACCGGTGAGGTCGATGGAAAGCATTCGGGGAAGCTACATGCCTCAGGCCCGCGAGGCATGCTTGACGAGGCATTCTCCGTTGCCCTCGGACGGTACCGGAGCCAAGATATGGGGTCCGGCCTGTGTCCATTGTCCCCAGGCGCACGCACAGGCGCCGTTGTCCTTCACAACGGACGGCCACCGGAACGACCGTCCCACGGGAGCCCTTTGTGAGCATCACACGTTTTCTCCTCGGTTCCGCGGCTTTGGCCGTCGGCGCGCTCGAGGCCCAACAGTCTTCTCGTACCGAGCCCATCTCCGGGCTCCGTGACAACGCCGCGGGCTACCACGCTCTGGTGGGGGCGCGTGTGGTCACCGCCCCCGGCCAGGTGCTCACCAACGCCACGATTGTCGTGCGGAACGGGCTCATCGTCTCGGTCGGCGCCGGCGCAACCGCCCCGGCCGGCGCCCGCGTCTGGGACATGAAGGGACTCACCGTCTATCCCGGCTTCATCGACGCCTCGGCCGACGTCGGGGGCGATGCCCCGCCCCAGGGCGGCGACGTGGGGCCCACGCACTGGAACCCCCAGGTGCGTGCGTGGTTCAGCACCACGGCCAACCTCAAGGACGACTCCACGCGTCGCCTCGCCTTGCGCTCCCTCGGCTTCGGGACGGTGCTTGCCGTACCACGACAGGGGATCTTTCGTGGGAGTGCCTCGGTGGTCAACCTCAGCGATGCAGGCGCACGGGATCGCGTGCTCCGTCCGGATATCGCGCAGTCGATCGCGTTTCAGCGCTCCTTCGCCCTTGGGGGGGATGTACCCCAACTCGGCGATGGGTACGATCGCCCTGATGAAGCAGACCTTCATGGACGCGGAGTGGTACCCGCGCGCCTGGGCGGCGTACGAAGCCAGTGGCCGCGCCTTGCTGCCGCCAGAGACCAGTGAGGCGCTCGCGGCCCTCGGCCGGGCGGTGAAGGGGCAACAGCCGGTGTACTTCGAGACCGGGAGCGAGGAGGACTACCTCCGCGCCTACAAGCTCGCCCAGGACTTCAAGCTGACGCCGTGGTTCCGCGGCAACGGCCAGGAATACCGCCTCATCGACGTGCTTAAGGGGCGCACACAGCCGCTGGTGGTACCGCTCGCCTTTCCCGATGCGCCCAACGTGTCGAGCCCGGAAGCCGCGGCCAACGCCTCACTCGCCGATCTGCGCCACTGGTACCTGGCGCCGACTAACCCGGCGCAGCTTGCCACGGCCGGCGTGCCGTTTGCCATCACCGCCGACGGCCTCTCGTCGTTGCAGCAGTTCCTCCCCAACTTGCGGACCGCCGTGGCCCGGGGCCTCGCCCCCGACAAGGCACTCGCCGCCCTGACGACCGTCCCGGCCACCTGGCTGGGCATCGAGAAGACCCACGGCGTCATCGCGGCCGGCAAGGTCGCGAACCTGGTGGTCAGCGAAGGGGACCTTTTCACCGAAGAGTCGGCCGTACGCGACGTCTGGGTGCAGGGGGTAAGGTACGGCGTCACGCGGCCGCCGCAGGTGGATCCGCGCGGCACGTGGACGATCACGTCGAGCGACCCGGGCGCCTTCACGAGCGCGACCGTCCGCATCGAGGGACCACTCAATCGGATCCGCGGCACCATCGAGATTGCCGGGCGTCGCTCGGTGAACCTCACGACGGCGCGGATCACCGCGGAAACCGGTCGCCTCGAGGCGACCTTCCCCGGCGAGGCGATCGGGCTCGAGGGCGCCACCTTGTTGACCGGATCGGTCCGGGAGCAGGAGTTCTACGGCTGGGTGTCCCTGCCTAACGGCACAGATGCCACCTACCGCGGGACCCGCACGGAAGCCTACGAAGGGCCCGCGCGTGGCGCCGTGGCCTCCAAGGTGCCCAACCTCAACCTGCCGTTCATGCGCCCGTCCATGGAGTTCGGGCTCACGGGTGCGCCGGCGCAGCCGGCCGCCGTGCTGGTGCGGAATGCCACGGTCTGGACGCAGGGACCGCAGGGCCGCATGGAGAACGCTGACCTGCTGGTGCAGGCCGGCAAGGTGGTGCGCGTGGGGCAGCGGCTCACCGCCCCCACGGGCGCTGTCGTGATCGACGCCTCGGGCAAGCACGTCACCCCGGGCCTGATCGACCCGCATACCCATTCCGGCGTGAGTGCCGTCAACGAGAGCGGCTTCGCGATCGTCCCCGAGGTGCAGATGGGCGACGTCGTCACCCACAACAACATCTGGTTCTACCGCCAGCTCGCGGGCGGGCTCACCACCACGATGATCAAGCACGGTTCGGCCAACCCGATCGGCGGCGAGAACGTGTACGTGAAGATCCGCTGGGGCTCGCTGCCCGACGAGTACAAGCTCGCGGGCGCGCCCCGCACCGTGAAGTTTGCCTTGGGCGAGAATCCCAAGCGCAGCCCGACGCGCTACCCGAACACCCGCATGGGGGTCCAGGAGATCATCCGCGACCACTTCCTCGCGGCGCGCGACTATCGCAAGGAATGGCAGCGGTGGGAGAAGGAGAAGACCGGGATCCCGCCGCGTCGCGACCTGCGCATGGAAGCGATCCTCGATATCCTCGACCAGAAGCTGCTCGTGTCGTCGCACGGGTATCGTGCCGACGAGTTCCTCGCGCTGGTGCGCCTCGCCGAGGAGTTCGGCTTCCGCATCCAGACGCTGCAGCACGGCGTGGAGGCGTTCAAGATCGCCAGCGAACTGAAAGCATCGGGCGTCGCTGCCGTGGTCTGGAGCGACTGGGGCGCCTTCAAGATGGAAGCGTACGACAATACGACGTACAACGCCCGCCTGCTGATGGAAGCGGGGGTGGTGACGTCCCTGCACTCCGACGACTCCGAGATCTCCACGCGCATGAACTGGGAGGCTGGAAAGCTCCTCCGCACCGGGGTCGAGGAAGTCGCCGCACTGTCAACGGTCACGAACCAGTCAGCGAAGGCCATCGCCATCGACAATCGTGTCGGCTCGCTCGAAGCGGGGAAGGACGCGGACTTCGTGATCTGGAACGGCAATCCGCTGTCGCAGTTCACCAAGGCCGAACAAACGTGGGTCGACGGTCGCCGCTACTTCTCGCTCGACGAAGACAAGGCGCTCCGAGCCGAGACGGCCCGTCAGCGTGCCCAGCTGATCCAGGCCGTCCTGGCCGCGACCCCTGCCGAGGGAACACCCGCTGGTGCTCCGGCACGTCCCCGCGGTCCTGGAGGCTCGCGCTAAATGACTCGCCCATCCCTCACATCGACCATGCGCACCATGACCTCCTCGACCATACGCGCCGTGTTCGCCCTGGCGGTGACGACGCTGCTCGTTCCAGGCACCCTGCGCGCGCAGGAGCGGATGACCGTCCCACCGCAGGACAAGCCCGTGGTCCTGCGAGGCGCCACGATTCACACGGTGACCCGGGGGACCATCACCAACGGCACGATCGTGTTTGACCGCGGGCGCATTTCCGCGATCGGTGGGCCTGAGGTGGCGGTCCCGAATGGCGCCAAGGTCGTCGACGTCTCGGGCAAGCACATCTATCCCGGTCTCGTGGACGCCTACAGCACCGTGGGCATCACGGAGATCGGCGCGGTGGATGTCTCCAACGACATTCGCGAGATCGGGGATTTCAATCCGAACGTCAGGGCCGAGGTCGCGGTGAACGCCGAGAGCCGGCATATCGGAACGACGCGCTCGGCGGGGGTGCTCGTCGCGTTCAGCACACCGGACGGCGGCGTGATCTCCGGCTTGTCCTCCGCGCTCAACCTCGAAGGGTGGACGTGGGAGGAGATGTCGATGAAGGGGGCGGCCGCGCTGAACGTGCGCTGGCCTGACCCCATGGCGCAGCCGCGACGCGGCTTCGGCGGCGGCGGCCCGGGCGGCCGCGGTGCCGCTGGACCGCCGCCGAAGACCTATGCCGAGCAGGTCCAACAGATCAAGGACTGGTTTGGTGAGGCGCGGGCCTACCGAGACGCGGTGAAGAGTGGGCAGGACGTGCGGACCGATTCACGGTATGCCGCCATGATCCCGGCCCTCGACGGCACCATCCCGGTGGTCGTGGCGGCCGATGGCGCCGCACAGATCAACGATGCCATCACGTGGGGCAAGGCCGAGGGAGTCAAGCTGGTGATTCGCGGCGGACGCGACGCCGTGTTCGTGGCGGACCGACTCAAGGCGGAAAACGTGCCGGTCATCCTCACCTCCACCATGGCAGCCCCCGAACGGGAGTACGAGGGATATGACAACGCCTATGCGACGCCCGCGAAGTTGCACGCCGCCGGGGTGAAGTTTGCCATCGCCGGCGGCTCCGGTGGGCTCTACAGCAATCGCCTGCCGTGGGATGCCGGGGTTGCCGTGGCCTTCGGATTGCCGGAGGAGGAAGCGCTCAAGTCCGTCACCATCAACGCCGCCACGTTCCTCGGGGTCGCGGACAAGGTGGGGTCGCTGGAGGTCGGGAAGGAAGCGACCGTGCTGATCACGACCGGCACACCCCTGGACATGACGAGCAACATCCTGCAGTCGTATATCCAGGGACGCGAGATCAACATGATGGACATCCACAAGCTCTTCTTCCAGAAGTACATGGAGAAGATCAAGCAGCAGACGCCAGCGAAGGTCGTACCCTAAGGACGGATCGAGCAGTCGGCCGGCCGGTCTCCGGCGGGCTGGCCGCCTGCAGCCCTGGCCCGCGCCGGGGGGCAAGTTCAGGACCTCGCCGCTGGCGCCCCATGCAGGGCCTCGGGCGAGCCGTCGGTGATGACGCGCATCGCTCACGAGTCTCAGGCCGTGCTACCTTAGTCCGGTGCACTCCCTCACCGCCCTCTACGAAACGCCTGCCGCCATCGCGGCCTCCACGGAAGAGGGTGCCGTCCGCTGCATCACCCTCGCGGCGAGGGCCTATGCGGCGGTCGACGAAGTGCCGGATCGCATCGAGTCCGGGATCGCCGACCTGGCCACGGCACTGGGCTTTCACGCGGACTGTAATGCCACGGGCACCGGGATCTTCCTCACGATCTCCCGCGGCGAGCGGCAGTGGACCGAAGTCATCCGCGTGTACCTGCCGGGGCCGGATTACGCGAAGGCGGTCGCGCTCCACCGCCTGTTGGCCAGAGTTCGCGCCGGCGACCTGACCCCCGATGAAGGCGCGCAGCGCCTGGCGCAGCTCCTCGCCTGGCGTTCGTCGCGACCCGCGTGGCGTGACGTGCTGGCGAGTGCCCTGCTGAGTGCCTCCGCCGCCCTGCTCCTGCGCGCCCAATGGCCCGAGTTATTGCTGGCCGTGGTCCTCGGGCTCGCGGTGGGCGCGGCGCTCACATTCATCGGGTCACGGCCGCACCTTGGCCCGTTGGGCCCGGTCAGCATGGCGGCGCTCGCTTCGGCGATTGCGTTTTCTGCCGAGGACGTGGGCCTGAAAGGGGTGCGCCCGATGCCACTGCTGATTGCCGGGCTGGTCATCTTCCTCCCCGGCTGGCGTCTGACGATCGCGATGACCGAACTTGCGCAAGGGCACTGGACGTCCGGCGCGGGTCGGTTTCTCGCGGCGATCACCACGTTGCTGCTGTTAATCGTTGGCGTCGTGGTCGGGCAGCAGGCGGTGCAATCGACGGACGGACTCGCCCTGGCGACCTTTGGTGCGGTGCCCACCTGGGTGCGCGTGTTGTCGCCCTTGCTCGCGGCGCTGGCGATGACCGAGCTGTTTCGGGCGCGACGGCGTGATACGCTGTCGATCAGCATCATCTGCGTGGTGACCTCGATCGCGGCCTGGCTCGGCGGCCAGTGGCTCGGCTCCACGGCCTCCGCCTTCATTGGCGCGTTTACGGCGATGGCGGTCGGGGCGCTGATCGCCCGACGCCGCCACCTGCCCTACCCTGTGCTGCAACAGCCGGCGACGGTGCTCCTGGTCCCCGGGTCGATCGGGTTCATGAGCATGGGTTCGCTGGTGAACCGCAACGTGAACACGGCGGTGCAGACCGGGTTCCAGATGTTGTTCGTGGCGCTGACGCTCGCGTTAGGCGCGATGGTCGCCCAGGTGGCCCTGCGCCCGATCACGCATGCCGATGAGGGGACGACCGAATGAGTGGGGCCCGGCCGCGCGACCTGGCCCCGGGGGCCCCGCCCATCCTTCCCCCGTTGCAGCAGTCACGCACCTACGCGCGTGGACTCTGGCGGATCGCGGCGGCCGACGTCTCTGCGGGGAACGCGGTCACCCTGCTGCGCAACGGGCCGGCGACCTTCGATGCGATTTTGGAGCGCATCGAGGGCGCACGCGAGTCGGTGGACCTGGAGCAATACATCTTCCGGCCGGACGAGATCGGGCACCGCGTCCGCGATGCGCTGGTGGGCGCGGTCGCCCGTGGCGTGCGTGTCCGTGTCCTCGTCGACTGGGTCGGCCGGATGGGCACCCCCAACAGCTTTTGGGACCCGCTGCGAACCGCTGGGGCATCGGTCCGGATCTTCCACCCGCCGGGCTTTCGCTCGTGGTTCGGGCTGCTCCCCCGCGACCATCGCAAACTCCTGGTGGTGGACAACCGCGTGGGGATCACGGGTGGGATCGGAATCGGGGACCAGTGGAAACGCGGACGCCTCAGTAGGCGTAGCACCCCCTGGCGCGATACCTGTGTGGAGATCGGCGGGCCGGCCGCGGTGGACATGGCCGAGTCGTTCGATCGCATGTGGGAACGTGCAGGCGGCCGTCGCCGCCTCAAGTTCCGTGAGGTGCGGGTGCCGCGTGCGACGCACCTTGACCCGCTCCGCGACCCACCGGCCCTCGTCGGCATCGTGGAGGGGGAGCCGGGGCGGCTGCGCCTCTCGCGCGCGCTGCAAATGCAGGCGTTAGGCGCGGAGCGCACTTTCTGGGTCGCCAGCGCGTACTTCGCGCCGTCCTGGAGCCTGGCCGAAGCACTCTCCGGGGCTGCACGTGACGGCGTCGACGTGCGGGTGCTGGTGCCCAGTCGGTACGATCACCCCTGGCTGCGGGCCCTCCTCGCGCCGTACGTGAAGCGACTCATCGGCAGCGGCGTGCGACTGTGGGAGTGGCGTGGCGAGATGATGCACGCCAAGACGACGGTGGTGGACAGTCGCTGGGTGCGGGTCGGCTCGACCGACTTCAACGCCCTCGGTGTCGCCATCAACTACGAACTCGATGCCATCATCGAGGATGCCAGCGTTGGGCCGGGCGAGTGAGGAGATGTTCCTTGAGGATCTCGAGCGATCGCGCGAGTTGTATATCCGGCACCAGCACGTGGTGACCGGCCCGACACGCACCGGGCCGGCAGCGCTCCCCGGCGCCGTCACGCCGACCGCCCTCACCCCGACCACACCGCAACACCGGCTTCCGCAGGACGACGACGACCACTCCTTTCCCCCAACGTCCCCATGATGCAGGCGTGTGTGCGACGGTCGCGACAGGTCGCAACCGTGATGTTCCTGGTGTGCGCCGCGCGGGCCACGTCCCAGACCGTGGCCATCACCGGCGGCACCGTGATCGACGGTACCGGTCGCCCCCCGCTCGCGGACGCCACGGTCCTCATCCGCGACGGGCGCATCGCGGCCGTGGGACCGTCGCGCACCACGCCAGTCCCGGCCAACGTCCGCACGGTCGACGCCCGCGGAAGGTTCGTGATCCCCGGGCTCATGGACGCGAACCTGCACCTGTACCTCAACGGTGACCTGGAGTCGCTCATCGCGCTCGAGGGTCGTTACCACGAGGTGGTCATTGAGGGGGCGCAAATCGCCCTCAAAGCCGGGATGACGACGGTGTTCGACACGTGGGGCCCCCGTGCCCCGCTCGTTCGCGCGCGCGACATGATCAACCGTGGTGACGTTCCGGGAAGCCGCATCTTCCTCGCCGGGAACATCATCGGTTTCGGCGGCCCACTCAGCCCGGACTTTCGCGGCGCGTCGGCCGCGCACGTGAGCAAGGCGTTCGCCAAGCGGACGAATGAGACCTGGGAACAAGGGACAGGGCGTGAGCTGCTCTGGATGCCGCCAGACACGCTGCGTGCGTCGATCCGGAAGTACGCGGCGCTCGACCTCGACTTTCTCAAGTACGGCGGCAGCGGGCATGTCGACATGAACTTCCTGTCGTTCAGCGAACGACAGCAGCGTGCAATCGTCGAGGAAGGGCATCGGGCCGGAAAGACCGTGCAGGCACACGTCACCTCACCGGAGTCGGTAGACCTCGCCGTCGAGGCCGGGGTCGACATCCTCACGCATGGTGACATCTCGGGCCCCGTCTACCCGATCCCCATCGAGACGTTGCGCAAGATCAAGGCGAAGGGGGTTGCGGTCTCCGTCCTGGCCGTCACCCGGCGGCACCTGGACGCGATGGCCAAGCACACCCCGAACGGCGTCCTGGTGCCCTACCACAAGATTGCAGCGATCAACATCCGCAACATGGTGCGCGAGGGGATCACCCTGATGGTCTCCACCGATGCCGGCGTCGCGCACCCCGTCTTCGGTGCGGAGTCCCCCAACCTCGCGGCCGACACGGTCGATTCCCGCGTGACGCTTGGCGAGGGACACTTCAATGCCCTCGTCGGCCTCGAAGAGGCCGGGCTCGCGCCACAGGAGATCCTCAAGGCGGCGACCAGCAACATCGCCCGCGCCTACAAGGTGGACCGCGACCTCGGCACGCTCGAAGCGGGCAAGGCGGGCGATCTCGTCATTCTGGACGCGAATCCGCTCGACGGGGCGCGGAACTACCGGAAGATTGCCGGCGTCATCAAGGGCGGCGTCGCCGTGGCACGCGATCGCCTGCCGCTGGCGCCGGTGATCAGCAACCAACGCCCGTCAGGCCAGCGGCCCTGAACGAGGACCGTCGACGCCCTTCCACCATCGTCGCTGAGCTCCGCATCCCCGGCGCTTGCATGCCCTCGCCCGGGGAACGACACCCCGGCGACCCCGCGCACCCCACCGGACGTAAGGGCCCAAGTGCGCGGGGAAACCTTGAGCTGGTTCGCTACTTGCCGAGTCCGATCGCCAAGCCAACACGCAACACCAAGTTTGACCCGCTACCGGACGTCCCCTCGATGGTCGTGGTCCCGAGCCCCGTCGCGCTCAGCTCCACGTCCCCGAAGTTGATCAAGCCATAGGTGGCCCCAAGGTCGAGGTTCACGCGCGGCGACATCCGGAAGAGCACGCCGCCACCCCCGTTCACCTGTGCCCCACTCGCCGATGCGGAAACGGTCCCGCCATTCACCGGCACCTCGATCGCCTGCTGGAGGAACGAGAAGCGAGCAGAGAGATACGGCGCATAGTTCTTGCCCAAGTCGATGATCCGCCGCGGCTCGATAAACAGTCCGGTCAATGTGACGTCTTCATCGGTACCGCCCAGGTCGACAGTGTGCGTCGAGAACTGGAACCCTGCACCAAAGGACCAGATGCTCGGCGTGAGCCGAACCTGGGCCTCGATGCCTCCGCCGGCCGAGAGCCCCTCATAGGCTTCGCCCTGGGCCGACACCCCGATGGCTGAGGCCTGGATCGACCAACGTTGGGCTGACTGTCCCTGGAGGGGGAGCGAGGCGACAATCGCGAGGGCGGCGGCGGGCAGCAGGAGAGGGCGCATGGCGGGCAGGGGCGAGGTCGGGAGTGGATGGCGGTCTCCTCCACAGGCGCACCCAACCGGGGCGACGGCTCACGCACGAGACTTGCACAAGATCAGGGGACATCGTATTGAAGAGCTCGCCCCGACCTCCCACCCCCGCCCGGTGTCGTCTCCGGCCACCCCATCCCCCCGCACCTCGCACGATGTCACGCGGCTTCTCCACGCCCTCCAGCAGGGTGAAGAAGGGGCCGCCGACCGCCTGATCCCCCTGGTGTACGCGGAGCTGCACGACCTGGCCGCCCACTACATGCGTGGGGAACGCGACGGACATACGCTGCAGCCGACGGCTCTGGTCAACGAGGCCTACCTGCGCCTCGTCGACAGCCGCGGCTCATCGTGGCAGGACCGCGCGCACTTCTATGGCGTGGCCGCCCAGGCGATGCGACGCATCCTCGTCGATCATGCCAGGCGCAAGGGAGCGGCAAAGCGAGAAGGCGGACAGCGGGTCACCCTAGAGGAGGCTGGGTTGGGCACCGAAGGTGACGCGTCCAGCCGCGCACTGGATCTGGTGGCCCTGGATCTCGCCCTCGAGAAACTCGCGACCATAGAAGGTCGATATGCGCGGGTCGTGGAACTGCGGTTCTTCGGCGGGTTGGAGATCGAGCAGATCGCCGAGGTCATGGGGACGTCGCCCGCGACCGTCAAGCGGGACTGGACGTTTGCGAAGGCGTTCCTGCAGCGCGAACTGGACGGCTGAACGCCGGTGCGCCACGGTGCCAAATTGTCGCGCCTGTCTCAGGGAATCCTCCAGTCCAGCGCGGACCATCCCCGCCCGTCCACACAACCGGCATGAGTGAGCTGTCGCCAACCCGGTGGCTCCGGATCAAGGAGCTGTTCGACCTCGCCCTGGAGCAACCAACCGGGGAGCGCGAGCGTTGGGTGGAGGCCACGACGGCGTCCGACCCGGTCGCCCGGCGCGAACTCCTGTCGCTCCTTGCTGCCCTGGACCACGCGCGAGAGACCCTGGAGCGCCCGGCCGCGCACCTGGTGTCCGAGCTCCCGGCGGACCTCGACGAATCGTCGCTCGTGGGTCGTCGCGTGGGGGCCTACGACGTGGTGCGACTCATCGGGTTCGGTGGGATGGGGGCCGTGTACGAGGGTGTTCGTGCTGACGGCGACTTTGACAAGCGCGTCGCCATCAAGTTCCTGCGCGCCGGGAATGAATCCGAGCTGGCCCTGCAGCGGTTTCGCTATGAGCGCCAAATCCTGGCCTCCCTGAACCACAAGAACATCGCCGCACTGTTGGACGGCGGCATGACGAGCGACGGTCAGCCGTACTTCGTGATGGAATACGTGGACGGCGTGCCGATCACCACGTATTGCACCGCCCGTCGATTGGGGGTGCGAGCGCGCGTGAGCCTGTTTCGACAGGTCTTGTCCGCAGTGCAGCACGCCCACCAACAGTTGGTGGTGCACCGCGACCTCAAACCGGGGAACATCCTGGTCACCCCGGACGGGACGGTGAAGCTCCTCGACTTCGGGATCGCCAAGCTGCTGCGCGAGGCCGAGGGTCCGGACCAGCTCCCGATGACGCGAGGCGGGGTGCGACTCTTTACCCCGGAGTACGCGAGCCCGGAGCAGGTGCGCGGGCTTGCGCTCACGCCGGCCAGTGACATCTACTCGTCCGGTGTCGTGCTGTACGAACTACTGACCGGTCGGCGCCCGACACCTACCGAGGGAAGGCTCCTGTCGGAGATCGAGGTCGCGATCTGCACGGTGCCCCCACGCGACCGTCCGTCGCGCTCGTCCCGGAGGTCGCGGCGACGTTCGACGAGGGCACCGTCGCACGATGGCGGCGGCGCGTGGCAGGCGACCTGGATGCCATCTTGCTCACCGCGCTCGCCAAGGAAAGCCCACTGCGCTACGCGAGCGCGGAGCAGTTCAACCACGACGTGCAACGATGGCTCGACGGACACCCGGTCGAGGCACGCAAAGCCTGGTTGGGGTACCGACTCGGCAAGTTCATCCGGCGGCGGCCCGTGGAGGTCGCCGCGAGCGTCCTCGCCGTGGCCGCACTCGTCGGCGGCATCGTGTCCACCTCACGGCAGGCGCGTATTGCCCGTCTCGAGGCCGAAAAAGCCTCCGAAGTCAACCAGTTCATGGCCGACATGCTGTCGGCAGCCGACCCGGAATACCAGGGCCGCGACGTGACCGTGCGCGCGGTGCTCGATCGCGCCGCCGCCGAGGTCCCCAATCGCAAGCTCGTCCCCGCGGTCGAGGCCCAGGTCCGACACACCGTCGCGCAGACGTACTACGGGCTCGGGCTGTACGACAGCGCGCGCGTGCATGCCGATCGCGCGTTTGAGCTGCGTCGGACTCTGCATGGCCTGCGCAACTGGGAAACGCTGATCTCGCTCTCATATGTCATCGCCGCCACCGAGGCGCTCGGCAATTTCGTGAAGGCGGAGTCGCTGTCTCGTGTGAACGTGGCGGAATGGAGGGCACTCAAGGGGGCCGAGCCTTCCGAGTTGGCCAACGCCCTCGATGGGCTGTCCCGGATGATCGAGCACCAGGGGCGGCTCGACGAGGCGCTCCAGGTGAAGCTCGAGGCCATCGGCATCCGACGAACGCTGACCGACTCCGCGAGTCGTGCCGACCTGCCGTACACACTGAACAACGTCGCGGTCTCGTTCATCTACAGCGGGAATTACGCGAAGGCCGAGTCCCTGGTGCGTGAGGGGCTTGAGGTGGCCCGCACGCACCATGGCCCAGAATCGGTGATGTACGCCGAGATGCTCAAGTCGTACGCGTCGATGGTCGTGGACCTCGGGCGCCTCGTGGAAGCCGACACGCTCATCCGGAAAGCCACGAGTCTCATGCTCAAGCAGCTCGGCCCCAAGCACCCGAACTACCTGCGCGGGATGTTGAACCAGGCGCAGATCCTGTACCAGCGTGGTGACCTCGCGGGCTCTCTTGCCGCCTCGAGCGTGATCGTGCCGGAGATCGGTGGTCCCTTGCCTGAGGCCGACCCGACGTCCGCGGCGGCGTTGCAGGCGCACGGCCTGACCCTGGATGCCCTTGGTCGGCTCGCCGAAGGTGAGGCCGTGCTCCGCCGATCGCTGGACATCCGGCGGAAGTACCTCCCGCCAGAACACTGGGCGATTGCCTCGTCAGAATCCGTGGTGGGGTACCACCAGATGCTGGCGGGAAAGTACCCGGACGCCGAGCGGATCCTGCGCGCGGCGTACGACGACCTCGTGGTGAAGCGAGGGGCGGACGTGACCGTCACCAAGCGCGTCGCCTTCCGGCTCTCGGAGCTGTATGGTCGCTGGGGCCGGCGCGCGGATTCGACCACCTGGGCGGCGAAGGCGAAGTAGCGGGCGGCGGGTGGTGAGCCCCGCGGGACCGAGGTTGCGCCTGTCGGGGTGAAGCAGGCCGCACTCACCTCGATCCCCGCCCCTCCCATGGACCGCGTCATCCTTCGTCACCTCAAGGGCTCCAAGGCAAGCCAGCAGGAAGAATTTCCCCTCGCCCAGTTCGCCGAGCTGATCCTGGGCCGCGATCCAACGGCCACCGTGCGCTTCGACCCCGAGAAGGATGACCTTGTGGGGCGGCAGCACGCCCGTATCGCCCGCGACGCCGCGGACCCGATGCGCTTCAAGGTCGTCGACCTGAACAGCCGGAACGGCACCTTCCTCAACAAGCTGCGCGTCGTTGGCGAGATGGCGTTGCAACCGGGCGACGTGATCCAGCTCGGCGCCGGTGGCCCGGAGATCCAGTTCGACCTGGACCCGCTGCCGGCCCAATACGTCAAGGCCACGCGGTTGGGGGTGACGGCCCCCGCGGGTATGGAGACGCGCGTCGGCGCCACCGCGCCCGTGGGTGGCGCACCCGCGCCCGCAGGTGGCATCGGCAAGGCGACGGTGGAGCGGATGATCACCGAGACGAAGGCGCAAGCCAACCGCAAGCTGCAGATCGGCGGCGGCCTCGGGGTCGCGGCGATTGCCGCCTTGATGGCGTGGCAGGCGTTCAACAACAACACCAACGACGAGGAACAGCGGCGTCGTGAGCAGGCGCTCGCGGACAGCCTCGCGCGCATTGGGGGCGCCGCCGTCTCGAGCATCGACTCGCTTCGAGGCGAACTTGGCAAGAACATGACCCCCGCCGAGATCGCGGCGAAGTACTCGGGCTCGACCGTGGCTGTCGACTTCAGCTGGAACCTGATCTACGGCCCCACCGGGGCACAGGTCTTCCACCGGTGGATTCCCAACCAGCTCAAGCTGCGCAACGGGAGCACCGTGCCCATCCTGCAGGGCGCGGGCAATATGGTTCCCACTTATGTGGCCGTGGGCGGTGATGCCCTCGAACCGTTCCTCACCCTGAATTCCCAGGGGAGTTCGCCCATCGCCGTGAGCTCGTCGGGGTCCGGCTTCGTCGTCACCAGCAACGGCTTCATCCTGACGAACCGGCACGTGGCCTCAAATTGGCGGGCGCCGTACCGCATGGATGCATCGATGCGCGGCGTGCTCGTGGACAACAGCGGCGACATTGTCTTCGACCAGCAAGGCCAATGGACGATCGTGAACCCGCCCGCGCGGTGGATCCCGTCGGAAACCAAGCAGACCGGTCCGAAGAACGAGATCGACGTGTTCCGCGGCCGGCAGGAATACCTGTACGTCCGGTTCCCGAAGAACACCAACCCGGTGGAGGCCACCGTCGCTCGCGTGAGCGACCAGCACGACGTCGCATTGATCAAGATCGAGACGCCCTCGTCGCTGGAGCCGGTGACGATGTTCGACAACTACAAGACCATCCAGGTCGGGGACCAGGTGACGGTGATCGGCTACCCCGGCATCTCGGACCAGGTGGTGGCGGTGGTCAAGTCGAAGGACACGTTCAACCGCGACGCGCAGCTGCGCACCGTGCCGGACCCGACGCTGTCCGTGGGCAACATCGGCAAGATCCTGCGCGCGGCCGACGGCGCCAGCTCGGATGCCTACGCCACGTATGCGCCCAACGGAGACCGCTACCAGTTGACCATCAACTCCACCGGCGGCGGGAACAGCGGCGGGCCGATGTTCGACAACCAGGGCCGCGTCACCGGCATCTTCTTCGCGGCCAAGGTGGGTGACGCCCACGTGAGCTTCTCGGTACCGATCCAGTTCGGGATGCAGCTCATGTCGGTCGCCCCGAACACCCGTTAGGCACGACCATGCCCGCCGGCACCCTGCGCCCTACCACCCTCGGCCCGTACCGGGTCGTGGACTTCCTGGGGGCCGGCGGCATGGGAGAGGTGTACCGTGCGACGCACACCGCCACCGGACGCGTCGCGGCGGTGAAGGTGCTGACGCGGGCCAACACCCCCACGATGCGGGAACGCTTCCGCAACGAAGGACGCATCCAGGCGTCCCTGCAGCACCCGCACATTGTCACGCTGTACGACCTGTTCGAGGTGGATGGACTGCCGTGCCTGGCCATGGAGTACGTGGCCGGTGAATCGCTGGATGCCATCGCCCAGCGCGGGTCGATCCCGGTGCCGCAGGCGCTCGCCTGGTTCGCGCAGGTCGCCGATGCCGTGGCCTACATCCACGAGCGCGGCGTCATCCACCGGGACCTCAAGACCAGCAACATCCGGATCGACGAGCAGGGCCGCGTCCGCCTGCTCGACTTCGGGATCGCCAAGTCCGGCGACTCACCCAAACTGACGACAGATGGCAGTGTCGTCGGAACCTTGCTCGCCCTGGCACCGGAACAGGTCCGCGGGGAGTCCGCCACACCAGCCTCCGACCTCTGGGCGCTCGGCATCGTGCTCTACGAGATGGTCACGGGGCGCACCCCATTCGCCGCCGACTCCATCACCGGGGTGATGGACCGGATTCTCAAGGGAACATACCCGCCGCCCGAACGACCCGACGTCCCGGCGCAGGTGGCCGCCCTGATCGCACGTTGCCTGCGCGTCGACCCCAGCCAGCGCCCGCGCAGTGCCACCGAGCTGCGGGACGCGGCGCAGGAGATGCTCCGAGGAAGCGCTGCGCCCCGCCAAGCGGCCGATCGCCCGCGCCTCCTTCTGCGGGTGGCACAGGCCGCAGCCGGCGTGGCCGTCGTCGCCCTGGCGTTCACCGTGTGGCCGCGAGCATCTGGCCGCGACGCACCGCCCCCCCCGGCAGACACCACCACGCTCACGGCAGACACGGCGCGTACACTGCCCCCCGCGGGCGTACGCCTGCGACAGGTTACGATCAACGTCTTTGGCGAGACGCCCGCCGACGTGTACCGCGACGGGATACGGATTGGCACGACCCCCGCCCGCTTCGAGGCACCGCTGGGCACCTGGGTGAGCGTGTCGTTGCGCCGGGCAGGCTACGAACCGTTGGAGCGCCGGTTCCAGGTGCACGACGGGGCCAACGAATACACGGAAACCCTGCGCGCGTCCAGCACGCCGCCCCCGCCCTCTCCGGAGCGTTAGCCCGATGTTCCTCTCTCGCCTGTTTGGCCGTACGCCCACCGTGCGCCCGACCATGGAACTCTCGACCCCCGTACCCGGCGGCGGCACGGCCCCCGAGTCCCGCCTGGTGACCGCCTGGGCCACCGATCCCGGCTGCGTGCGGGACGTCAATGAGGACGCCGTGGCGGTTGTGCATCCGGCGTCCCAGGACGCCAGCGATCGAGGGGTGCTCGCCGTGGTCTGCGACGGCATGGGTGGACACGAGGCCGGTGAGGTGGCCAGCCGACTGGCGATCGAGGCTTACGTCCGGTGTGCGGTCGAGAAGGCAAAGGATCCCCACCTGCTCCTCGCCCGCGCGATGGAAGCGGCCAACAGCGCCGTCATTGACGCCGCCGCACGCGAGCCTCGCCTGAAGGGGATGGGGACCACCTGCACCGCCCTGCTGCTCCGGAACGGACACGCCTACTGTGCCCACGTCGGGGACAGCCGGTGCTACATGTTCCGCGACGGCGAGCTTTTCCTGATGACCGAAGACCACTCGGCCGTGATGGAACTCGTGCGCAACGGGATGCTGACCCTGGAGGAAGCGCGACACCATCCGGACAAGAACGTCATCTCCCGCGCGCTGGGCTCCGTGCGCAATGTTCCGGTGACCACCTGGCCGACCCCGCTCCTCGTGCGGCCCGGGGATCAATTCCTGGTCTGCTCCGATGGCCTCTACGACATGATGAGCGACAACGACATCCGGGACGCGATGGCGGCCGCCGCGCCGCAGGTCGCGTGCGACACGCTCGTCGCACGCGCGCGGGAGAACGGAGGCTTTGACAACATCTCGGTGGCGATCCTCTCGATGGAATCCCCGACTCGCACCCCCAAGGCCACGCGCGTGGTGGAGTTGCCCGCATGATTGGGGAACGCGTCGGCAACTATCGCGTCACCGACCGGCTCGGCGAAGGCGGCATGGGTACGGTGTACCGCGCGCAGGACGAGATGCTCGATCGCGAAGTGGCGCTCAAGGTCATGCGCCCCGAGGTCTCGCGTCAGCCAGGGCTGCATGAACGGTTCCGCCAGGAGGCGGTCGCGCTCGCCCGCCTCAACCATCCCCGCATCGCGGCAGTGTATGGCCTCGAGCGCCATGCCAACGACCTGGTGATGGTCCTCGAGTTCGTGCGGGGGGAGACCCTCGAGGCGATCGTGCACCGGTCAGGGCACCTGGACTGGCGTCGAGCCTTCGAGCTGGGCGCCGAAGCGCTGGAGGGGCTCGAACATGCCCACCTCAAGGGGGTGGTCCACCGCGACATCAAGCCGGCGAACATCATGCTGGCGCGTGACGGACACGTGAAGGTCATGGACTTCGGCATTGCGCGCTTGATGGGGAGCAGTCGGCAGACGCGGATGGGGGCCGCGGTCGGGACGCCGATGTACATGAGCCCGGAGCAGCTGCGCGGGGAGGACGTCGACGGCCGGTCCGACCTGTACTCGCTCGCCTGCGTGTTGTACGAGCTGATCACGGGGCGCCTGGCGTTCGAGGCCGACAGCGACTACGAGCTGATGATGAAGCAGCTCAACACTCCAGCGCCCCCGGTCCGCGCAACCATCGCGGACGCTCCGGCGGTCGTGGACGAGGTACTGGGGCGCGCGATGGCCAAGGGACGCGACGACCGGTATCCACACGCCCGCGCGATGGCCGAGGCGCTCCGCGCGGCGCGCGGCGCCGGGCCGGTGGTCGCGCCGGGGCCAACGCCCCATACACGACTGGCCGACGTCCCGATGGCACGGGCGGACCGCGAGGTGCCTGTCGCCACCCTCTCACACACCGCTGACGCGCCCGCGCGCGAGGTGGTGCCCGCTACGCGGCTGGCCGCCCCCGCGGTGGCCGCCACGCGCATCGCGGCTGATGTGGCGCCGGCGCCAGTCCCCCCGCGGCCTTCGCCACTGGGTGACTGGCGGCTCTGGGCCGCCGTGGCCGTGCTGGCGTTAGGCACCACGGCGTTGCTCAAGGGACGGTCGGATGAACCCACCGTGCCCCCATCCTCCGTCGCCTCCGACACCACCCCGACCATGGGAGCCCCGGTGGCGCCCCCTCCCGCCACCGTTGCGGCCGCGGTGAGTGGCGACGTGCCCCCTGCCCTCGGGGCCACGCCGGGAATCGTTGGCGAGAAGGCGGGCCCCATTGCGCCGCCTGAACCTGCACCGCGCCCGGCGTCGACCGGCCGGACCACACCGCGTTCGCCAGCTGCCGCCGGCGCGCGAAAGAACGCACCAACCGAGGACAAGGCCCCGCCACCGCCCGTGATCACACCACCACCGGCCACCCCCGCGCCGGTGGTGACCGAGCCGCCGGCGGCGTCCAAGGCCTCCGCAGAGGCAGACGCGGTGCCTAACGCCGCGGCCATCGCCAGCGATGTGGGGCGGGCGCTCGACGACCTGGCCGGGGCGATGGGAAGCGGAGACGCTGGCCGCGTGGGAAGCGTCCTCCGCGTCGACGATGCGTCAGGGTGGCTCGACCTCGTCAAGGAACGCCGGCTCCTGATGAGCGTCGAAGGGACGCCGGAGATCGAGGTGGAGAGCCGCACGCGTGCCACCGCACGGTTCCGCGCCTCGCTCAACGTGCGCTCCGCCTTCGGGGCGAATCGCAAGCGCCCGGCGCAGTTTGTCGCCGAGTTGTCGCGAAGTGGTGGGGGCTGGCGCGTGACGAGCTTGCGACCCGTCGGCGCCGTCTCGATCAAGTGACAACGCCGTGGCCCCGGGTACCCGGGCCCACGGCGTCCTTCACCGCATAAGGGGCAGGTCGCGCTACATCGCCACGGCCGGCTTCGCCGCCTTGATCTCCTCGAAGCTCTTCTTGAGCTCGGGCAGGCCCGCGGCGCGCAGGATCGCGTTCAGCTTCGGCAGGTTGTCGTCCATCGCCTTGTTCATCGCCTTCACCTGCAGGTCGAGCTTGCCGGCCAGGTCGGTGAAGACCTCGCGGCTCTGCTTCGTCGGACGGTACTCGCCGCTGCTCACCGTGCCCGCCAGCGATGCGATCTTGTTGTTCAGCTTGATGGGATAGTTGAGCGGGTCCTGCGAGGACTGGTTCTTCACCTGGTAGACCTCACCCTCGTTCTGGCTCACGGCGGCCATCATCGCATCGGCGATCGCCTTGAACTCGGCCTGCTGCGCGGCGGAGAGCTTGCCGGTGCGGTCGCCGACGTTGTAGCGCATGTTGCGCGCCAGGCGCACGGCGTTGTTGGCCTCGGTGGTCTTGTCCCGGATGGCGATGAGCAGGCGGAATTGCTCCTGCAGGTCGGCGTCCGTGGCCTCCGCGCGCGGGTCCTTCCGCAAGCGGAAGGTCTGGCTCTCGGTGACACCGGCGGCGGTCATGCGGACGCTGTAGGTCCCCGGCGGCGCAATCGGGCCGGTGGTACCAGCCGCCCACATGATGATCCCCTCGAAACGCTCGGCGTCGGGGTATCGCATGTCCCACGCGAAGGTGTTCATCCCCGCACGGTTGGGGACCCGTGGCGGACGTGGGGCACGTGAGAAGAACTCCTCGATGTCCACCTGCTGCATGAGGAACGCCGGGTTGCTGACCTGGGCCGTCGCGACCTTCGTCGCGGAGTCACGCGCGAGGCCGGTCTTCACGAGCGAATCGATCATCCCCGCCTTGACCCCTTCCAGTCGAAGCGAGTCGGCTGCGGTCTCGGGATCCTGGTCGCTGGTGAAGCTCTTGATCGGCTTGCCCGCAGCGTCGAGGAACTCAAGGGTGACGCGCTGGTTGGGGTCCTTGAGGTAGTACTGGATCAGCGCGCCGCCCGGTGGATTGGCGCCGAGCTGCGAGCCACCCCCGCCGAACATCGCCATGAGCTGGGCGAAGAAGCCTCCGCTGAAGTCGGTGCGGAAACCGTCGGCCGGCTTGTACAGGTGGACGGGCTTGCCCGCCACCTGGGCGTTGAGCTGGCGGAGCGACGAGATGTTGTCCATCACCCAGAACCCACGGCCATGCGTCGCGGCCACGATGTCGTTGTCCTTGATGCGCAGGTCATGCACCGGGACGAGCGGCAGGTTGCGACGCAGCGACTGCCAGTTCTGTCCGTCGTCGAAGGTGATGTACGCCCCGCGTTCCGTGCCGGCGACGAGCATCCCGCGCCGCTTGGGGTCCTCGCGCACGACGCGAAGGAAGTGATCCGGCGCGATGCCGTTCACGATCTTCGTCCAGGTGCGGCCGTAGTCCGTGGTCTTGAAGAGGAGCGGCTGCTTGTCGCCCTGCTGGTATCGGTTGGCAGCCACGTACGCCGTGCCGGCATCGAAGTTGGAGGGCTCAATGATCGAGACGCGGCTGAACTCGCCGAAGTCCTTGGGGGTGACGTTCTTCCAGCTGACGCCATTGTCCTGCGAGACCCAGACGTAGCCGTCGTCGGAACCGACCCAGAGCACGCCTGGACGGACAGGAGACTCGTCAAAAGCAAAGATCAGCGCGTAGGTCTCCACGCCGGTCTGGTCCTTCGTGATGGGGCCGCCACTCGCACCCATCGTTCGCTTGTCGGCGCGCGAGAATTCCGGCCCGACCATCGTCCAGCTCTCCCCTTCGTTGGTGGAGCGGAAGAGGCGCGAGCCACCGGCATACAACACGTTGGGATTGTGGCGCGAGAAGACGATCGGGAAGGTCCACTGGAAGCGGATCTTGATGTCTTCCGACGATTCCCCCATCGGGTTGTTGGGGTACACCGTGATATCACGGGTGAATCCTGTCCGCATGTCCTTGCGCGTCAGCAACCCGCCATAGGAGCCGGCGAAAACGATCCACGGCTTGGTCGGATGCGGCGTGACGTAGCCGGACTCGCCACCGCCGGAATCCTCCCAGTCGGAGAGCTGCACGTTGCCCGGCTTCCGGCTCGGGCCGCAGAGCGTCGAGTTGTCCTGCTGGGCGCCACAGATCTTGTACGGATAGTCGTTGGTGACGTCCACGTGATACCACTGCGCGGTCGGGAACTCGAGGTCCGTCCAACTGCGACCACCGTTGGTCGAGACCGTGGCGCCGCCGTCATTCGCCTCGATCATCCGCATCGGGTTGTCCGGCGCGATCCACAGGTCGTGGTTGTCACCGTGCGGCACGTTGATCGACTCGCGGAAGGTCTTCCCGCCATCGCGCGACCGGTAGAACCCGACATTCAGCGCGTAGACGACGTTCGTGTCCTTGGGGTCGGCGGCCAGGTTCGAGTAGTACCAGGCGCGCTGTCGCAGCTTGCGATCGCGGTTGATGTAGCTCCAGGTCGCCCCGGCGTCGTCGCTGCGATAGATCCCGCCCGAATCGTGTTCGATGACCGCCCAGACCCGGCTCGGCTTGGCCGGCGACACCGCCAGCCCGATCTTGCCCGTCACCCCGGTGGGGAGTCCGCGCGCCGTACGCGAGAGGTTGGTCCAGGTCGCGCCGCCGTCGGTGGACTTGTGAATGCCCGAGTGCACGCCGCCGGACGACATCGCCCACGGGGATCGCCACGCTTGCCAGGTGGCCGCGTACAGCACGTCCGGGTTGGAGGGATCGAGCTGGATGTCGATCACCCCGGTGGAATCGCCGGCGTACAGGACGCGGGAGAAGGTCTTGCCACCGTCTGTCGTCTTGTAGAGCCCGCGGTCGCCCACCTGGAAGGGATTCCCGAACACGCCAATCCACGCGACGTCCTTGTTGGTCGGATGGATGCGGATGGCGGAGATGTGTTCGTACTTCCACCCGAGGAAGCTCCAGGTGCGACCGGCGTCAGTGGACTTCCAGAGCCCGTCACCACCGGCCGTGTTGCCGCGGATGTCGGTCTCGCCGCCTCCGACCCAGACGATGTCCGGGTCCTGCGCGTCGACGGCGATCGCGCCGATCGTTCCCCCGAAGTAGCGGTCGCTGGCGGCGGCCCAGTTCTGCCCGCCGTCGACGGACTTGAAGACGCCACCACCGGTTGTCCCCATCCAGTATTCATTGGGACGCTTGACCGAACCCGCGGCGGCAACCGAGCGGCCGCCGCGTGCGGGACCGATCTCGCGCCAGCGCAGGCCGGAGAACGACGTCGTGTCGGCGACGAATGCGGGGGTGGCTGCACTCGCCTGGGAGGCGCGACGCACCTGGGCGTCGAGCGACCCGGTGGCGCCGAGTGCAAGGGTTACTAGGAGGACCGGACGTACCGTAATCGACATGGCAGGTGGCGTTGGGGATGGCATCCCAACGCTAGCCCGCACCGCGCGCTGTGGGAATCGGGTTCCCCTCCTGACTTGTGCCGTCCGGCGACCGCTCGCGCCGCCCCGCCCCCCGTCGTCGTGGTACCGAAAGCTGCTGACGAAGGCCTCACCACGAGGCCATCTTCCAGCATGAACACGCTCCGCCAATACCGTCGCACCGCCGGTCCGGCCCTCGCAGGGATGGTCCTCGGGGTGGCGCTCACCTGCCGGCCCGCCCCCTCCCCGGTCGCGACACCTAACGACTTTCGATCCACCGCCGGCCGGCTGGATGCCGGCGAGCACCGCGTCGCCCTCGAGGCGCGGGCCGCCCGCTGGTTCCCCAGCGGGAACGACCGGCCGTCGTTTGAAGTCGCCGCATTTGGGGAGGTGGGGCAGGCGCCCTCGGTTCCGGGCCCCCTGGTGCGGGTCCCCATTGGCGTCGATGTGGCGATCGCCCTCACCAACTCCCTCCCCGACACCCTGCTGGTCACCGGTCTCCGCGACCCACGTACACGGGACACCCTGGTAGTCGCTCCCGGCGCGACGGCCACGACCCGTTTTCGGGCCGACCGCCCTGGCCTCTATGGGTACTCCGGTCGAACGCGGGGCACGGTGCGGTGGGTGGGAGGCGGCGGGGGACAGCTGCATGGCGTCATCGCCGTCGATTCTACCGGCGCGCCGCCGGACCGGATCATCGCCATCACCGGCTGGAGCGGTGCGGCACCGACGGGCGGCGACTCCACCTTTGTCCTCGCGCTCAACGGCCGGATGTGGCCGCACACCGAGCGGATGCAGTTGGCAGTTGGTGACACCGCCCACTGGCGCGTGATCAACTTCGCCGGCAGCATCCACCCGATGCACCTGCACGGCGCCTACTTCCGCGTGGATGCGCGGGGGACGCACACCGGCGATACGGCCTACACAGCTGCGCAACAACGCCTCGTGGTGACCGAGACCCTGCTGGAACGCGAGACGATGGCGCTGACCTGGAGTCCCGAGCGCGCCGGACGCTGGCTCTTCCATTGTCACGACGCCTTCCATGTGGAACACGAGATGGAGGAAGAGCTGGACGTGGCGGCCGCGATGTGGGCCCGGGCGATGGCGGGCGATACAACGCCGCTCCCGCAACCCGCGCCCGCCGCACACGCCGGCGAACACGCCATGTCAGGGCTGGTCATCGGGATCGATGTTGCGGGCCCCGCGAGCGCGCCTACTGTAACAGGTGCGCGCCGCATCGACCTCACCGTGCAGCAGCGGGAAAAGGTCTACGCCGATACCCCGGGGCTGGGCTTCGTCCTCGCGCGTCCCGGGGGCGTGCCGGCGGACTCGATCACGATCCCCGGACCGCCGATCGTGCTGGCGCAGGGGGAACCGGTCGCCATCACCGTGCACAACCGGCTCCCGGAACGAACGTCGGTCCACTGGCATGGGATGGAATTGGAGAGCTACTTCGACGGCGTCGGTGGATGGAGCGGCTCAGCCAACCACGTCGCGCCGTCGATCGCCCCACGCGACTCCTTCGTCGCGAGGTTCACACCCCCGCGCGCAGGCACCTTCATCTACCACTCGCACGTCTCCGAGGTGCGCCAACTCTCCTCGGGGATGTACGGCCCACTCCTCGTCCTTCCGCAGGGCCAGCGATGGAATCCCGAACGTGATCACGTCGTGATGTTCGCCGTGGCCGGCACCCATGACACGGCGTCAGTCGTCGCCCACCATTCACAGCGACCGTTGCGTGCCGGCGTGTCGCATCGCCTCCGTTTCGTCAACATCGCGGCAGCCGACCTGGTCACGGTGGAAGCGCTCCAACAAGAACGCGTCATCGACTGGCGGGTCGTGGCCAAGGACGGGGCCGACCTACGCATGCCATCCGCGCAACCTGCGCGCTTCGCGATGGGGCCCGGTGAGACGATGGACGTCGAGGTCACGCCCGCGCGCGGGCCACTCACGCTCCGGGTCAAGAGCTTCAACAATTTCGACCTCGTGCTGCAGGTGAAATAGCCTCCCTTGCCCGTTCGCGTCGGCGCGAGCAGGGGCGACGTCACGACGCGGCCCTCCCCTTGCCTCGCCATGGGAGCGCACTATCTTCCCTTGCGTCACAAGGGGAACGTCCCTCCCGCCACACGCCGCCATGGCCACCGACGCCGACCTCCTGCGGAGCACGCTCGAGCTCCTCATCCTCAAGTCGCTCACCTGGGGCCCGCGGCATGGGTACGGCGTCGCCGACTGGGTGAAGCAATCCACCGGAGGGGAACTCCTCATCGAGGAGGGCACCCTCTACCCTGCGCTGCACCGGCTTGAGGCGAAAGGGTGGATCGAACCCGAGTGGGGGGTCAGCGAGAACAACCGCCGCGCGAAGTTCTACAAGCTCGGCACGCGAGGGCGCGCCGCGCTCCGGGCCGAAACGAGCACATGGCAGCGCTACGTCGCCTCCGTGGCCCGGGCCCTTGCCCAGACGACCCCGGAGCCGGCCTGATGCGACTCCCCTTTCGCCTGCCCGCGTCACGCGGCCAGATCACGCGCGACCTCGACGATGAACTCGCGTTGCATGCGTCGCTGCACGAGGAAGCGTTGGTTCGCCGGGGCATGGACCGCGAGGCGGCACGGGTCGAGGCCGCGCGTCGGTTCGGCGATGCCGAACGGGTGCGCGCGGAGTGCCTCGCGATCGATGAGGCTCACCTCGCTATATCGACGCGACGCCGGATGTTCGACGAGTTTCGCCAGGATTTGCATATCGCATGGCGCTCGCTGGCCCGTGACCGTGCCCTGCTCGCGACCACGCTCCTCGTCATAACGCTCGGGATCGGCGCAAGCACGGCCGTCTTCTCCCTGTACCAGGCCGTCGTCCTGCGCCCGTTGGCGGTGGCACACCCCGAGCGCACGCTTTGGGTGACCGTGGCGTCCTCCACCGGCCAGGACGGCGTGAGCCCAGCCATCGCGCACGCGTGGCGCGACGGGTCACGGGCGCTGGAGCGCCTGGTGACGAGTCGGTCGGTGGCGATGACACTCACTGATGAGGGCGAGCCCCTGCGCGTTGAGGGACTCCAGGTCGGGCGTGGGTTCTTCGAGGCCCTGGGGCTGGGCACCGCCCCCGGCCGTGGCCTCGGCGAGGCAGACTACACCCCGGGTGCGCAAGCTGCGGTCGTGATCAGCCGCGCCCTCTGGCTGGATCGCCTCGCCGGCGACCCGCGCGTGGAAGGCCGCACCATCCGCCTCGACGGGCGGATGCATACCATCGTTGGCGTGCTCGACGGCGCGGTCGAAGGCCAGGGGGTCCAGCCGCAATTCCTCGTCGCGGACCCCCTCCCCGATGGCTTGCGGGACAACTTCACCCCGTTCCTTGCCACCATCGGCCTGTTGCGTCCCGGCGCGAGCGTGGGACAGGCGGAGGCGGAGTTGCAGGGAATCCTCGAGCGCACCGCGTCGGCGGCCGGGCGCGACCTGGAGGGGCGTCGCGCCCTGGTACGTCGCCTCGGCGACCACATCTCCGAGCCCTTTCGCTTCCAACTGCTGCTCCTCCTTGGTGCCGTGCTCACGGTCCTCCTCATCGCGAACGTCAATGTCTCCAGCCTGCTCCTGGCGCGGGGCGCAGGGCGGGGACGGGAGTTCGCCGTGCGGGCCTCGCTCGGTGCATCGCGCGGACGACTCGTCAGGCAGCTCTTCACCGAACACCTCCTGCTGGCGGTGATGGGCGGCGTTGCCGGCCTCCTTTTGGCGTTGTGGGGCGGGCGCGCCCTCGTCGCGATCATGCCGCCGGAGCTTCCACGCCTCGCTGATGTTCGTCTGGATGGCTACTCCGTGCTCTTCGCTGCAGGGGCCACGCTGGCCACCGCCGTGCTCGCCGGCCTCCTTCCTGCGCTGCGTGCGTCTCGGGTGAACCTTGGCGGTATGCTGCAGGAGGGTGGGCGTGGGTCTACCGGAGGAGTCGCCACGGAGCGGACGCGCCAGCTGTTCGTCGTGAGCGAAATCGCGTTGTCCGCGGTGCTGCTGGTTAGCGCGGCCCTCCTGCTGCGCAGCGCCCAGGTTGCGGGACGCGTCTCGCCGGGGTTTGCGGTCGACAGCGTGCACACCGCTCGTTATGCCCTCCCCGCGCGGGAGTACCCTGGCGCCGAGGCGGTGATCGCGGCGCACGAACGTATCCTGGCCTCCCTTCGCGGCGACGAGCCCACGGGCGTCGCGCTCGCGTCCGCGATCCCGTTAGGCGACGGGGGCGGAGGCAGCGACTTCCGGGTGGTTGGGGGCACCGCGGGAGGAAGCACGTCACCCGACATCAATGCCCAGCTCCGGTTCGTGTCTCCCGGCTACCTCCGGACGATGGGGATCGACCTCATCGCCGGTCGCGACCTCGACGTGGGTGACGGGCCGCAGGCTCCACGACGGCTCCTCGTGAGCGAGACCCTCGCCCGGCGCCTCGGCCTCGGCGACGATGCCGTGGGACGCCAACTCGGAGGGACCAGTTCGCCCTTCATGGACAGTACGGGGACGCCGTACCCGTGGGAAATCGTCGGGGTCGTGCGCGAACCACGTGACGCGGGCCTCCGCGCGGAACCCAGCCCGCAGGTGTTCATCCCGCTGTCGCAGACTCCGCCGGAAGTCTTCGACTGGAGTGCCCGGTCGGTCCACGTCGTCTGGCGGCAGGATGTCGGAAGACGGACCCTGGCCGGCGTGTCCCGTGCGGTGCACGCCGTGGACCCAGGGCTTCCCCTGTTTGACGTGCGGTCCATGCGGGAGCGCCTGCGTGACGCCGTCGCGCTCGAACGCGCAAGCACGGCACTGCTCACTGCCCTCGGCCTAGCGGCCGCCCTGCTGGCCGCCGCCGGGCTGCATGGCGTCGTAAGCTATCACGTGCGCCAGCGCGAACGGGAGTTCGGGGTCCGCATGGCGTTAGGCGCGCGCCCCGGGGACATCCTGCACCTCGTCGTGCGGTGGGGGGGATGGTTGACCCTGGCGGGGCTCGTGGTTGGCGTGCCGTTGGCCATCACCGGCGCGCGGGCGCTGCGTTCCCTCTTGTTCGGGGTGTCCCCCTGGGACGCCGTCACGATTCTCGGGGTCTCCAGCCTGCTCGTGCTGGCGACGACCCTGGCGTGCCTCGTGCCCGCCTGGCGCGCCAGCAAGGTTCCCCCGGATCGCGCGATTCGCCGTTAGGCGATCCCGCGGCTCAGTAGGCCACGAGGTAACTGGTAAACCCGACCAGCTCCGCTTCGGCCTCATCCAGCTCCACGCGGAGCAGCGAGGTGAGCTTGATCCAGGGAGAGGTCAGCGTCTCCCGCTTCCAGATGCTGAACGTCGCCTCGAGGGCGGCGTCGGCCGCATCAACATCGCCGTCCTTGTCGTAGTCACGGCTGGTGTGTTCCCACCAGAGGTTGAGCTTGGCGGGACGTCCACTGCAGAACTGCAGGCCTGCCGGCTCGAACTTCACCTCGAGGCGCACCGGGTCGATCACCGTCATGGTGATGCGGAGCGAGTCCCCGTCGGCCATCGCGCTGCCGTCCACGCGATTGCAGAGCGAACGTCGGTCCAACCGAAACCGGGCGAGCTTGCTGGAGTCCGGGCGGCCCGACGTGGCGCGGTACCAGATGATCGACTCATGATCCTGGCCCTTCACGGCCCAGAAGGCGACCGACGACGACGCGATCGAGGGAGCGCCGGCCGCCGCCGAGAGGAAGGTGAGATCGTCCGATGTCACCCCGGTGGACGCGTCCCCGCCGCAGGCAAGGCTGGCGAGTAGGCCAAGCGTGAGCAGAAGGTGGGGGCGTGTGTGGTGGGTCATCGGGCTTCCTCCTCTCGGGGTCCCGCGGCAGGCCGTCGGCACGAATTCGCCGCCGACTGCGCGCGGGCTTGCATCAGGTGCTCCCGCCCTCGTTCCCCAGCGCGTCGAGCCAGGCGGCGGTGGCGGCTTCTTCGCGCACCGCCTTGAGTCGTGTAAAAAGGGCGAGCGCGGAGACCGCATCTTCGCGCGCCAGGGCGCGCGCGCCTCGCAGCCGCTGGACCTCGGCACGCGCACGCAGGCTCTCTGCCTCGATGAGCGCGGCTCCACAGTCGCGTGCTGTCGTGACCGCTTCATCCAGCAACGGGAGCGCGCCCGCCTGGTCGCCCGTGCGGGACCGTGCACGCCCCGCGAGGCGCAAGGCGTCGGCGCGACGCGCCGGATCCGGCACCTGGGCCAGCAACGTCGCCGCATGCAGGGCCGTCGCCTCGGCCATCGACGGATCACCACGCATGAGCTGCACATCCGCGCGGCCGGCCATGACGATGGCGACAAGCGCTTCATCCCCGGCCGCGCGCGCTTCATCGATCGCCCGCTGCTCGTATTCCTCGGCGTCGTCGTAGCGTTCGGTGTCGCGGTAGGTAATGGCGATGTTGTGCAGGCTGCGCGCGAGGCCGACGGCGTTCCCGAGGCGTTGGTAGGCCGGCAAGGCGACGCGATAGAGGGCGAGGGCCTCCTCGTGTTGGCCGCGGATGTTCGCGATCATCGCGAGGTTGTTGCTGCTTTGCGCGACGAGCAGGTCGTCGCCGTCCAGCTGGGCCAGTTCGGCCGCGCGGGAGAAGGCCAACAACGCCTCGTCGTAGTCACCGAGCTCGAAGTGTGCCGCGCCGCACAGATTTCGTGCGCGTCGCATGGTAGGATTCCCCCCGAAATCCCTAAACTGGGCGAGTGTGTCCGCGAAGAGCGCACGTGCCTCACGCGCGCGCCCCGTGCGCAGCAGCGACTCGCCGAGCAGGCAGACCAACTCCAGGTCACCGTGCACGATCGCCGGGTCCTCCGCTGCTCCCAACAACGCCGCGACCTCGCCCCACGCAGAGCGTAAGGCCAGGGCGCGTGCCTGGGAAGCGAGGGTGGGCATGGGCGTCAGGCCTGAGGATCAGTAGGCGACCAGGTAACTCGTAAAGCCGGTGATATCGGCTTCCGCCTCATCATCGTCGTCCTGCAGCACCGTGGTCACCTTCTCCCAGGGCGACGTCGGCGTCTCTTGCTTCCAGATGCTGAGGAACGACTCCCATGTGAGATCGGCGGCGTCGATGTCGCCGTCATCGTCGAAGTCGTGGTCCGCCTGCTCGTACCACATCGTAAGCTTGGCCGGTCGGCCATTGCAGAATTGCAGTCCGGCAGGCTCAAACTTGACCTGCTGACGCACCGGATCGATCACGGTCATCGTGATCTGGATGGAGTCCCCATTGGCGATATTCGATCCATCGGGGCGCTTGCACAGCGACTTCTTCGTGACGCGGAAGCGCACCAGCTTGGTCGAGTCGTTTTCGCCAGGCTCCGCGTTGTACCAGATGAAGGCCTCGCGATCCTTCCCCTTCACCGCCCAGAACGAGACGGGGGTCGTCGCGATGCTGGGGGCGCCGGCCGCCGTCTCCAGGAAGATCGGGTCGGAGTATCCGCCACTGCGGAGGGCGTCCATGGGGCGCACGGCCATCGGGCTCTCTGTTGCACACGCGAGAGCGCCGAGGATGGCGCATGGAGCCAACCAGCGCGGCAAGCGGGACAGTGCGTTAGTCATCGGTGTCTCCTGAGTCGTCGTACGAGGCGGGATCGAGGCTGGTGAGGCGCATCAACCTCGGGCGGGAAATCCCCAGTCGGCGCGCAGCTTCGGACTTGTTGCCACCGCATCGGGCAATCATGTCGGCGGCGGCGGCCCGAACGAGCACGTTCAATGGACCGGGGAATGGCAGGCCGCCCGATCCGTCGACCGGTGCGTCCTGGGGGGGGGCGAGAAAGGCGAAATCTTCGGCGGTCAGCTGAGTGTCCGGCGCCAGCAGCAACACGCGCTCCATGGCATTGCGCAATTCACGCACGTTGCCCGGCCACGCATAGTCCAGCAGCACCTGCTCGCCGGCTGGCGTGAGCCGCGGGGCTACCAACTTGTAGTCACTTGCCACACGAGCCAGGAAGTGCCGGGCGAGTGGGATGATGTCCTCCCGACGTCGACGCAACGGGGGCAGCTCGAGCGGCACAACGTTCAGGCGATGATACAGGTCGGCGCGGAACTCTCCCTTGCGCACGGCCTCGGCCAGGTCGACGTGCGTGGCGGCAATCACGCGGGCGTCGACGGAAATCGGCCGTTGGCCACCGACGCGCCGGATCGTCCGCTCTTCCAGTGCCCGCAGGAGCTTGCCTTGGAGCGAGAGGGCGAGGTGCCCGATCTCGTCGAGGAAGACCGTGCCCCCGTGCGCGACCTCAAACAGCCCTGGCTTGGAGGTGGTAGCCCCCGTGAACGCGCCCCGTTCGTGGCCGAACAACTCACTCTCGAGGAGCTGCTCGGGAATCGCGGCGCAGTTGATGTCCACAAACGGACCTTCGCGGCGCGGCCCTTCATAATGAATGGCCCGGGCGATCAGCTCCTTGCCCGTACCGGTCTCGCCGGTCAGCAGGACGGTCACGCCGGCATGCGGGATGACCCGCTCGGCGGTCGTCAGTGCGCGTCGCAGCGCGGGGCTGGTGCCCTGGATCCCCCGGAAGGCGTACCGCGCCCGCTGGTCCTCGGCAAAGCCCGTCCGTTGCTCGCGCGACTTGTCCGCGCCCGCTCGCTGCCGCAGCCAGTTCCGGAGCCCATCGTAGTCCTGAGGGAGGGCGAAGTACTCGGTGGCGCCGGCCCGAATCACGGACACAGCCAGTCGATGCGAGGCGATGGCCCCGATGGCGATGATCTCCGCGCGGGTTCCCTGTGCGGCCCGGAGGGTCGTCACCAACAACTCCTCCTCTCCACCGGCGGCGACCACGACGACCCCGTCGTGGCGCGCGAGAAGCTCCGGGGAGGGAAGCTCATTCAGCCCAAGCCCGCATTCCTCCGCCACCTCCCCCCACACACTCTCGAATGCGTCGCTGAGCCGCAGCATGGTCAGTGACTTCATTGGCGCAGGGTAACCATCGGTCGTACCACTGTGTTGCAGGCGGCGACGAACGTCCTCCAGCGGGAGATGAAGGTCACTTTCACTGCGACCAATGGCCTGAGCCGCCCCTGGGCGCGACCCAATCCCGGTCAGCTGTCCTGCCGACCGAGCGGTGGATCGAACGAGGGCGAGCGCTGTCATTGCGAGCGAGTCTCCGGGGTGCGACGGGCGATACGAGGGTCTTTGCAAGAACCTCACCACTTTCCCGGGGCACATAACTCGTTTCCCTGCAAGGCTTTATACGCTATCCAGCCCGCTCGAACAGATCACACTTTGTTACGAGTGGATCGTTTCGTGTCAACCATGGTCGAGTGGCCATCTCTCGCCATCGGGCGGGGGACGAAGGCTATCCCGTCTGCGTGTTCAGGGAATCGAGCAGGGCGGAGGTCGCGGCGTCGATCACGGTCACCTGGGCCGGGCGTTGGTACAGCCCCTTGAGGGCCGGAGGAACCGCCACCTGCCCCCCCACCAGCGGCTCGACGATCTCCGCGAACTTGGCTGGGTGGGCCGTCGCAACCAGGCACCATCGCTCGCGTCGCAGCTCCTCCGGCAACGATGCCCACGCTTCCGCGCCAACGGCGGTGTGGGGACACCACACGCGTCCGAATCGGGCGACGTCTGCCTCGATCCGCGAGCGAATCCGGTCGTCACTCACGGTGACCGCCGTGACTGCGCCTCGTATCTCCTCGAGCGTCGGGAACATCGCGCGGAAGCGCTCCATGTTGGACGGGTTGCCCACATCCATTGCCGTCGCGATCGTCTTCACGCTCAGCCGGGGTGACCAGCTGCCCGTCGCGAGGAACTCGGCCACCGTGCGATTGGCGTTGCACGCGAGCAGGATGCGCCCTACAGGGAATCCCATCGCGCGAGCGGCCACGGCCCCGAAGGCATTCCCCAGGTTCCCGCTCGGGACGATGAACGAGAGCCTTTCTCCATGGGCCCGCCACACCTGCAGCGAGGCCGCGGCGTAGTACGCCGCCTGTGGCAGGAGACGACCGATGTTGATGCTGTTCGCGGACGACACCTCGCGCCCAGGCACCAGGTGCGTGCTCGACAGGACTTCCTTCACCATGCGTTGGCAGTCGTCGAACGTCCCGCGTACCGCAAGCGATGTGACATTGCCTCCCCAACACGTCAACTGCCTCTCCTGGAGGGGCGAGACGCGTCCTTCGGGAAAGAGGAGTGTGACCCGGATGCCGGGGCGATGGTGGAAGGCCGCCGCGACCGCTCCCCCGGTGTCGCCCGAGGTGGCCACGAGGATCTCCAGTGGCTTCGTCCGCGGCACACGCGAGAGGCACGCCGCGAGGAAGCGTGCGCCGAAGTCCTTGAAGGCCGCCGTCGGCCCGTGGAACAGCTCGAGGACGGACAGGTGACCGTCGTCCGTGACCGGTACCAGCGGGGCATCGAGGCGCAACGCGTCCTCACACAGCTCGCCGGCCAGGGATGCCAATGGGTCGTCGCCGGCAAGGGCCGTGAGGATCACCTGCGCCGTCGCGACCAGGCCGGGCGGGACCGCGGCCATCGCCAGGGTCGGCCAGGCATTTGGCATGTAGAGTCCGCCATCCGGCGCCAGCCCGCTCCGAATCGCCTCGGAAAGCGACACGGCCGGCGCCCGCCCGCGCGTGCTCACGAACCTCACGACGGAGCCTCCTCCCGATGCAGGCCGGGGTACAGCAGTCGCAATGCGGCGATGTCGCGATCGCCAAGCCCCTGCTCCTGCGCGAGTTGCACCCAGCTGCGCGCGACGGCGACCAGGGGAAGATCGATCCCCAGTTCCTTCCCTGCCTCCGCGATGATGGCGAGGTCCTTCTCGAAGAGGCGCAAGGCGGCACCGGCCTCGTAGTCGCGCGCATGCACCCGGGCGAGGGTGCGATCGAACATCCGCGAGTGTCCAAATGACGCTTGCAGCAACTTGCCGAGCGCGTCCAACTCGAGTCCCGCCCGATCCGCCAGCGCCAGTGCCTCGGCGGCCGCCATCCCGTGGACAAAGGTGAGCAGCTGGTTGACCAGCTTGGCGTGCGTCCCGGCGCCCACGGCTCCCAGGTGCACGAGCGTGCTCCCGTACGACTCGAGGATGGGACGGGCACGAGCCACGGCGTCGACGGTTCCACCCATCATGATCGCCAGGGTGCCACGCTCAGCCCCCTCGGGCCCACCACTCACCGGGGCGTCGATGAAGCACTGCCCCCGTTCCCGTGCCGCCGCGTCCACACGGCGCGCGAGCGCCGGCGGGATGGTGCCGTGGTCAATCAACAGGGTGCCGGGACGCGCACAGGCGACGATGCCCTCGGCGTACAGCCACGAGACCTCCGACGCCAGGGTCGTATCCAAGCAGGTAATCACGACGTCGGAACGCCTGGCGAGCTCCTGGATCGTGGGCGCGACGGTAGCCCCGGCCTCGGCCAACGGGGCGGCCTTGGACGCGGTGCGGTTGAACACGAGGAGCGAGTTGCCCTTCGCCAGCAGGTTCCGGCACATGGGCATACCCATCCGCCCGAGTCCGATGAACCCGATGGTGGGGGTGGCGGCGGCGGTCGTCACGCGCGGGCGCCTAACGTGAACCGGTGGCCTGCTGCGCTTCCCAGGCCGCCCGGTAGTCGCGGGCGCCGCCGAGGACCTGGCCGCCATCGCAGTAGATGATGGTACCGTTTACATACGACGCCGCCGGCGAGGAAAGAAACAGGGCGACATTGGCGACCTCGCGACCCGTTCCCATCCGCCCCATGGGGTTGCCCTGTTCCCACGCAGCACGGATCTCGGCCGTGGGGGCAAGGCGCGCGACCCCTTCCGTCCCCTCGATCGGCCCAGGCACGATACCGTTGACCCGTATGCCCTCCCGGCCCCATTCCACCGCGAGGGAGCGCGTGAGCATATCCACGCCGGCCTTGGCCGCGGAGACGTGGGCCTGCCCGAAGAACGCCTCCGTCGACTGCGGGGCGCCGATGTTGATCAGGGACGCCCCCGGGCGCGCCAGGTGCGCGTAGGCAGCGCGCAACACGTTGAAGGTGCCCAGGAGGTCGATGTCCACCACCGCCTTGAACCCGTTCGGCGAGAGCTGGTTGGCCGGACAGATGAAGTTGCCGGCCGCACCAGACACGACGATGTCGAGGGCGCCTAACGCCTCGCGCGCGGCCCCGAGGGCGCGCTCGATCGCGGCGAATTCACGGACATCGCCCACGTATCCCTCGACGCGCCCGCCATGCGCCCGCAGCGCCGTGGCCGCTTGCTCCACGCGTTCGGCGTTTCGACTGAACACCGCGACGCTCGCACCCGCCTCGGCCAATCCATGCGCGATCGCCAGGTTGATTCCACTGGTGCCCCCGGCAACGAAGGCGGTCTTGCCCGACAGGAGGCCGGGAACAAAGGTCGGGGCAGAGTCGGCGGGAGTCATGGCGTGGCGGCAAAGCCGGTCGTGGAGTTGCGGCGCAATGTACGACCCGGTGTACGCCGAGGAAGTCCGGGGCTCGCGAGGTCACCCGCGCCAGGTCATGAACAGCGTGCCCGCCACGCCAATCGCCAGTGCCAGCGCTAGGCCGCGCACCGCGAACGCAGCCCACTGCCCATAGGGAACACGCGCCGCCAGCAGGATCGCCATGAGCGCGCCGTTGGTGGGGATGAGCAACTCGGACAGCCCCGCTCCCGTCTGGTAGGCCATCACAGTTGCCTGCCGCGCCAACCCGATGAGGTCGGACGCCGGGATGAGGACCGGCATCGTCAGTGCGGCCTGCCCGCTGACGCTTGGGACCGCAACGTGAATGACGGCATGGATCGGAATCATCAGGAGTGCGGCGAGGGCCGGCGGCTGGTCCATCAAGGGCGACGCCAGTGCCTGCACGATCGTGTCGATCACCTTGCCGTCGGCGAGAACCACCGAGATCGCACGCGCCACACCCACCAGAATCCCCGCCCCAACCATCGTCTCCATCCCCTTGAGGAAGCCGGACATGGCCTCGGAGAGCCCAAGCCCGCCAAGGAGGCCCGCGACCACGGCCACGAGGAAGAACAGTGCCGACAGCTCGTTGAAGCCCCATCCAAAGGTGATCACCCCAACGACGTACAGCCCGAAGGTCGCCACGATCAGCGCGAAGATGATGCTGTCCCGACCCGTCAGCCCCGGTACGTCGCGCGCGCCCTCCTCGTCGGGTGGCACCCGATGCCGCGTCGCATACCACATGGTCCAGCCGGCCCAGGCGATCACGCCGGCCACGAACATCGCGAGCCGCACGCCGCCACCCTCGAGCAACGGGAGCTGCGCCAGCTTCATGGCAATCCCCGCCTGGTAGGGATTGGACGGCCCGAACGCGGCGCCGATCGCCGCGGCACCGGCGCTCATGGCGACCACGGTCACGGCATTCACCCCCAGCCCGCGCCCCAGGACCAGCAGCACTGGAACCAGGGCGATGATCTCCTCCTGCATGTTCTCCATGGCGCCAAAGAGCGCAAACAGGAGCACCACAGGCGGAATGGCCCACACCCCCTTCCCCGCAAACCGTCGCACGATCGCCCCGGCGCCGCGCGCGAGCGTACCGATCTGGTCGATGAGGGCGAAGGCACCTCCGACCAGCAGGATCGAGATCACCACTTCCGCGGCGGCCACGATGCCCCGGGGAATGGCGACCAACGCGCCAAGCGGTGAGACCGGCGCCGGATCGGTGGCGCGGTACGTCCCCGCGACGACGAGTTCGCGGCCCGTGGCGTCGTCCATCCGGCGCTCGAATTCCCCGGCCGGAAGCATCCAGGTCAGCGCCGCCGCAATCGCGACGCACGCCGTCAGGAGGACGAGCGGATGAGGGAGGCGGAGTCTCAGGGGCGCGGGGACGTGGGTCGCAGACGTTGCGGGTGAGCGTGCGCCGGCGCTAGGGGGGCTGTAGGTTCTCGCAGCCTACCCCTGCGCCACCCATGTCCCGCCCCGTCATCATCACCTGCGCCGTCACTGGCTCGCAGCCGTCCTACAAGATCCACCCGAACATCCCGATCACTCCGGAGCAGATCGCCACGCAGTCGATCGAGGCGGTCCGGGCCGGTGCCGCAATCGTCCACATCCACGTCCGCAACCCACAGACGGGCGAACCGGTCGGCGACACCGCCCTGTACGCCGAGGTGGTCGAGCGCATCGCGGCCAGCGGCGAGGACTGCGTGATCAACCTGACCACGGGGTACGGCGCACGTTTCATCCCGGGCGCGGAGAACCCGCGCATCGCCGACCCAGCATCGAACTTCACCTCACCCGAGGATCGCACGAAGCACATCATCGACCTGCGGCCGGCGATCTGCAGTTACGACGTGGCGACCTTCAACTTCGGCGAGACGGCGTTCATCAACACGCCGGATCACCTGCGGACCATGGCGGCGCGCATTCGTGAAGCCGGGTCGCTCCCCGAACTCGAGGTCTTTGAACCAGGGCACATCCTCCTGGCGCGCCACCTCATCGAGCAGGGGCACCTCAGCCCACCCGGGCACTTTCAGCTGTGCCTGGGGATCCAGTGGGCGATGCCGGCCACGCGCGAGGCGATGGCGTTCATGCGCTCGCTGCTGCCAGCGGCGTCAACCTGGGCCGCCTTCGGCATCTCACGGCACCAGTTTCCCATGGTGGAGGCGGCGATCGACCTGGGCGGGCACGTGCGCGTGGGGCTGGAGGACAACCTCTACATCGACAAGGGGGTCTTCGCGCCGGACAACGCGGCGCTTGTGCGACGCGCCGCCGAGATCGTGCATGCCAAGGGATGTCGCGTGGCCACGGCGGACGAAGCCCGCGCGCTGCTCGGCCTAACGAGGAGCGCATGAGCGGCCCGATCATCCTGCCGTGGAACGGGGTCATGCCCACGATCGCGGCCGACTGCTTCATTGCGCCGAATGCCACGATCATCGGGGACGTGACGATCGGCGCCGGGGCCAGCGTCTGGTTCGGATGCGTGCTCCGGGGCGATGAGGAGGCGATTCGCATCGGCGCGGGGACGAACATCCAGGACCTGACCCTCGTGCACACGAGCGGCGGTGTCTCCCCAACGGTCATCGGCGCCAACGTCACGGTCGGACACAACGCGATCATCCACGGCTGCACGATCGAGGACGGCGCGCTCGTTGGTATGGGAGCGATTGTCCTGGATGAAGCGGTCATCGAGCGCGACGCGATCATCGCCGCTGGCGCCGTGATCTCACCCGGCAAGCGCGTGAAGGCCGGTGAGCTATGGGCCGGTGTGCCGGCGCGGCTGATCGGACCGGCCACGGCCAAGCACCTCGAGATGGCTCGCTCCATCCCGGGCCGCTATGCCGCAAAGGGACAGAGCTATCGCGCGCTGATGGCGCCGTAGGCGCTACGTCTCGAGGTGCGCCCCGTGGAAAAGACGAGGAAGCACGAACTTCCTACGCGTTCCCGAAACGGCGTCGAGAGCGTTCCCGTGCTCGCTCGGCCTCGGTCGCGCGATCGCGCGGAGGGGACGCGGTGACCAGTCCATCCAGCAAGCGTTGCGCGGCCTGGGCGACCTCCTCAACGGCCGCATGAAAGACGGCCTCGTTCGCGCGCGACGGCTTGCTGGTCCCGCTAAGCTTGCGCACGAACTGCAGTGCCGACGCGCGCACTTCATCGGTTGTCGCCGGCGGGGCAAAGTTGTGCAGGACCTTGATATTGCGACACATGAGCGCCTCTACGTCGTTCGGAGTTCCTTGCGAATGACCAGCTTGAGACCCGACCAGGTCTCGTCCACCGCGCAGACCTTGATGTCCACGAATCCCATTGGCAGGCACACCTCGCGAATCACGTCCTCGGTGATGTTGGTTGGCACCTTGGCGGACTTCTTGGGCCACGAGACCCACACCGCAGCGTCCTGGCGGATCTTCGTTCGATAGCCCGCCAGGGCCTTGGACATCGCGGCCCGATCCGTGACAAACAGGTGCACGATGTCCGTTCGCGCGGAGAGTCGCGTGGAGAAGGTGACGGCGTCGGGGAGCGGAGCGAGGAGCTTGGCGTAACCGGCTGGCGCCCCTGACGTGCAGACCACACTGCCGGCGACGATGCCGAGCTTCCTGGCGAGCGGTGTTCCCGAGTAACCGGCGGTTGGCATCAGGGCATCAGGGCATCAGGGAGGGATGACAGGTGGCCGCGCGTGGCAAGTGAGGGCGAAGGAGACGCGGGCTCACGCCGTCGCCCCTGCTGCCAACGGTAGTGCCGCGCGAGGCGCGGGGACAGGGTGACAGCTGTCGCCGCTCGCGTGCGGGTTGTGCCCGGTCGAGTCGACGGACAGTGTTCGGTACCCGAACCCCTGCTCATGCGCCTGCTCCCCGTGCTTGCCGTCCTCCCTGTTGCGCTCGCCGCGCAGGCCCCCGGCGTCAGCGGCACGTTGATCGTGACCAACAAGACGCCAGCCACCGCCACGATCATCGACCTGGCCAGTGGCCGCACGCTGGCGACCCTGCCCACGGGCCAGGGCCCACATGAGGTGGTCGTGTCGGCCGATGGGCGGACCGCGGTCGTAACCGACTACGGGGCGCAGATCCCCGGCCAGTCGCTCACAGTGATCGACGTCATGGGCAAGACCGTACGCAAGACCATTCCCCTGGGCGAATACCGCCGTCCCCACGGGATCGTCTTCCTGCCCGGTGACACACTCGTCGCCGTGACATCCGAGACGCATCGCGCGGTGCTCACGGTCGACCTCCGCAGCGGGGCCATCGTGCGGGTGGCCATGACGAACCAGGCCGGCTCGCACATGGTCGGCGTGACCGCCGACGGACGTCGGGGTTACACCGGTGACATCGGGAGCAACACGGTGTCTGAGCTTGACCTGGTCTCTGGTGCGGTGCTGCGCCGATTTCGACGTGCCCGCGCAGCCCGAGGCGATCAACGTGACGTCGGACGGTCGCGAGGTATGGGTCGGCAGCAACGCCACCGGCAAGGTCAGCGCGGTGGACCTCTCGTCAGGCGCGGTGACGACGGCGGCCGAAGGGTTCAGCTGGCCGTACCGCGTGCTCTTCACCCCGGACCACGCAACGGTGATGCTCCCGGACTATCGCGGGAATGCCCTGCGTTTTGTCGATCGGGCCTCGAAGCGGGAACTCTCGCGCCTCACGCTCGACGGGGCCGGCCCGCAGGGGATCACCCTGGGCGCCGGGGCGCGGCACGCCTTCCTTTCATTAAGCAACGAGGGTCGCGTCGCGATCATCGACCTGGCGACACGCGCGATCGTGGGACATGTGGCCGCGGGCGCCACCCCCGACGGGGTCGCCTACTCGTCGCGCCGAGTGCCGCAATAGCCCGCGGCACCCCCCGCGACAAGATCCATCAGGGATCAACGCGCCCCTGCAGGGCGCGTCGCAGGTCCTTCATTTCGTAGACCCGTCCGCCACGGACCACCGTTTCCACGCGGGCAAGGTCGGCGAACCGCGCCAGCGGGTCCCCATCGATCACCACAAGGTCCGCGACCTTCCCCACCTGCAGGCTGCCGTAGTCGCGCTCCTCACCCATGAATCGGGCGGCATCGATCGTCGCGATCTGCAGCACGCGCGCGAGGGGAATGCCGGCGCGCACGTACATCTCCAACTCGCGGCGATAGGTGACCCCGTTCGCGTTGTCCGTCCCGGCCACCAGCGGCACCCCAGCCTCGTACAGGCGCGTGATCAGCTTCAGGTAGGTGGAGTCCGCACGGGATTGGTTGTTCGACCCGCCAGCACCAACGATCGCCGCCCCTCCGCCGATCCAGAGGTTGAAGGTGCCGTCGATGACCGTCTTTCGCTCTGCAAGGAAGGCGATCAGCGACTTCATCCCCGGGCTGTCCACGTCAAAGGTCGGGGCCACGGCGGTCGCGACGGCCGAGTAGGCGCGCATCGTAGGGAGATAGAGCGAGTCCGGGAAGAAGTCGGAGAGGAGGAACGCCGCATGCTGCACCTCGTCGAAGCCTAACGACACCGCAGCCCGCACCGACATCCCGCGTGGGATGTGCCCGCTGAGCTTCATCCCCCGCTTCTTCGCCTCGGCGGCAATCGTCGGCACCAGGTCTGGATGCACGAGGTTGTACAGCTTGACCTGCTTGTAGCCGAGGGAGTCGTAGTGTGCGACCCACGCGCGGGCGCCGGCTTCCGTGGCAGTGAGCGCCTCGGTCGGTCCCGCCCACGCGAGGGGCCCCTCGAGGAATCCACCCAGGATGATGCGGGGAGAGGCGAGCGAGCCCGCCCGTTCGCGGTCGCGCTGCGAGGTGGCGACGTCTTCGTCGGCCGCCAGGTCGCGCACGGTGGTGATCCCCTGCATCAGTTGCAGGAGGGAACCGTGCGTCTGGTTGGAGACCTGCAGGTGACCATGCATGTCCCACATCCCGGGGATGATGGTCTTGCCACGTGCGTCGACGACGGTGGCTTCCGAAGGCACTGCCGTGGACGCCGACGGGCCAAGCGCGCTGATGCGATCGCCATCCACCACTAGCGTCTGCCCCTCGCGCGCCACACCCGCGTCGCTGTCGAACAGGCGGGCGTTCGTGAACGCGACGACGCGGCCGGTGCGCGTCCGGGCCAGTGCCGACACGCGGGCAGCCTCTCGTTCACGCCACCTTAACTCCACCCGGCGCAACGCCGGCAACAGGGGACGCGCCTCTTCCCGGGCCGCGATGAACCACTGTACCTCGGTCGCCAGCAACTCCCCCCGCGCGTCGAGCCAGACGCCAACCGGTGGATTGCCGTCGCGACGATCCATCATCACGAGCCGCGCGCGCAGGGGGCGTCCAGCCACCCGGAGCGTCGTGTCCGCGATCACCGTCGCGCGAACCTCACCCACGGGGACCAGCGGGGCGGTCCTGGTGGGTCGCGCGAGGAGGTGGCGTGCCATCGCCGCGGTCTCCCAGGGCGTCGAGGAGCGCAGCCCAACCCAGGCCCCCGGCGCTAGCGCGCGCCGTGTGTCCCCCGCGATCACCGAATCGCCCTGCACCTGGAAGGATTCTGTCGGCGATCCCACGTCGCCGGCCCCGAGGATCGGTCGAGACTCCCCACTCATCAGCGCCCCCGCCGGACTCCGCCGGTACCGAGTTTCGATGCGGGTTCCGCGATTGCGATCCCGAAAGACGAAGCGAACGATGAGGGAGTCGCCGCGGGTCGTCGCGACCAGTTCGCCCGCCGGGCGCCCGTGGTTGGTGACGACCCAGCGCGTGGAGTCCGCGGCGGCGGTGGCGAGCAGGAGGGCAGCGAGGGTGACGGGCATCGAGGCGCGGGGCTCAGTTGGGCGGACGATGACCCACCGCGGGACGAGCCGGTAGTGGTCCGCGCCTTCCTCGACGGTCTTCTGGTATCATCTCCTGTCTCCCATGCGCCTCCCTGCCCTGCTCGTGCTCGCGGCCGCCGCCTGCGCCACCCCACACACCACAGAGCCCGGGGTCGAGCCACGGCCGGTCGTGGAGACACAGGCGTTCGGGGCCAACGGCACCGTACTCGACGTCCCTACGGTCGTCCGGGCCGGTGCGACCTTCACCATCCGGTACGCGGTATTCGGGAGTTCCTCGTGCCTCAAGCATCGGGTTCCCGAGACGAGTGTCGGGACCGATTTCTTCCTCATCCTCCCACGGCTCCAGCCCGTCGGCCCGAATACGCCGTGCACCGATGACCTCGCGACGGTCACCAACACCATCACCGCGAGTTGGCCCACGCCGATCGCAGAGCTGCGGGTCATCGTACGCGGGTACCGGTTTGATGGAACCGGTGTGGACGTGATCCGGCGCATCCGGGTGGAGTAGGAACGACAACGGGCCCCGGGTGGACCCCGGAGCCCGCCGGTCGCAACCTCCCGCGACTACATCACGACCTTGGCCTTCCCCTGCATCAGGTCGTTGAACGCCTTGATCTCCGTTTCCATGAGCTGACGGAACCTCTGTCGCGCCGTCGCGAGGTCCTTGCGGATCTCCGCGTGCACCTGGACCTGAGTGTCCGTGGGCCTGAAGTCGGCCCCACCTGCCACGTCGCCCGCCCCGGTGCCCACCTCGCCGTTCAGCCAGACGAGGTTCATGTAAACCCGGTAGCGCTCCATGAAGTACTTGTCATCGCTGTGCACATCGGCGCGCGAGAGCAGGATGTTTTCCACCGACCACATGGTGGAGTCCAGGGACTTGAGACGTGCGACAACTTCAGCATTCCCCGAGTTGGACTTGACCTGGTCTTCCACCTGCTTCCGGAGCGCCTCCAGACGGTTGATCATGTCCACGGACTCGTTCAGGTCCTTGGTGATCTCCTGCTGCATGCGCGTGGACGCCTGCAGGTCCGCGACCGAACTGGGGATGGCGGCATCCTTGACCACGGTGAGTTGCCGCGTCGCCACCTGGCCATCCGCGCTCACCTTCATGGTGTAGCGGCCTGGCGCGGCGAGCGCCCCGGCGGTCTGCGGCCCCTGAATCCCCCAGTGAAAGATGCCGCGGGTTTCCTTGCCCTTGAACCGCGCTTCTTCCCAGATGTGCGGGTTGTCCGGGGGGAGGGTGCGCAGCTCAGGTTGCTTGGCGCCGTCGTAGCGGAGGTCCCACGTAATGCGGTTCATGCCGGCCCGTGCACGGAAGCGACGGGTCCGGACGACCGTCCCGGTGGAGTCCATCACCTCGAGGATCAGGGAATCGCGCGGGGCCGCCTTGAGCTGCACAATCAGGTCGGCACTGCCATTCCGTCCCAGCCGCACCGCCGGGCGAGGTTCGTAGACGTGCATGGCCGCATCGGCGATGACCTTGTCCTTCTGTTCCAGCGCCGTGAAGTCGCGCAACACATACAGCCCGCGTCCATAGGTGGACACGACCACTTCGTGCATCGCCTTCGACACCTCGATCCACGAGACGGGGGCCGCCGGCAGCCCGTCCTTGAACTGCGTCCACGTCTTGCCGTCGTCGAACGAGTAGTGGAAGGCGTGGCCCGTCCCGGCGAGCAGCATCCCCTTGCGGTTGGGATTCTCCACGACGTTCAGCACATAGTCGAGCGGATGTGCACTGGGGAGCGCGTCACTCAACCGCGACCACGTCTTGCCGTAGTCGGTCGTCTTGTAGATGAAGGGGCGCCGGTCGTCCATCAGGTGGTAGTCCACCGCGATGTAGGCCGTCCCCGCCTCGAAGGTCGACGGATAGATCCGGCGGATGATTCCCCATTCCTTCAACCCGGTGATGTTCTTCGTCACGTTGGTCCAGGTCTTTGCGCCATCGCGCGAGATCCAGACGAGTCCGTCGTTCGTGCCGGCCCAGATCAACCCGCGCTGCATGGGGCTTGGCGCGATCGCAAAGACGACCTCGCCGTAGAACTGGCCGAGGTTGTCACCGACGATCCCCCCGGACGAGACAATGCGCGAGGGGTCCTGGGTGCTGAGGTCGGGGCTGGTGACCGTCCACGACTGCCCGCGGTTGGTCGTCTTGAAGATGACCTGGCAGCCATGGTACACGGTGTTGTGGTCGAACGGGTCGATGGCAATCGGCGCCGACCAGTGGCACCGGTATTTCGTGTCGTTAGGCGCCGAGTCGAGGGTGTGGATCGTCGGGGAGACATGGCGGGCCCGGCCGGTGCGGCCGTCGTAGAGAGAAACGGTCGCGCCGTAGCAGGTGGCCCAGATCAACTCCGGATCGCTCGGCACAGGGATCGTGAAGCCGGATTCACAGCCACCTAACGATTGTTCCCACATGTTCGCCCGCTGGATCGCGCCGAACATCCCCGGCAGCGCCTGGTCGCCGCCGCGCAGGTTGTACGACGGCACATTCGGCACCGGGGTCGGCCGGTCACTCGGCCCCCGCATGGTGCAGCAGTCCTGGCGGTTGGAGTAGATCCAGTAGGGGGTCCGCTCGTCGATCGCCACGTGGTACATCTGGCCGACGGGGAGGACGAACTGCGCGTACGCCTGCCCGTGATTGCGGGTGACGCCCCAGCCGCCGTCGCCGGTTACCGCCCAGTGCGCGGGATTCCGCTGGTCAAACCAGATATCGTGGCAGTCGCCGCAGCCACCACCCTCGAACGGGAAGGTCTCGCCGCCGTCGACCGACCGGAGCAACGACGAGTTGGCCACGAGCACTTCGAGGTCGTTCTCCGGGTTCACGTCCACCCGGATGTAGAAGCCAGCGCGACCGATCAGGCGACGATCCCAGCTCACGACCTTCCATTCGCCGCCGCCATTGTCGGTCCGCCAGAGGGAGCCCTGGTCGGCCGTCTGGATCAGGGCGTACATCCGCTTCGGGTTGGATGGCGCTATGGCGACGTCGATCTTGCCGACCGGCGACTTCGGCATCCCGGTTATCTGGCGCGTCCAGGTCTTCCCGGTGTCGGACGACACAAACACCCCGCTGCCGGGGCCACCGGAGGTCATCACCCACGTCTTCATCTCCACTTCCCACGTGCCGGCGATGACCGTGGCGGGGTTCTTGTCGTCGATGTCGATCCCCGAACAGCCGGTGTTCGGGTTCACGAAGAGCGTACGCGTCCAGGTGGCCCCACCATCAGTCGTGCGGTAGACGCCGCGCTCCTCCTGTGGCCCGGTGGTGCGACCGAGTACGCAGGCGAAGACGATGTCCGGGTTGGTCGGGTGGATGATCACCCGCCCGATGCGTCCGGACTCCGGCAGCCCGCTGTTCTTCCAGGTCATGCCGCCATCTGTCGACTTGTAGATCCCATCACCCTGCATGTCGCTATCCCGGATCGCCCAGGCCTCACCGGTACCTGCCCAGACGATGCGCGGGTTCGACGGCGCGACCGCGATCGACCCGATGGCCTGCACCGGCATCTCATCAAAGGTCGGGGTGAAGGTCCGCCCGCCGTCGGTGGTCTTCCAGACGCCGCCGGACGCCCCCCCGGCGAAGTACGTCATCGTATCCCCGGGGATCCCGGCGATGGCCGACACGCGGCCAGCGGGGTTGGGGCCCACGTAGGTGAACCGCGGGTTGGCGGCAGGAACCTGCTGGGCTCCCCCGCGGAACTGCGCCAGGGCGGGGCCGGCGAGGACGAGCAGCGGGAAAGCGAGGGTCGGAAATCGCATACGGTCGGGTGAGGTTCTACGCCCGAAGCTACCGCGCGCACCGCCGGCTGCCCAGCGCGGGCACGACCCATGGCCGCCAACTGCCAGCTCTCCGGCGCATGAGCCGCTTCCACCTCCAACCCATGCCAGCGCTCCGCCTTCGCAACTCGCCGGGGCAGAGCCTGAGCTCCGGTCAGCGCACGAGCAATCGATCCAGGAGCCCGGCGAGCTCTTCAAGGTCAAAGGGCTTGCTGAGGAGCAAGACACCTTCCGGCAGTCCGCTGCCCTCGGATACGCTCGCGGCGTTGCCCGTCATCAGGATGATCGGGAGTGTCGCTCCTTCCTCACGAAGCCGCGTCGCGAGCGTGACCCCGCTGAGGCGGGGCATGTTGACGTCCGATAGGAGCGCATCCACCCGCCTCGGATCGGCCTGAAGATATTCCAGCGCCTCGAGCCCATCACACGCCACCTGAACGTCGTATCCAAGCAGGGCAAGACCGCGCTGCATTGCGGTGCGCACCGATGGTTCATCATCGACCACGAGGACCCGAACACCATCTCGCGGTACCGCGGGACAGCTCACCGTGGCTGGGGGTGTCGCTGGGGCACCAGGTGCCGGGGGGAACGTGAGGGTTACCGCGGTCCCCACCCCCTCTGACGAGCGCATTGTGAGGTCGCCGCCGAGCGCGCGCATCGTCCCGAACGCCGTCGACAACCCAAGCCCGGTCCCTTGACCTCCCTTCGTAGTAAAGAACGGCTCCACAGCTCGTGACATCGTTTCGGCGGACATCCCGCAACCGGTGTCTCGGACCGTGAGTTGGACGCCGGCGTCACCATTCCCTTCCGGGGGCATAGCCGTGGCCAGCTCGAGCGTCACACGGCCTTCGGCAGGGATCGCGTCGCGGGCGTTCATGACCAGGTTGAGAATCGCCACCTCCACCTGCGCTCGCTCGGCAAGGACCGTCGCCGTGGGCGCCTGGTCGATCACGTCGATTTCAATCGTGGAGGGGACCACTCGACGAAGCATCGGGAAGATCCCGGTGATCGCATCGGACAGGACGAAGCGCACTCGCTCGCCCGGAAGCGGACGTCCAAAGAGGAGCAGTTGGCGGCACAGCGCCGCACCACGCGCCGTTGCCTGGACGATCTGCCGGAGGTCGCCCTGCGCAGCAGTCGGGGCATTCAACAGCGCCAGCTCTGCATGGCTGCGCACGGCCTGCAAGACATTGTTGAAGTCATGGGCGACGCCCCCAGCGAGCAGCCCGAGCGCATCCAACCGCTGCCGGTGCCGCAATTGCCGTTCCAGTTCGATGCGGACCTCAGTGGCCGCTTCGAGGAGGTGCGCACGGCGGCGGGCGTCGCTCTCGGCCAGGACCACGCGCGCGATCACCAGCGTCGTGAGGAGCACCGCACCAATGAGGAGTCCACCAAGCGCGCGGCTGGGGGAAGGGCCCAGCAGCGCCTCGCGCACGACAATCAGCCCGATAACTGCAAGCGAGGCGTAGGGGAGCAGCGAGGCCGGGGTCCGGGCTTCCTCCAGCGGCGGGCGACGTGGGATCATGCCGGCGATCGCAAAAAGGGCTGCACTCACGGCCACGAGCACAGACCCCACCTGACGCAACGTGATGCTGGTGTCGAGCGAAGCGCGCACCAGCATCAGGTCCCCCACGGAAGCGCAGAGCGCGCCGGCCCCGAGCCACTCCACCCTGCGGCGCGAATCGCCGCGCCCGGGAGCGATGAGGGCGGTGCCCGCAGCCACGAGCACGGCGACCTCGCCAAGGGCACCGATGTCGTCAAAGGTCGACGCACTGGCCGACCCGGCGGAACGCTCGGTCAGCCCCCAGACGAAGTACCAGCTCAAGGTCAGTGCGGCCACACCGATGATGGCCAGTTCCAGGAGGGCGCGCGCCGGAGCATCCCTCAGCGCCTCCGCATCGACAAGCAGCAGAAAGCCGAGCATCACCAACGGGTAGTACGACCGGTACAGCACGTCGTCGATGACGTCGACCGAGGGCGCTGCCGGCGCAAGGTAGGCCCACGCCCCCAGGCACGAGGCAATCCACCCGATCCCGATCAGGCGCCACCCCAGCCGTTGTCGCGCGCTGAGCCCTCCCTGGCTCGCCCCCACGAGCGCGCCGACCCCCGCCAACGCGTAGAGGGGGAGGAACGCGGTGTTCTCGAACACCCACGTGTCCACGCCGAGGCGCAGGAGCAGCGCGAGACTGTAGACCGTGGCGTACAGCACCACCACACCGATGATGATCGGGCGTACACCCGATGGCCAGCCCGGCGCAGTGGCGCCGCGCGAAGGTCCCCAGGGCTCGACCCCGGGCTTCGGCGCAGTCACGGCTTGTGCGTTGAGCGTGGGCACACGGTCGGGGAAGCGTGTCGTGCGAGCGGGCGCGCCGAACGATCGAGGGAGGCGTGAGCGCGAAGGCCGCTCAGCTATTGTACCCCGGCCGCGGGGGGCGGGCCACCCGCGCCGGAAGGTTGGAAATGCTTGATGTGAGGCACACCGGTCGCTCCCCGGGCCGCCGTCCCTGAAGGAAGCGCGTGCCGCGCGGCGCAGCTCAGGACGCTGGCGCGGATCCTCGCCCTAGCGCCGGGCCGGCCACGGCACCCCTTGCACCTTCTTCACGCGGCCCATGCCGCGGTAGGTGAACTTCTGTAGCCGCTTTCCTTCGTACGTCTCTGTGGTGTAGATGTTGCCCTTGCTGTCCGTGGCGATGCTGTGCACGGCGAAGAACTGCCCGGGCTGCCGGCCGCCATCGCCAAACTCGGTGATGATGGTCAGCGACTGGCGATCCATGACGTACACCTTCTCGTTCTTCCCGTCCGCGAGATAGAGGTAGCGCTGCTGCGGATCGCGGGAGAAGGCGATGTCCCAGGTGGAGCCGTCGCCACGGGTCTTGGGCGCGACCTGCACCTCCTTCACGAACTTGCCGTCCTTCTGGAAGACCTGGATCCGGTCGTTGGGCCGATCGCACACGTACACCAACCCATCCGTCGTCGGCTCGGCGCAGTGCACCGGGTTGCGGAACTGCCGGATCAGCGGCGCATCGGGGTTGTAGGGCCCCATGTTCGTGTCCTTCGGGGCCTCGCCGTATGCGCCCCAGAAGCGCTTCATCGCGCCGGTGTTCATGTCAATGACCGCCACTCGCTTGTTGCCGTAGCCGTCCGACACGTAGGCCTCGTTCGCCTTGTCGTCAAACGAGATCTTGGCGACCCGCCCGAACGACGTGGTCGACTTGCTGTTGACCGGCTGCTTCGCCTGGCCGAACTGCGCGAGGAACTTGCCGTCGCGCGTGAACTTGAGGATGTGCGAGTCGCCGTTGCCGTTGCCGCCAATCCACACATTGTCCTTGGCGTCGAGCGAGATCCCGTGATTGGAGCTGGGCCAGTCGTACCCCTGCCCCGGGCCGCCCCACGAGTTCACGAGGTTCCCCGCCGGATCGAACTCGAGGATCGGCGGCGCCGAAAGACAGCACTCGGCGATGCGCCCACCGCCACCCGCCTCCGTCCGCTGGTTCAGCGTCGAGTCGCCCCGGTGGATGATATAGACGTGGTCCCGCGAGTCGACGCCGACACCGATGGCGGAGCCCAGGATCCAGTGGTTCGGCATCGGCTTGGGCCACACCGGGTCGACCTCGAACCGCGGGGCATTGACCAGCTGGTCCTGCGCCGTCAGTTGAAGGGCCGACTGGGCGAGTCCCAGGACCACGATGCCGCCCACCAGGGCGGAGCCGAGTACGAGCGTGCGTCGAGCCATTGTGCCGTGTTCCCCGTCTGGACGTGAATGCAAAGCCCCCGGAGGCTATAGTTGGGCACCCGGGCGTGAACCGCGCCTGAACTAATCCCGCGGACAGAGCCCCGTCCAGACCGCCGTGCCCCGTTCGTTCACCGTTCGCTTCTTCCTCGTACTCGCGGCCCTCGGCCTCCGGGTCCCCACGGCACGGGCCCATGAGGTGCCGCAACGGGTGAACGTCGTCCTCCTCGTCCGCCCCGCCGGGAACCGGCTACAGGTCGTGGTCCGCGCCCCAATGGGCGCGATGCGTGATATGGAGTTCCCGCTCCGCGGCGCGGGGTACCTCGACCTCCCACGCGCCGAACAGCACTTTCGCGAGGCCGCGCAACTCTGGCTGGCCGACTATATGCGCGTGTTCGAGGACGGCCGGGAATTGCCGAGCGGCCGGGTAGTCGCCGCACGGGCGTCGCTGCCCTCCGACCGGAGCTTTGGGGACTGGGGGGAGGCCATGGCGCTCGTGCGTGGCACGCCGCTCCCCCCGGAGACGGAGATCCCGTGGCAGCAGGCGCTGCTCGACGTCCTGCTGGAGTACCCCATCACCGCGGACAGCGCGCGGTTCGCGATCGACCCCAACCTCGCGCACCTTGGCATCGAAACCTCCACCCTGCTGCGGTTCCAGGCCCCGGGCGGACCGGAGCGGGCCTTCACCTGGGTGGGAAACCCGGGGCGCGTCGACCTCGATCCGGGATGGTGGAACGCCGCCTCACGGTTTGTCGCGCTCGGGTTCGCGCACATCATGGATGGGGTTGATCACCTGCTGTTTGTGCTTTGCCTGGTGATCCCCGTGCGCCGAGTCCGCCCGCTGGTCGGGATCGTGACGTCGTTCACCGCCGCTCATTCGGTCACGCTGATCGCCGCCGCCGTCGGGATCGTCCCCGACGCCCTCTGGTTTCCCCCGCTCATCGAGACCCTGATCGCCGCGTCGATTGTCTTCATGGCGTTCGAGAACATCGTCGGCGTGCGCCAACAGCAGCGGTGGATGTTGGCGTTCGGCTTTGGCTTGGTGCACGGGTTCGGCTTTTCCTTTGCCCTGCGTGAATCGCTCCAGTTCGCTGGCTCGCATCTCCTGACATCGTTGCTGGCGTTCAATGTCGGGGTGGAGTTGGGCCAGTTGCTCGTGGTGCTCCTCGCTGTCCCGGTGTTGTCCTGGCTACTTCGGCGCGTGGGCGAACGCATGGGAACCATTCTCCTGTCCGCCCTGGTCGCACACTCTGCCTGGCACTGGATGACCGAGCGTGGCGCTGGCCTCGGCGAGTATGCCTGGGAATGGCCGGCGTGGGACCTGGCCCTGGCGATCAGCGCGATGCGAGCGGCCATGCTCGCACTGATCGTGGTCGGGGTCGCCTGGATGATGCGCACCCTGGTCGCACGACTCTCCGCCACGTCGCCCCCGGCGGACACCAGCGTCGCGCGGTCGGCGCCGGGCAGCCCCGCCTCATCCTCGCCGTGACCGACTTCAGCTTTCGCAGCGCACACGATTCGGGTGCCGCACGACATGGATGGTTCTCCACGCCACACGGCGTCGTGGAGACCCCCGCGTTCATGCCGGTAGGCACCAACGCCACGGTGCGTGGCCTGACCATGGCCGAGGTCGAGGCGACGGGGGCGCGCATCGTCCTGGGGAATGCGTATCACCTGTTCCTCCGCCCCGGCGACGCGGTGATCCGGGCGCTCGGGGGCTTGCACGCTTTCTCTCGTTGGACCGGTCCGATGCTCACGGACTCCGGGGGATTCCAGGTCTACTCGCTGGCCAAGACGCGGAGCGTCGACGAGCGCGGCGTGCGCTTCAAGAGCCCGATCGACGGTGTCGTGCACGACTATACGCCAGAGCGGGTGATGGAGATCGAGCGCAACCTCGGCGCCGACATCATCATGCAGCTCGATGAGCTCATCGAGAGCAAGTCGACCGCGGAGCGTTCGCGGGAAGCCATGGAGCGCAGCCTGCGCTGGCTCGAGCGCTGTCGCATCGCCTTCGACGCCATGTCGCGCGATGGTCGCTCCCCGCTCGGGACGGTCGCCACCCCGATCGGCACCCCGGACCTTTCGACGTATCACTCGGACGACGAACGCCTCGCGCCGCCGCAGGCCCTATTTCCCATTGTACAGGGTGGGTTGTCACCCGAACTGCGGCGGGCCTCGGTCGCCGGGATCCTCGCCACGGGAGACTGGCGTGGTATCGCCATTGGCGGACTGTCGGTCGGCGAAGCCAAGCCGGACATGTATGCCACCATCGAGGTGTGCGATGCCGTGTTGCCGCGCGATCGCCCGCGCTACCTGATGGGGGTTGGCTTTCCCGATGATCTGGTCGAAGGGGTGCGGCGCGGGATCGACCTGTTTGACTGCGTCGTGCCAACCCGCATGGGACGCCATGGGACCGCGTTCACGCGCGACGGTTCGGTACAGATCAAGCGTTCGTCGCACCGCCTCGATCGATCGCCCCTCGTCGAGGGATGCACCTGTGCCACGTGCCAGCATCACGACCGCGCCTACCTGCGCCACTTGTTTGCCGCAGAGGAAATGTTGGGATTACGACTCCTCTCGCTGCACAACGTGCACTTCCTGGTCAACCTGATGGCGGAGGCCCGGCAACACTTGCGCGGTGGGACCTTCGCGCCGTGGAGCGAGGACTTCCTGATGCGATATCACGATGGGAACCACGCGCGCCTGGCGGCGACGCACGCACAGAACGGACGAACGACCCCTCGCGATCGTGCCAGTACCTGACGGCTCCCCGGAGCCGGTCGGATTGCCGCGCCACCAAACGAGGTCCAAACTTTCAACGGTGCGCCGCCATCTGCCCCTCGGACCTGGCGCACCCTCACCAACCGATGGAGCACCGGATGAACGTCGCACGTGCCTGCTCTCCCCTCGCCGGCCTGGCGGCCGCGATCGCCCTGCCCATCACCCTCGCGGCACAGTCGCCCGCTGAGGCGTGGTGGCGGCACGTCCAGGTGCTCGCCCACGACTCGCTCAAGGGCCGCAATACGGGCACGCCAGGGCACGAGACCGCATCACGATACATCGCCGAGCAATTCAGGGGGCCGGGCTGCAGGCGGGCGGCAGTGAAGGCTGGTTCCAGCGCGTTGGGTTCGTCGAGACCCGAATGGACGCTGCGCGCGTGACGTTCGCACTCAAGGAGAACGGACAGTGGTCCGCGCTCGCGGCCGGCACCGACGTGCGCCCCGCAGCACGACTCACGACCGGAGACGTGGAGGCGCCAATCATTTTCGCGGGGTATGGACTCTCCCTCCCCGGCGCGAATGACCTCGCCGGCTTGGACCTGCGCGGGAAGATCGTGCTGCACTACAACGGCGTCCCCGCCGGGCTGAGTGCGCCGATGCAAGCGCACGGCACCCGCTCGCGCTGGACCGCGATGCAGCAGGCCGGGGCGGTCGGGATCATCGCGATTGGCGCTCCGGGGAGTTGGAGTGGCGCCGGGGGACTTGGGGGCTCGACGATGTCCCTCGCCGACACCACGCTGGACGATACGCGCGGCCAGCGGCTCGGGGCGACAGTGAACCCGGCGCTTGCCGCCCGCCTGTTCGCCGGTAGCGGCATCGCCTACGACTCGGTCGTTGCCCGCGCAAGGCGCGGTGAGTCGCTGCCCAAGGGGTCACTGACGGTCGCGTTACGCGCCACGCTGCCCACGATCAAGCGAAGCCTCACCTCGCCGAACGTCGTGGGAATCGTCCCTGGGACCGATCCCGTGCTGCGCCATGAGGTCGTCGTCTTCACGGCGCACTCCGATCACGTGGGAACGACGACCCCGAACGCGGCCGGCGACAGCATCTTCAATGGGGCGATGGACAACGCGTCGGGAGCGGCCACACTCATCGAGACGGCCCGCGCCCTCGCTGCGCGCGGTGGCAACAAGCGTACGGTGGCCTTTGTCGCCGTCACCGCCGAAGAGAAGGGACTGCTCGGCTCCCGATATTTTGCTGCCCGCCACACCCTCGGCGCGCGCACGATCGTAGCCAACCTCAACACCGACATGTTCCTCCCGCTGATCCCGCTCCGCGGTCTGTTTGTGTATGGCTACGACGAGTCGGACCTCGCCGACGACATCGACGCCGTGGTAAAGGCGCGCGGACTGACGGTGATGCCGGATCCCGAACCGGAGCAGAATCGGTTTGTGCGCAGCGACCAGTACAGCTTTATTCGCCAGGGAATCCCCGCGCTCGCCTTCAAGGTTGGGTACACCCCGGGGACGGCGGAGGAGAAGACGTGGCAGGGGTGGGTGCGCGACCACTATCACAAGGTGAGCGACGACGTTACGCAGCCCGTGGACATGGCCGCCGCGGCGACGTTCAACGCGCTGTACGCGGAGCTCGGACTACGCGTGGCGAATCGCGCGACCCGACCGACCTGGCGCGCGGCAAGCTTCTTCTCCGCGCCAGCCAAGTGACGACCAGCGTGCGGCATCCTCGGCCGGATCACCCGCGGCTTAGCGCGTCGGCGGGGGACCCGACGGATGTTTCTCGCAGACCGGCGGCTGTTCGGCGCTCCACGCCATGGATGCAATACGCCACTTGCCGTCGGTCTTCACGAACGTGAAGACGTCCACCCCGCAATGGGACCAGGCCCCGTTGCGGTAGAGATCGTAGGGAAGCCAGACCATGGCGACCCCACCATTGACCATCGCCTCGGGACGAAAGCCGCGCTCGACCACTCCCTGGATCGGCGCACCACGCTGGGACTCGCGCGTCCGGGCGCGGTACGTGGTCACGCCGTCCCGAGTGGAGGTCGGGAACATCACCGCTTCGGGCACCATGAGGTCGGTCAGGGCCACGACATCACCCCGGGTGATGGCGGAAAGTGCGGAATCGGCCAGCGCGATCACCGCGGTGCGCGCGTCGGGCGATTGGGCACCCGCCGTCCGATGGAGTGCGCACAGCAGTGTCGCCACGAAGGCCATGCGCGTACAGGAGAATCGGGTCATCGCGGGCTCACGGGTGAGGGCCACTTGCACCCGTGGAAAGTCACCTGCAAATCCACCACTCCGGAAGTAGTCGCCCGACGCCGGGGGCCAAACGCGCGGTCGGGTGTTCCTTGAACTCGGAAGTGTCCCCTCCCTGACGGCGCGAGCCCCGCGCGGTCCGTAGCCTTCGTGTGCCGCGGCACGCGAGCACGCCCCGGAATCCTCGACGTGGAGGCCTCATGATCACCTTCTCGATGCTGGTTTGCCCGACGGACCTGAGCGACCAGTCCCAGGCCGCACTCGCGCACGCGGCCCAGATCGCCCGCTGGTACGGCGCGCGTCTCTCGGTGCTGCACGTGGTGGACGCGGCTCCGGAACATCGTCCCTCGCTCTCGGAAGCCGCGGCACTACCGAGTCGTGCCTTGGCCGCGGCAGACGCGGATCCGCTCGCCGTCGTCCGCGAACACGTCGCGGGAACGCTGGCCGGCGTCGCCTTTGACGTGACCGTGCTGTCTGGCAAGGCGGCGCCGCGCATCGTCGAACACGCGGAAGCGGTGGGAGCCGACCTCATCGTCATGAGCACACATGGCCGAAGCGGCTTCGACCGGCTCGTGCATGGGTCGGTCACCGAGCGCGTCCTCGCGCACGCGCCCTGCCCCGTGTTGACGGTCCCGCCGCACGCCACGTCGGATCCACAGGCACTCTTTCGGAAGGTGCTCTGCCCGGTGGACTTCTCGCCATCGGCGCGTCAGGCCTTTGACATCGCCCTCGACCTGGCCCGCCAGGCAAACGGCACGTTGCGGGTGCTGCACGCCATCGAGTGGTACCCCGAGGGCGAGATGATCGCGGCGGGACGCCTCGACCTCGACGGGTTCCGCGAGAGCCTCAAGGACCAGGCGAGTACTCGCCTCGCCGGTCTCTTGGAACACGTGGACACATCATGGGTCGACGTGCAGGGGGTCGTCGCCGTCGGGCGCCCCCACCGGCGTATCCTCGAAGACGCGGACGCCGAGGGGGCGGACCTGATCGTCATGGGCGCCCAGGGGACGGAGGGGCTGGACCTTGCCGTCTTCGGCTCGACCACGCGCCAAGTGCTCGCGCAAGCCAGCGCCCCGGTGCTGGTCACGCGCGGCGCGCGCTAGTTGGCGCGCGTCGCGGCCTGGTGGTGGTGGTGTCATGGCAGGCGTTGGTTGCGGCGCTAGCGGATCGTCAGGATCTGGAGCCCGCCGGCCCCCGTTGCCACAAACAGGGCGGTGTTGCCGGCCGCCACAAAGTTCGCCGAGCCGTTGAGCCCGAGTCTGCCTAACGCCTGCACGGCCACGCGCTCCCCCGACCGTCGGCGCTTGTGATCGCTGACAGCCACCGACACGCCGCCGGCACCATCCGCGGTCAGCACGATGTCCTGCATGACGGTGACGGCGTTGGTGACATGCTCGTGGGCCGCCGGGAATCCCGGGGGGACGGACGGACGCGGCAACGTGCCGCTTAACGCCCCCCGCGACATGTCCACGACCTGCACCCCGCCGTCACCGGCAGCGACAAACGCCCAGTCGCCATCCAGGGTCACGGCCGACTTCGAGTCCGGCAGCAACCCGCCGCTCAAGGGAACCGTGGCCGTGAGGGCGAGTGAACTCGGGTCGTAGATGCGGAGGCGTGCGGGACTCCCCTGCGACACGGCCAGGTAGGATCCTTGCGGACTCGACACCGCACGGGCGTCAGCAAAGATGTCGCTCTTCACGCGGGACAGGTTGCTGCGCGAGAAGGCCGTCAGTCCTCCCAGCCCCGGGCCACCAGACCCCGAGGTCACAAAGACCTGCCCACCGGTGACGGCGACCCCCGTCGCCACAAACGATGGAACGGCGGCGCGCTCGGACTTGCTCGTGAGCTTGCCGCCCTGCAGTTGCAGGCGCTCCAACACCGCCGGTTCCGCGAACTTGCCGTCGTGCGACGCCGTCGCGAGATACACGTGGTTCCCATCCACGGCCAACGCGGTGACATCCGTATTGCTTAACAGCGCCTGCGACACCAGGCGCGGGTTGGTCGGGACGCTGATATCAAAGACCTCGACGGCGCCGAGGGCGGTCTCCCCGAGGGTCATGTACGACACATACGCGTATTCCCCGCGCAACGCGACGTGCGTGGCGAGCAACGAACGACCCGCCACCGACGGCGCACGGACCAGGGCATGCAAGGTGAACTTCGGATTGGTGTCGGCCGTCGCGCGCAGGAGGACACCCGCGCCCGGGGTGCCAAGGATCGGGACGTCCACGCCACCGGTCGACTGGACGCGCTCCGACAGCAACGCCTCGTCATTGGTCACGACGATGCGGTCGCCGTCACCATCCGGGCGGACGCTGGTCGGGGCATCCGCACAGGCGGCAAGAGAGACGAGCACAGGAACGAGAAACCGCACGCGCATTGGGGAACCCACCGGGTCGGGGAAACCATCGACCACTTCGCGTGCACCTCGCGCGCCACCCGGACCGTTTTTCGGTAGTCGTTGTGTGCCAACACGTTGCGCGATCGGGGCGGCAGCTCCTGCCGGGCCGGTTCACGTGACGCAGGCGGCAGGATGCGGCAACCACCGCGTTTCCCCTCCCTTGCCGGCGCTGCGACCGATCGCGGCCGCCGATGCGATGGCCAACGGCCCATGGTGCCGTGACCAATGATGGAGGGGCCAACGCGGTGGCTGGGGAGCCCTTCCGCCAAGTCGGCCCAATCAATCGTAACGCAGCGCCCGCATCGGCTCGGTCCGGCTTGCCCGACGCGCCGGGCTCCATCCGGCCGCGAAGGCCACCATCGTGAGCACGGCTAACGAGCCCGCGAACACCCAGGGGTCGTGGCCCTCCAGCCCGAATAGCAACGCGCGCGCACCACGACCCAGGGCCAGGGCGCCCGCCAGGCCGAGTACGGCCCCGATCGCCGTCATGACCCCGACCTGGCGCAAGACAAGCCCCTGCACCTGCCGTCGGTCCGCACCTAACGCCATCCGCACGCCAATCTCCCGGGTGCGCTGCGAGACCGAATACGCGAGGACCCCGTAGAGGCCCACGGACGCGAGCAACGTCGCCAGCAAGGCAAACGCCGCGGAGAGGGTCGAGATCATCCGATCAAGGAAGACGTTCTCGCGCACCTGTTGCGGCATGGTCTTGAGGTCTTCCACCGGCAGGATCGGGTCGATCGACGCCATCACCTTGGGCATGGTGCCGACCAGTTGTTCCGGCGGCAGGTTCGTCCGGACGTAGAAGTACATGCGACTCACGATCCCGGACTGCGTCCATGGTCGATAGAACACCGCTTCCGGCGCTCGCTTCACGTCGTTGTACTTCACGTTCGGGACAACCCCGACGATCTGGATCGTGAGCGAATCGCCTCGCCCGTCCGCCATGAACTTCCCCACCGCGTCGGGCCCAAGGTTGAACTTGTCGACGAAGGCCTGGTTCACCACGGCGACCCGCGGACCGCCATCCACATCGGTGGCCAGGACATCGCGCCCGGCCTTGGGGGTTACCCCCATCTTGGCGAAGTAGTCGGCCCCAATCGCGTTCCAACGCGAGTTGCAATCCACGTCCGGGAGGCACTCGAAACCCTGCACCCGGACGTTGTTCCCCCAGCTGTCGCCGGAGAGCAACGGCACCATGGAGCTGGTGACGGCCGTCACCCCGGGCTGCGCGGCCAACTCGTCCTCCATGCGGGCATACAGCACCTTCGCGCGGAGGGTATCGTACCCCACGCGCAACGGAGACACGGCAAAGGTCGCCATGTTGTCCACCTGAACGCCAAGCGCGACGCGACTGACATTCGACAGGCTCTTGAGAAACAGCCCGGCCGAGGTGAGCAGCGCCATGGAGAGCGCGATCTGCATCACGACGAGGCTGTTGCGGAATCTCGCGGCCACGCTCCCGCCGGCGATCTGGCCCGCCCCGGCGCGGATGGTGGAGATCAGGTCCGCGCGCGTGGAATTGAGCGCCGGGAACAACCCGAACAGGAAGCCGGTCACCAGGGCGAGGACCCCCGTGAACGCGAGCACGGGCCACTCGATCCGCAGGCGGATCGTGGACTGCGCTTCCGGGGGCAGGATCGCCCCAATGCCCTTGAGCGTCCATGCCGCCAGGACGAGCGACACGATACCACCCAGGACGGCCAACAGCAGCGCCTCCACGAGCAGCTGACGCACCAGCTGGCGACGGCCGGCGCCTAACGCCAACCGGACCCCCATCTCGGTCGCCCGGTTGGCTCCACGAGCGAGGAGCAGGTTGGCGATGTTCGCACAGGCGATGACCAGCACCACCCCGGTGATTCCCAGCAGCAAGGTCAACGGCGTCTGCGCCTCCCCATGCGTCGAGCTCTGGCCGCGATACCCCGGCTCGACGACCATGCGCTTGGCCTTGAACCGCGCCATCGTGGCGTCGCTCATCTCCTGCTGCAGAGGCGCCTCCACCTCGGCGAGGATGGGCGCAATCACCTGGTCGAGCCCGGCCTTCGCCGCCGTCGGCGTCATTCCCGGCTTGAGGCGGCCAAAGACATACACCCAATAGTCGCGTCGATTCGCGAGGCCATCGTACCCACCGAGGTAGACCCGTGACTGCATCGGGACGTAGAGCAGGCCGTTGGCCCCGAGCGTCGTGCCAGTGAATCCTGCCGGGGCTACCCCAACGACGGTGTACGTGCGACCATTCACCTGCAGCGCTTCGCCCAGCACGTTCTCGCGGGCCCCGAGCCGATCGGTCCAGAACCCATGCGAGATGACCGCGACCATGTTGTCCGCCCCGGGTTCGTTGTCGGCCGGCGTGAGCAACCGCCCCTTCGTAGCCTGCAGCCCCAACGTGGAGAAGTAGCTCCCCGTGACGTAGATCCCCTCCCCGGTCAGTGGCACGTCGCCAATCGTGACGCTCACGCCAAAGATCCGGTGCCCGGCCACGCCACTGAGCACGTCCTGCTGCGCCTCGATGTCGCGGAACATCGGATAGCTGAAGATCACGTCGCACCCCCCCGACTGGTTGCACGAGTCCGACCCCTGGATCGGCCCGGGCATCGAGAGGTTGACCAGTTCGTCGGGCGCCCGCACGGGGAGCGGGCGGAGCAGGATCTGATCGTACAACGAGTAGATCGCAGCGTTCGCCCCGATCCCCAGGGCAAGAGACAGGATGGCCACCCCGGTGACAAACGGGGTCTTGAGCAACGTACGGAAGGCGTAGCGAAGGTCGCGCATCGAGGAGGGGCGATGAGACTCCGGTCAGACACCCCGTTCGCGCCCCGGGTTTGAGCGCCCAGGCCGGATGCGCTCCTACGACTGTGGCATCGGCAGCTGCTCCATCCCGCGCGAAGAACCGTCAATCTCCTCCCGTGTGCCTGACGTCCCCACGCTCGCCGACGCATGTTTCAGCACGGACTGCTCGCCCCCGCCTCGACAATGAACCACATCGTCACGTCCACCGCAGAACGCGTCCTCGAGATCGAGATCCAGCGGCGGGACAAGAAGAACGCGATCACTTCCGACATGTACGCCGCACTGAGTGACGCCCTGCGGTCTGCCGATGCCGACGACGCGGTGCATGCGGTCTACCTGCACGGCCAGGCCGACCTCTTCTCCTCGGGCAACGACGTTGCGGACTTCCTGGATCCGGCGACGCGCGCCCGCGGGGAGGGGCAACGATTCGTCAGGACGATCGCGTCGACGCACACGCCGATCGTTGCCGCCGTCGGGGGCCCCGCGATCGGCGTCGGAGCCACCATGCTCCTCCACTGCGATCTCGTCGTCGCCGCGGAGGGGGCGCGTTTCCAGTTTCCGTTCGTTTCCCTGGGACTGTGCCCGGAGGCTGGGTCGTCCCTGCTCCTCCCGGCGCTCGCGGGACAACGTCGCGCGGCTGCGCTCCTTCTCCTGGGCGACCCCGTCGACGCGAAGCAGGCCGTCGATCTGGGAATCGTGAACGAGGTGGTTCCTGAGGCGGCACTGATCGACCGCGGCCGCACCCTGGCGGCGCGCCTCGCGGCCCAACCACGAGATGCCCTGTTCACCACCAAGGCGCTGTTACGCCGTCCGTCGGAGGGCGCGCTCCGGGATCACATGGAACTCGAACTCCGGGAGTTCGGGCGGCTCCTCGAGGGCGAGGCCGCACGCGCGACGTTCAGCGCCTTCCTGTCGCGAAGAGGGCCGAGCACCTAGTGAACTGTAACAGCTGGACACAGCATGCGCCCGGAAGCCCATGACCACCCCGAGCGCGCCGCTTCGCTACATCGTGTAGCCCCCTCCGCAGATGACAACCTCGCCCGTGATGTAGTTGGACTCCGGCAGACAGTAGAGGTACACCGCGCCCGCCGCTTCCTCCACGGTGCCAGCCCGACCCAGCGGAATGATTCGCTCGAGCGCCTCGAAGGCGCTGGCATTCAAGCCCACGGGAATCTCGCGGCCCTCGATGGAGATCGTCGCCCCTCCATGCGCCGGAGCCGTGGTAAGGCGCGTCCCAATCACCCCGAAGGCCACGGCATTCACCGTCACCTGGTAGCGCCCCCACTCTTTCGCGAGCGCACGGGTCAGTCCGATGATGCCCGCCTTGGCCGCGGAGTAGTTGGCCTGACCAGGGTTGCCGGCGGTCCCCGACACGGACGAAATGTTGACGACCTTGCGACACACCGGCGCCCCCGCAGCCGCCTCACGCTTGGCCGCGGCGCGAATGAACGCGCTCGCTGCCCGGAGGATCCGGAAGGGTGCCTTGAGGTGCACGTCGAGGATCGCATCCCACTGCTCGTCGGACATCTTCTGGATGACGTTGTCCCACGTGAAGCCGGCGTTGTTCACAATGATGTCGATCCCGCCGAAGGTGTCGACCGCGGCGCCGATGAAGCGCTCCGGGAAGTCCGGGGCCGCCACGCTGCCCGTCACGGCAATCCCGCGAACGCCGAGCGATTCCACGAGGGCCACCGTCTCGCGCGTTGGTGCCTCGTCCAGGTCATTGACCACAACATTGGCGCCCTCGGACGCCAGCTTGCGCGCTATCGCCTGGCCGATCCCGCGACCCGCTCCGGTGACGAGTGCCGTTTTTCCAAGGAGCGTGGCCATGGTGCGTTCACGTGGAGGTGATGACGAGCGAGTTCAGGACCCGGTGGCCCCGACGTCGAAGGCTTTCGCCGACGCGCTCGAGCGATCCGCAGCAAAATGCCCCGGCACATTCGCCGAGGCATCTGCCGTCTGCTGGCTACCGTCTGCGGTCTCTGGTCCTACTTCCAGCTCAAATCGTGCTTCGAAAGCGGCAGGGTGCGTACCCGCTTGCCCGTCGCGGCATGGATGGCGCTGACGAGCGCGGGCACGACGGGCGGTAGCGCGGGCTCGCCGAGTCCGGTCGGCGCATTGTTCGACCTCACCCAGGTGACCTCGACCGGCGGCGCCTCGCTCATGCGCAGCATGGGATGATTGTTGTAGTTCGACTGCACGGTCCGGCCGTTCTGGATCGTGATCTCCTGGCCAAACGCTTCGGAGAGTCCGTCGATCACGCAGCCCTGCGCCTGGTTTTCCGCGTTGGATGGGTTGATGATCGTGGAGCCGATATCCCCGGCGACCCACACCTTGTCGACCTTCACCTCGCCGTCCTTTCGGACCGTCGCCTGCACCACCTCGGCGAAGTAGCCGCGATGCGAGTAGTGGAACGCGACCCCCATCCCCGTGCCTTTGGGCAGTGAGGAACGCCGGGCCCATCCGGAGGCTTCACGCACCGCGTCCAGCACGCCACGCACCCGCGCACCATCGAGCATGGTGGGCGCCTGCTGACCCTGCGCCGGTGCCGGGTCGGGAACGGCCTGGGAGGCGAGCAGGTCCATCCGGAACTGGAGCGGGTCCTTCCCCGCGGCCTCCGCACATTCATCGAGGAAACACTGCGTGGCGAAGGCGATGCCGTTGGATCCCGGCGCGCGCAGGGCGCCCGTTGGCACACCGGTGGGGATCATGGAGCTGTCCAACGCATAGTTGCCGACAAACCGAGCCGGCCACTCGGTGGCACCGATCCCCGCGCTGGGCGCAAACCGCTCGCCGTCACCAAACCCGACGAAGTGGTTCTTCCAGGCGACGAGCTTGCCGCTGGCGTCCACACCCGCGGTGAAGTAATGCCACCCGGCCGCGCGGTACTGGTCATACCGCATGTCGTCTTCGCGCGTCCAGAGCAACTTCACCGGCACCCCAACTTCCTTCGCGATCGCCGCCGCCTCGACCATCGGCTCGTTGTACAAGCGGCGGCCGAACCCACCACCCATCCGTGTCAGGTGGATGGTGATGTCCGTCTCCGGGATGTTGAGCGTGCGCGCGATCAGGCCACGTCCGCCGGCCGGCGTCTGGCTCGGCGACCAGATCTCCAGCTTACCGTTGTTCCAGTGTGCCGTGGTGTTTTGCGGCTCGAGGGGCGCATGCGAAATGAACGGATAGAAGTACCCCGCCTTCACGACCTTGACCCCGGCCGCCGCCAGCGCCGCATCGGGGTCCCCATCCTTGCGCCAGCTCTTCTGCGGCGTCCCCTTGCTGAACGCCTCGGCCTGCGCCTGGTACGCGACGCTGCTCTGCGCGGCCGTGGTCCCTTCGTTCCACGTGACCTTGAGCTGCTTGCGGGCGCTCTGGGCCGTCCACCAGCCGTCGGCCACGATGGCGACGCCCCCCACGAGGCCCGCCAGGTTGTTCGTCCCCTCGATGACAAAGGCATGTTTCACCCCGGGGATCGCCTTGATCTCGTCCAGGTTCGCGCTGGCCACCTTGCCACCGAACACGGGGCACTTCTGGTAGACCGCGTGCAACATGCCCGGCACCTTCACGTCGATACCAAACAGCGGCTTGCCAGTTACGATCTTGGGGATGTCGACCCCCTTCGTGCTCTTCCCGATGATCGTGAAGTCCTTCGGGTCCTTGAGTGGTACCGCGTCCAGAGCGGGCGGCGTCATCGTCGCCGCCGTGGCCAGGAGCTCGCCGTACGCCACGGAGCGGTTGCTCGCGCGGTGATGCACGCGCCCGGCCGCCGTCGTGAGTTCACCCGCCGGAACATTCCACGTCTGCGCCGCCGCCGCGATGAACATCGCGCGCCCCGCGGCACCCACGCGCCGCATCGGGATCCAGTTGGTCGGTGTCGCCGTGGAGCCGCCCGCGCTCTGCCCCTGGAACTTCGTGGTATCCAGGTCGGCCTGCTCGATCCGGACGTGCTTCCACTCCACATCCAGCTCATCGGCAATCAGCATCGGGAGCATGTTCTTCACCCCTTGGCCGATCTCGGGATTCTTCGCGACGATCGTCACGATCCCGTCGGGGGTCATGCGGATGAACGCACTCAGCGCGGTTTCGGCGAGGGGCGTTCCCGACGGTGCGGCAAACGCCTCAAGCGCGCCAACACTCTCGATGTAGGTACCCAGCAGCAGGCCGCCGCCGGCAATGGCAGACACGCGGAGAAAGTCGCGACGGTCGGCACGGAAGGTCGTGGTCATGGTCGTGGTCTCTCCTTAGGCGTGGGCGGCGTCGGCGCCGGAGCGACCGGCCGGGGCGTCGGCGGCGGTACCGCTGGCTGCACTCTTGATCGCCGCCTTGATCCGCAGGTAGGTCCCGCAGCGGCAGAGATTCCCGTTCATCGCGGTGTCGATGTCAGCGTCCGTCGGCTTGGGCTTTCGAGACAGCAGCGCCGCCGCCGCCATGATCTGGCCCGCCTGGCAATAGCCGCACTGCGGAACGTCATGTTCTTCCCAGGCCTTCTGCAGCGCATGCCCGCCATCAGGGGTGAGCCCCTCGATGGTCACGACATCGGCGCCTGAGAGCCGTGACGCCGGAAGTTGGCACGACTTCGTCGCGACCCCCTTCACGTGCACCGTACAGGCGCCGCACTGGCCTATCCCGCACCCGTACTTGGCGCCCTTGAGGTCAAGGACATCACGCAGGATCCAGAGGAGGGGCATGTCCTCGGCGACATCCACTGTCGTCGGGTTGCCGTTGACGCGGAAGGAGACTTTCATGGGACACCGCTCCGTGGGAGGCCTGTAGAGAACGCGCAGGGGCGCGGAACCCGTTGACGTTAGCGGGCGGAGCGCCTTCCCGGAACGGGCCGGGGCCGGGGAACGCCCCCGAGGGACCGGCTAGACCAGCGGGTTGACGACCCGAAGGAACTTGAACTGGTGGAAGTCAGTGTCGGCGGTCCGGATCTCTGTCACACCATGCTCGAGCATGAGTGCCGCGATGTGCAGGTCATGGACCGTGTTGCCAGAGAGGCCCGGGTGCCGACTGGCCAGCTCCACCACCACCGAATGATGGCGCTCCGTTTCGGTCAGGACCTGCAGGTTGCGCGATTCCAGCAGGGCTCGCGTCCACCGCCACGCCTGGTCGAGGGTCAGAGGGCGAGGTAGCACTCGTCGATGGGTGCTGACCCTGACGAATTCGTAGAGGATGCCCCACGTCTGATGTGCGCCTTCGTCAACGCACCGAGGGGGCGCCGTCACCGGCACCCCCTCGTCCCACGTCCTGCTATCTCGATCAGGCGCAGCTCACCAGGTACCCCGAGAAGTGCCAGATGTCGAAGACCACCCACGTGCCGTCGATCCGGGCTGGCATCTGCTCCGCTACGGTCGCCTTGCGCGCCTTCGCGTCGATCTTGCCGGCGTCGGTGAAGTACCCGCCGCGTACGGTCTGACCCCATCCGATGCTCGTCGTGAGCACACTCTGGCGGAACTTGACTGGTGTCTTGAAGGTGATGCCGTGCGGTGCGAACTCGTAAGCGACTGCGGACCCGGGGATCGCGGTCACCGAAAAGCGAACGTCCTTGTCGACCGCACCGGCAGGAACTTGCAACTCAAACCCGGTCTCAGGGATTCGAAGCACCCCGCCGTTCACCCCAATCGTCGCGGCCACCGTGATCGACCTGCGCAGCGGATTCAGCCGTCCCGCCGTCCGTACCGTCGCCTCGGTCGCCGCCTTCGTCGTTGCCGTCAGCGTCCCGAGGACCGCATTGGCCTCGGTCGGGGCCATGATCGGTGCGGTGGTGTCCGTGCCGCACGCCGCCGAGAGGGCCAGCCCGGCAAGCACTGCCACTCGCCGGACGGTCGTGAGAAAGTTGTGTCGCATGGTCATTCTCCGGGCCGTGTGTTGGTGGCGGGCTTACGCCCAGACGTTGTAGCCGGAGAAGTGACGGATGATGCGGAAGAGGTACCCGGTGATCGGATCACGCTGCGTCGCCAGGACCGCGTCCGACGCGGCCTCGTTCACGCACCCGCTGCCCGAGCAGTAGTCCACGCGGCCCCAGCTGCTCATTGCCGCGTTCGAGTCGCGGAGGTAGATCGCGGGAAGCTGGTTGTTGAAGTTCTTGTAGAAGCGGATCGAATTGGCGAAGTCGATCTGCGGCCGGCCCTGCGCATCCGTCCAGACGGTCGCGGTGATCGTGATCGGCGAGGTCAGCTTGGGGCAGCTATTGAGCCAGGTGTTTGGCCCGTATCCGCTCACCGCCGGGTCGCAGATCGTGTACCGCGGGAACGCGACCATCTGCAGACCCATGACGTAGGTCGCATCCGTGGTCGGGTTGTACGTGAACTGGTACGTCACCGCGTTGGAGGGATACGCCACCGAGGCCATCGTGCCGTGGGGGCCGACCGTCGGAGCCTCAACCTGCTCGGCGACGATCGCCTGCTGAGCCGCAACGTTCGGCAGCGCCGGCATGGCAACGTCGTCGCTCTGGGCAGGCGCTGAGGCCATGTCGCTAGAGCACGCGGTCAGGACGAGCAGGGCGCCGAGGGTCGCGAGCTTGGGGAGGTGCTTGAGGATGCGCATGAGTTGGTATCGGTGACAGGTTGGTGATTCTGGTCACCTACAAGGCAGGGTGTGGGCCACGTCACATCGCCGGCGTGGGTCGCGACACGACCGGCAACGCTCTCCCACCGAAGTCGGGAGGAGTTCGCCCCTTCCGGTCAACTTGCCCACGCCAAACGAGCCCGAGTCAGACCATTCGTCTCATGCGGTCGTCGCGCCCGATGATCGATCGCACCGCGCACGAAGCAGCCGACTCTTGCATCGTGCCGTGTCTCTTGCACTTCGAGGCGCCCACGGCCTTCCTGATGCGACAAGGCCCCGGCGCAGAGAGCGCCGGGGCCTTGCACCAACCGAGAGGGCTATCAGGACACCGTCTTCGTCTTCTTCCCGTCCTTCACGTACTTGTCGAGCCACGCCGACCAGCGCGCCCACAGATCGAGGAGGGTCTCCTTGGTGGCCGGCCCGTGATCCTCGAACGGATAGAGGTACATCGACGTCGTCTTGCCCAACCCGTTGAGGGCGTGGAAAAGGCGCGGCGAATTCGACAGCTCCGTCCCGACGTTCTGATCACCCATGCCGTGGTACATCAGCAGGGCGCCAGTCAGGTTGTTCGCGTAGAGCATCGGGGACATGGAGAGGTAGGAATCCCGCGCGTCCCACAGGCTGCGACGTTCGCTCTGGAAGCTGAGCGGGGTCAGCGTGCGGTTGTAGTTGCCGTCGCCGGCGATGCCCGCCTTGAAGAAGGGGGTATGCGCCATGGCATTCACGGTCGAGAACGCACCATATGAATGCCCACCGATCCCGATGCGATTGCGGTCAACAAGTCCGCGCTGGTCGATCGAGTCGATCACCGCGGCCAGGTTGTTTCGCAGGTCATTCTCATAGTTGTTGTTCCACTGGCCGGCGTTCCCCACGATCGGAGCATCCGGCTCCACGACCGCATACCCGGCGCGGACCAGGAACTGCATGGATCGGGGGTTGAAGTTCGGGAACGCGTTCTTGTTGAAGGTCCGCGCGCCACGGTCGTACTCCTCCTGGCCGGCAAACTCGCGCGGGTAGAACCAGAACATCCCCGGGACCTTCGTGCCGGGGCGATAGTCGGTGGGCAAGGTGACATTCACCTTGAACTTGAAGCCGTCCGGCCGCTCGATCGTGAACTGCTCCTTGCGGGCGGCGGTGACGTCGGGTGTGTAGTCCTTGTTCTCGGTGAGCTGGACCAGTTGGTCCCCGTTCCGGTAGAAGGCCTGGGCGATCGTCGTCTCGGATTCACGGGTCACCACCAGCTGCCGCGCATCGATGTCCTGGAAGGCCACCGCGCGCTCGAACACGTTGTTGTTCTCGCTCAGGTAGACGCGAGACTTCTGGCCGGTCCGCCAGTTGACCTTGTCGATGAACGTCTTCGGTCCGTTCTCTTCCGGCTTGCGGTCGTACAGGGTCCCACTCAGGTAGACAGACGAGCCGTCCGCCGAGAGGTGAACCCGCTTGTCCGCACCCGCCGCGGCGCCGCCACCAAAGCCACCGCCGCCAAATCCACCGCCACCGCCCAGCGTGCCGCGTGCCATCACGAGCGACCCGGGATTGCCGTAGACATCGTCACCACGGAATCGCGCGATGGTGTAGCGCTTTGAGGGTTCGGCGAGGGCCACCGCGTACTCATGGGTGTTCTGCCCCTGTCGCTCGCTGAGGAACAACACCGCAAGGTCTGGCGAATACCGATGGGTCGCGATGCGGGTGTTGCTCTCATACAGGACCTTGGTGTCCGTCGCGCCAAACGGCGGCATCCACTGCATCACGCGATCCTTGCGCGATGCCCGGGTGGAATCGCCGGCGGCAGCCGCCGACGTATCCCGGCGGGCAGGGGCTTCCTGCTCTAGGTACGTGAGGCCCTGATTGTCGGGACGCCACGTCAATTCGCGTTTGCCCACGGTGCTCGGTCCTTCGCCACCAGCGCCGGGGGCCGCCACGGCACGCGCAGTGTCTACGCCGAGGTTCAGCGGAACATCCTCGATCTTCGCGAGGACCTTGCCCTCCGCATCCCAGATCTCCTGGGTCGAGCCAAAGTTCTGCACGGGCACCATGTACGAGAACGGCTTGTTCATCCGCGTCACGCGCAGATACTTCCCGTCCGGTGACGGATCGAGGTCGCGCACCATCAGCGGTGCGCCGACCTTCTTCACCGCGCGGGTGTTCACGTCGACCAGGGCGACCTGACCGGTCGCGTGCCACTCCAGCAACGCCTGGTCATGCGGCGTCGCCATCAGGCTCTGGTATGTGCGCAAATTGTTCTTGTCGTTTTCCTCGGCCAGCTTGACGCGCGGACCCATGGGCACAACGGGAGGCTGCGGCTGCGGCGCACGTGCATCGGGAATGAGCACGGTCGCCACCTGCCCTCCGCCTGCGGTCCAATCGAACTGCGTCACGAGCGTCGCGAGCACAGGCTTGGTGGTCACTTGCCGCACCTTGCCCGCAAGGTCACTCACATAGATGTGCGTCGCGTCAGGCGTGTGGCCGTAAAACGCAACCAGCTTTCCGTCGGGGCTCCAGCTCGCATTCGAAATGCGCACCCCCTGCGGAAGGGCGACGGTGACCTTCGCATTCGACGTCGCGGAGCGAAGCTCCAGGGCGACGTCGGTCCGGATGGTCAGGGTGCGGTTGCGATTCGCCCGAAAATCGACGAACAACCCGCCCAGTTCATGGAAGGGCTTCGAGAAGACGTCCATCGTCACCGGGCCGTCGCCGACCTGGTGGATGAACCACTTCCGGTCCGGACTGTAGTTCCCGGGGGTGACGTTGAGGTGCCGTGGCGCGAGGATCGCGTCCATGATCCGGTCCGGCGGGGCGACGAACGCCTCGCTCTTGATGACCTCGTCGACGGACGGTGGGCGGTTGACGGCGTTCTGGGCGACAGCCGCAGACGACGCGACCAGCAGCCCGGGGAGGAGACGAAGGACTTTCATGGCGCCTCGGTGGTACGGGTGGTGGGACGAGTATCGCAGCGGATACGCGTCCCGGCGCCGAGAAGTTGAGACCGGGGACCGGGGAGGGCAAGGAAACGGCCCCCTACCCGCGTTGCGGCGGGCTGGGGGCCATGGGCGTCGCCCTCGATGGCGCCTACTTCTTCACGTACCGCTGGAGCCGCTTCGGGCCGACCTCAGCGCCGTAAACCACCCCGTCCTTGTCCACGGCGATCCCCTCCGCGGCACTCGTGCTCGGCGGGCTCTTGTCGGGGTCTGGAATGAAGTAGAGCACCTTCCCGTCCCGCAGGCTCCCGATCCGGATCCCGCGCTCCCAGTCCTGGCGCGTCCGCGCGACCGACTTCGACTCGGAGTCCGTCGCGTACATCATGTCGTTGGCGTCCACCCAGATCCCACTCACCCGTGAGAACTGGTACAACTCCTCCTGCCAGTTCCCATCCTGGTCCGCGAGGATGATGCGGTTGTTCGACCGGTCGGCGATGACGAGCCGCCCCCGGGAGTCCAGCGCCAGGGCGTGGGGCTGGTCGTATTGCCCCTTCCCCGCCCCCTTGGTCCCGAACGCCTTCACGAATCTCCCGTTCTTGTCAAACTTCGAGATGCGTGCGTGGGCATCCGCCGCCGAACTGTGCCCTTCGGCAACATAGATATAGTCCCTGGTCACCAAGACGTCATTGGGCTGGAACAAGTGCCCGGCCTCACGACTGCCACCGGCCCTGCCTAACGTCATCAGCAACCGGCCGTCAGGCGAGAACTTGAAGACCTGGTGGCCCTTCGGGGGGAGTGAGTCGGGACGCGCGCGACCGAGACAGGCGCAGTCGACCACCCACACGTTGCCGTCATCGTCGACATCGATGCCATGCGGGAAGATGAACATCCCTTTCCCGAACGACCGGACCAGCTTGCCATCACGGTCGAACTTGAGGATGGGATCGAGGTCGGATTCGGCGCACGAGTTCTGCCCGCAACGTTCGAAGACCCAGATGCTCTTGCCGTCCTTGTCGATGTCCACGGCGGAGGTGGACCCCCAGGTCCGCCCCGCTGGCATCCTGGCCCACCCCTCCACCGTCTGATACGGGTTGGGGGCCTCGTTGACCGGCGTGACCTGTGCGGCGAGCGGGGCGGCCGCGAAAAGCAGAACGTAGGCGTGGCGCGACATGAGACAGGACGGTGGAGGACGACGGCCCAGGCCAACAGGCCCGGCACACCTGACAACGGCGACGGCCCGGTCGATGGTCCCGAGCCGGCCGCAAGCCGAACAAGATAGGCCGCGGCACGCGAAAGGCGAGTTGAGCGCGCCGACGACCCAGGCCTTTCAACCGCGCGGCCGCACCGAGGTCTTCCCCCTGAATGGGAGACGCGCTTGCGCGGCATCCGGCCTCCACCCATTTCTCCCGTCATGGCCATCCTCGACCGGACGCGTCTCCTCATCGCCCTCACGGCGACCCTCCTGGCCTGCGCCCGCGATGAGGCGCCCCCGGACCACATCCTCCACAACGCTCGCATCTGGACCGGCGATTCCCTCAACCCGTCCGCCACCGCAATCGCCATCCGAGGCGACCGCGTGGTCGCGGTCGGTGATGACACGGCCATTCGTGCCCTGGCCGGGCCGTCGACCACCATCGAGGACCTCGGCGGGAAACGTGTCATCCCCGGCTTTCACGATGCACACTGGCACCTCCCCACGCGACGCAACGCCGATCTGGTTGGTGCCCGCGACACCACCGAGATCCTGCAGCGCCTGCGCGAGTTCGCCGCCACGCTCCCCGAGAGTACCTGGGTGACCGGACGGGGCTGGACCCCGGACATGTTCCCCCAACGCACCGCCCACCGACGGTACCTCGACACGGCCTTCCCGGACCGTCCCGTCCTGTTGACTGACCGCGACGGACACCAGGTGCTCGCGAACCGGCAAGCGCTCACCCTCGCGGGCGTCGGAAGCGAAACGCCTGAACCGGACGGGGGCGCGATCATTCGCGATCCCACTGGCACGCCTACCGGACTCCTGCAGGAATCCGCGATGGGACTGGCGCGGCGCCGCCTCCCCGCCCCCACGCCGGACGAGGTGTATGCCGCGCTGAGAGAACAGGTGCACAGTGCCACCTCGTTTGGGCTGACCGCGCTCCAACTCGCCGGTGGCATCGGCCGCGCCGAGCAGGCCGCGTTCGAGCGCGCCGTCTCCGAGGACTCCCTGCTCGCCCGCTTCCGCGTCGCGGTGCCATTCAGCAAGGACGCAAGCGACTCCGCCCTGCGCGCCTACACCGCCTTGGCATCCTCGTGGTCCGGCCCCCTGCTCCGCGCCGGGATCGCCAAGGGAATGCTCGACGGCACGGTCGACGCCGCGACGGCGGCGATGCTCGCCCCATATGCGCGCGGCGGCGGCGAGGGGATCCCCATGTGGTCCGACGCCGAACTCGCCACCGCACTGGCGCGCTACGACAGCGCCGGGCTGCAAGTGGAGTTGCATGCCATCGGGGACCGGGCGATCCGCATGGCACTCGACGGGTACGAGCACCTCGCCCGGACGCGCGGTCCTCGGGACCGACGCCCGCGGATCGAACACCTCGAGGTCCCGGACCCCGCCGACATTCCACGCTTTGCCTCGCTCGGGGTGATCGCCAGCACCCAGGCGATCTTCGCCGGCCCGGACAAGACGACCCTCGAGAACTATGTGCCGATGCTCGGCCCCGAGCGCAGCGCGCGAGCCATGCCGTTCAAGGCCCTCGATGACGCCGGCGCCCGCCAGGCCTTCGGCAGCGATTATCCGGTCTTCCCGATGGATCCCCTGTTGGGGATCTGGATCGCGGTGACCCGCCAGATGCCGGACGGCACGCCGACCGGCGGGTGGCACCCACAGCACCGCATCACCGTGGAGGCGGCCCTTCGACACTACACGGCAGATGCAGCTTTCGCCGCCTTTCGCGAGGGCGAGATCGGCGTGCTGCGCCCCGGGATGCTCGCGGACTTCGTCGTGCTCTCCGAGGACATCCTCGGACCGGACCCCCGGGCGCTGCTGCGCGCCAAACCCGTGCTGACCGTCATGGGCGGTCGGGCGACCTACCGCGCCGGAATATGACCGTCGGCGCCGGAATTACCTTGAGCGACTTCCCCGAGTGTTTCGCATGACCACCTTCCTCGACAACACGCTCCGTACCTGGTCGATCGCTGGCGCCGTGGCGGGTGGGGTCTTCCTCACCCTGCTGACCCTTCGGCTGGTCCTCGGTCGCAAGCTGGAGGCGATCGCCCGGACCACCTCCACCGAAATCGACGACATCGCGGCGGAGTTGCTGGGGCGGACGCGCTGGTACTTCATCACGACCCTCGCGGTGCGAACCGGGAGCGCGTTCCTCACCCTGCCCCCGTCCGTTCGCGACGGGATCCGTCAGGTGGCCGCGATCGCCATCTTGCTGCAGATCGCGGTGTGGGGCAACACCCTGGTCACCCACTGGCTCCGCGCCTGGGCCGCGCGACGACAGGAGGACCCGCTCGGCGAATCCACCATCAAGGCCATTGGCGCCGCCGCCAAGGGACTGCTCTGGTCGGTGATCTTCGTCCTGGCATTGCGCAATGTCCTGGACTACGACATTTCCGCATTGCTCACCGGACTGGGCATCGGTGGCATTGCCATCGCCCTCGCGGTCCAGAACATCCTCGGCGACCTGTTTGCTGCGCTCTCGATTGTCCTCGACCGCCCGTTCGAGGTCGGTGACACCATCTCCGTGGATACCTTCACGGGCACGGTGGAGCACATTGGGCTCAAGACCACGCGCGTCCGCGCCATCTCCGGCGAGCAGGTCATCATTTCCAATGCCGACCTGCTGAAGAGCCGCGTACGCAACCTCAAGCGCATGCAGGAGCGGCGCGTCCTGCAGACGTTCGGGATCACCTACGACACGCCGCCCGACCGGGTGGCGGCCGCCCCCGCCATGTTACGGCGTTGCGTGGAATCCCAGGCACTGGCGCGTTTTGATCGCGCGCACTTCGCGCGATTTGCTGATTCCTGGCTGGAGCTGGAACTGGCCTACTTTGTGAAGAGCGCCGTCTACCAGGATTACATGGACACGATGGAGCACGTGAACCTGGCCGTGCTGCGCACCTTCGCCGCCGAACAGGTGCAATTCGCGTTCCCCACCCGGACCATCCACGCCACGAGCGGCGAACAGGGGGACGAGCGGGGGTAGGGGTCAGCCGCGCGCGCACTCCGCGGCGACGAGCTGTCGCTCCAGTCGCTCCAGCAACGACGTCCCATTGCGGCCGTCATCCGGCCGCGTGGCCCGCCACAGGATGGCGTCGCGCATCTCGCGGGTTGCCTCGCGGCGCGCGCCCGCATTCCACGGGGGCCCGCCTAACGCGCGCAGCCGCGGGCTTGCCTGCGCACCTTCCGACCATTCGCCCCACCGATCCAGGACCCCTGCCGCGCGCGTCGTCGCCGCGACGTCCAGCGCCCGGCGAACACTCCCGGCGTCCCCACCACGCAGGGACGGCGCATTCAGCTGGCACGCCCAGCTGTCACGATCCACGGTGCCGCGGCGCAGCAACTGCGCCGACGACGCAAACACGTGAAACGCGGTCGCCGGCGTCTCCAGCCGCGGCAGCGGCGCCACGAGGACCCGACGCACCACCTCCGAAAGACTGGCGCGTCGCGCCGAGCCGTACGCACGATCGTACCATCCCACCACAGAGCGCGAGACATCGGCGATCTCGTGTAACGCCGCCATCGTCCCATCTGGTTCCGGCGTATCCCGGCGCGGGGCCGTCGCCGAGGCATACCCCGTCAGCCACTCGTCCTGCGCCGCACTGAGGTACCCATTCATGACGCCTCGCTGGGCCAGCGCCTGCGCCACCAGCCAATCCACGCTCCGCGCAAACACTTCGGTCGGGCGACTCTCACTCGACGGCGTGCGCTGCCTCCCGGCGTTGCCGTTGGCGCTCATCCGGTCGATCGGTGCCGCAAGGCCGTCGCGATATTGCCGCACGCTGCGGTCCGTGCGGTAGCTCGCCGTCGCGCCATACCGGCGCCGCGCCGCCTGCCAATCCAGGTCATGCGCCAGTTCATGGGCGATCGCCCCGGCGGAGGTCTCGATCGGGAAATACACCGTGCGCGTCCGCGGATCGTGCAGGGCGAGCGCCTGATCGCGCAGCGGCGACGGCCCAAATCGCACCGCGAGGCCGCCAAGGTCCAAACGCGGAAAGACCAACTTCAGGTCGCCGATCGCATTGTCCAGCATCCCCGCGTAGTAGGTCCGCCATCCTGGCGCCACACGGGCGTCGAAGGTGAGACTGGCCAGTCCGTGCCGCACGCGCACGTCGTCGGGAGACGGCCCGAAGTCCCCGGGAAACCAGGGGCGCTCCTGCGCATACGGGCGCATCGCCACGGCGGCCGTCAACACCGCAAGCGATGCCTCACCGACCTTCGGGTCCACCGCGCGCAACCGATTGTACTCCGCGACCAGGGTCTCCTCGGTTCGCGCACGCGACACAAAGACCCGGCGCGCCTGTTGGTAAATCCCGGCAGCGGACGAGACCACGTACTGCGAGAAACCACCCAGGGTGACAACCACCGGTGCCTGCGGTGGCCCCGCGCGTCGCGTCGCAAAGTCAGCCGCCGGGATCGCCAGGCGCACTGGCATCGCGCGTTCGCGGCGGGTGCGCCGCTCCACGCTTGTCAGGGACTGCAGGCGCGCCACAAGGCGCGGCAACAGGACCGCCGCTGCACGCTCCTGGCGCTCACCCGGTGGCTCCACGAGCGGACGCTCGACCGCCAGGCGTCGACCCTTTCGCCACTCCGGCAACACGTCCAGCGGATCCTGTCCCGCCCGACGAGCCGACACCAGGAGGTCGCGCACGTCCCGCATCGCCAGCGTCCGGTCCCTTCCCTGGGCAATCGCCGCCAGGGCCACAGCGGCCGCGCGCGGCGCGGTCGCTCCACTCGCGGCCGCCACCTGGTAGGCCATGCGCAGCGCCAGCTCGGCGGCGCGAATGTCCGTCGCACTATCGAGCGTGCCCTCGATCAAGGCCCGGTGGGCAAGCCCATTGCGAGTTGCGCTCAGCAAGTCGAGCGCCTCTTCTGGGGACGTGTACACCCGACCCTCGGCAATTCGTCCGAGAATGGCGCCAGCCACAAGACGTCGGCGCCCCTCGGACAAGGCCTGGTCGTTCAAGGCGAACTCGGCCAGGCGAAACGGGCTTCCCATCCCCAGGCGCGCGCGTTCGAGGTAGAGCGCGGCCAGCGCATCGGCCTCCGAGAACTCGCTGGTTGGCGCGTCCCGCTCCAGCGAATCGGCATACTGCAGGCCGACCGTCACCTCGTGCCCATGCGGCGCGCCGCGAGCGCGCAGCGACTGACGCATCCAAACGCCACCCACCCCCGCCCCCACGCACAGCGCGAGAGCGGCCACGACAGTGGTCCGGGAGGTCAGCCGCAGGGACAAGGGTCGAAGCGTGGTGTCTGTGAAGAATGACCGGTCGGACTCGCCGCGGTCACGGCCTGAATAGTTTACCCTCGACATGCACCTGCCGTACACCTTTCGCACCGGCCGGCTCCACCGCCGCGCCATGGCAGCCATCATGGCGACGCTCGCCCTGGTCACCCTGGGGCGTCGTGCCCCTGCCCAGGAGCCCGTCCTTGGGCTCCGTGGCATCGGGGCGGTCGGTCTCACGGTGGCGACCAGCTCCATCGAACGCAACGCCACCGGGATCGAGCTCGGCGCCACCCTCGACCTCGGTCACTTTCGCTCGCGACGGGTGCGTCCGGGTGCCGCCGTGTCGTTCCTCCGCTCCCTCCCGCGGAGCGAATACGTGGCCCAGGAGGACGCCACCTACCGCGACGTCTTCTACGACTTGAACGGCCACATCACCCTGACCGTCCTCGCTCGCGACCCGGCACGCACCGTGGTGCCCTATGCAAGTGTCGGCGCCGGCGTGCACGCCCTCACCTCCTCGTACGGCTCGATCCCGATCGACATTCGCTACAACACCAACGTCCTCGGCCTTCGCCTGGGAACCGGGCTGCGGTTCCGGGGGCGCGCCCGGGCCCTCAGCCTCGAGTCCACCGCCGTCCTGGCGCGCAACGTGAGCCGGGCGACCATCGGTCTTTCGACCGAATGGCTGACAGGCGACCTACGCCGGTTCCCGAAGCCATGACTGTTCCGGCGCGGCTCACTGCCATCCTGGACCGCTTTCGCGTTCTCTCGCGGGAGGACAAGATGGCGGCCCTCGTGAGTTATGCCCGCAAGCTGGAGCCATTGCCCGCGCATCTCGCCGCGCTGTCTGACGACGCGTTCGCCGTGCACGAATGCCAAACACCGGTGAGGATCTTCCCGGAATTTGCCGACGGCCGCCTCCACTTCTACGCTGACATCAATGCGCGGCAGTCACCGACCGTGGCCGCCTTTCTCAGCCTCGTCTTTAGCGCGGTGAACGACGAACCTCCGTCCGTCACCCTGGCGATCCCTCCCGACTTCGTGCGGACCATGATGGGCGGTCTCGGTCTCGGCACGCGCGAAGTCGGCCTCGACGCCCTCGTCGCTCGCCTCAAGCGCCACGCACGCGACGTCACGCCCTGACCCTTCCACCTCCAGTCATTCCATGGCCACCCAGCAGTCTGCGGCATCCCACGCACGCACCCTCCCGATCTTTCATTACTTCGCACTTCCGGTGTTGCTGATCAACATCGCCATGGCGGTGAACGCCGTGTGGCGCGCGCCATCGCTGGCCACTGGGTGGGGGGTGCTGGTGGCAGGCGCCCTGTTCGTCGGCGCGCTCATGGGTCGCGTGTTTGCCCTCACCGCCCAGGACCGGGTGATTCGCCTCGAGGAGACCCTGCGGATGCAGCGCGTGCTCCCGGCGGCACAGCAGGCGGACATTGCCGCGCTGACGCGGTACCAGTTTGTCGCCCTGCGCTTCGCCTCGGATGAAGAACTGCCGGACCTCGTGCGCCGCGTGCGTGCCGGCGAGTTCGCGAAGCCGATCGACATCAAGAAGGCGATCCGCAGCTGGCGCCCGGATCACCTCCGCGTGTAGGGTCGTCACCGCGGAAAGCGGATGACCTCGTTGTCGAGCGGGAGCAAGCGCCGACGGGTCACCGGCGCCTGCGACACGCAGGCCACACCGAACGCCTTGCAGGTCCCGACCAGCTCAAACTGGTCGTGCAGGTAGGGGAGACCCTCCGACCCCAGCGGTGAGTTGCTGTCGGAAATGTGGAAGTGCAGGTGCGGCTCGGTGGAATTGCCCGAGTTCCCCACCTTGCCCAGCACGGCCCCACGCCGGACGCGATCACCGACCTTGAAACGCAGGCTGCCCGGGCGCAGGTGGGCGTAAAAGGCAAACCGTCCGCTGCCGATGTCCAGGATGACGTGGTTGCCACCGACCGTCTCGAGCGTGATCGGCACGGCCCGCGAGTTGGCCCCCGGCACGTTCTCCGGGATCGAGTCCTTGGTCGCCACCACGATGCCGTCGGCGACCGCGAGGGCGTCCTGGTCTTCGGCGTAGTAACTCTCGTTCTTCGTGGCATCGCCCCGATGCGTCTTGAAGGCACTGTCGACGATGACGTAGTCGATGGCGAAGCGCTGCGCGATCGCGGGAGCGCCGTCGATGGGAATCTGCGCCCGACGATGGCCTGAGGTGTTGCCCGGGCCGTTGGCGACGAACCAGTTCCCGCCGCGGAGCGGCGGTCCAATCAGCACCGCCTCGCGCGCGACCGTCACCGGACGCATGGTGAGCGTTCGACGGCCGATGGAATCGACGAGCGTCAGCCGATGGCGTAGCTCACGCGGCGGTTCGCCGCTGACCGGCACGCGAAGGAAGAGCACGGCGCGCTGTTGGGGACCAAGGCGCGGCCGATCCGCCATCCCGATGTTGCCTTGACCCGGCCGGGACAGGTCACGCCAGAGGGCGGTATCCGCCACGGTCTGCAGGGAGCTCCCGCGGGGGTCGAGCACTTCCAGCTGCATCCACTTGAGCTCTCGCTGCTCAAGGTTGGTCAGCCACACTTCGTAGACCAGGAACGCCCCGCTTCCCCCGGTGGCCACCGTGGGGGCCTTGGGCACCCTGGCCTCGACCATCAGGGGTCGATCCGCAAGCTGCGCCCGGGCCGCCCCGACGGCCAGCACCGAAAGCAAGACAACACTGCGCATCATGTACTCTCCGAAGAGGATCCGATCACTACCCTGCCATCTGCCGTTTGTCGTCTCGTTTAGAACTTCCAGCCGAGCAGGTTCCAGCTGTTCAGCGACCAGAAGAAGGCCAGGCACACGACCACCGCGAGCGAGTGCCGCACGCGCCAGGCGAGTGTCCCCGCGCCTCGGGCCCATTGCATGGCCGCGACCGCTGCCGCGCCTAACGTGACAACGAGGGCAAGCACCGGGAGGGTGAGCGATGCGCGCAACGAACCGATCTCGTTGCCCAGAATGTACTTGATCGGGTCCGACGCCAGTCCCGCGACACTTGCCAGGAATCCAACGACCAGCACGCCCACCAGCAGCATCAGCCGCCGCCCGTTGGTGATGAGCGGGTCCGGCGCTGGCCGACCGCTGCCCCGCCGACCGAAATAGCGCACCACGGCCGCACCAATGACCCCGAGCAGGGTCACGATGCCAAGGCCGAGGATCATGAGGTGGAATCCCGGGGCGCGCGCCCCATCCAGCTTTTCCATGGCCATCATCGGTGCCATGGACAGGAACCCGTGGGTGATGCGGCCGCGGTCGTCCTGCCGGAACGCCACCAGGTCGTGCGACACCTCATCCCGGAAAAGCAGTGAATCGACCGGCACCAGGCGCATCGGACCGAACGGGGTTGTCGCCACGAGGACGCCGCTGTCGGTCGCGGCCACCTTGATGGCGCCCGAGAGGGCCAGCGCCTTTTGGAACGTGGTGTACGACATCCGGTTGAACACGTACTCACCGGCAAACCGCTGGAGCGCGGCGGCATCCGCCACCTTGGGCGTGAGGACCGGCAACGGCTCCGGGTAGTAGTGATTGAAGACATCGTCAGCAAAAGGCTTGAAGCTCACTTCGCCACCGGTGCTGGTATTGAACGAGACGAAGAACCCGACCTTCTCCCCCGGAAGCAGGATCATGGAGGAGTGGAAGTACTGCGTGTCGCCACCGTGCCCGATCGCACGCGGCCCCACCGTGGACTGCTCGTAGAACCCGTGGGCGAAGCCCGGAATGCGCGGGTCATGCCCCTGGATGCGTGTCTGCATGCGCACACTCGTGCTCTCGGCGAGGATGCGCTGCCCGCGATACGCCCCGTGGTTCAGGTGGGCGATCATCCAGGTGCCCATGTCTCGTGCGGACACGCTGAACGAACCCGCTGGCGCGGCACCGGTCACGATCTCGAACTTTTCGGGGGCGTAGCGACCGTCCTTCCAGCTGTAGCCCTCGGACATCTGGGGCAGCAGGCTCGCCGGCAACGGTTGCCGGGACGACGCATTCACCATGCCCAGGGGTTGGAACTGGCGCTGCTCAATGAACTCGTCGAACGAACGCCCGCTGACCCGCTCCACGATGTACCCGGCCGCCGCCGTCGCCCAATTGGAATATGACGAGAAGGTGCCCGGTGCGCGGACGCGTCCTGGCATGTGCGCGGGGAGCCAGTCCTTCATCGCCTGCATCTCGGCGGGATCGGAGGTGAACAACCCGCGACCATCTTCCTCGAGTCCCGGCGAGTGGCTCAGGATATCCCGCAGCGTGATGGGTTTGTCGTACGCCGCCGGAATCTTGAAGTCCAGGTACTCGTTGACGTCCTTGTCGAGGTCGAGCTTGCCCTCCTCGACCAACTGCATGACCGCTGTCCACGTGAAGGTCTTGGAAATGGAGCCGATCCGGAACAGCGTCTTGTCGGGGTCCACGGGCTGCCGTTTTCCAACATCGGCGAAGCCGTACCCCTTCGCAAACAGGATCGTGGTGTCTCGCACCACGGACACCGTGGCTCCAGCGATCTTCTTGTCGCGCAGGTACGACGTCATGAGGCCATCCATGAACGCCTCGATCTCGGCGACATCACGCGGGCCGCGGACGGCCGGCGGTGCGACCCCGCCCTGCGCCGTCGCGAAGCCGGGGAGAAGGAAGACAAGGAGTGACGGCAGGCAACGCAGGGCGCGCAACGACACGGGAGGGGCTCCGAGGTCAGCGGGATTCCAGATTGTATACACTATCCGGGAGCGCGACAAGAAGGTTTCAATGGCTTCGACCCGCCGCGAGCAGTGCCGTGGTTCCGCCAAGGCCCATATTTCGCCCGTGCTCGCACCCACCACGCTCACCGAACTCGAGGATCGCCTCAGCGACCCTTCTCCCGCCGCCATCGAGGCGCTGGCGCGCTGCCCCGGCGACCTGATCGTGTTGGGCGCAGGGGGAAAGATGGGACCGTCCCTCGCGACCATGGCACGACGGGCGGCCACTGCCGCCGGTGGCTCACGGCGTGTCATCGCGGTCTCGCGCTTTTCCGCTCCGGGCGCCGCCGACCTGCTCGCCGCACGCGGCGTGGAGGTCCTGCGCGCCGACCTCGCCGAGCCCGAGTCCTGGTCCACCCTGCCGGACGCACCGAACGTCATCTACATGGTTGGCCAGAAGTTCGGTACGCACGACGCGCCGGAACGCACCTGGCACACCAACACCGCCGTCGCCTCGTTCGCCGCTGCTCGATCCCGCCATGCGCGGATCGTCGCCTTCTCCACCGGAAACGTGTATCCGCTCGTCGCCGCCCCGGGGCCCGGGTCGAAGGAGGGCGATCCTCCGGCCCCACTGGGCGAGTATGCCCAGTCCTGCCTGGGACGCGAACGAGCCTTCGCCTACGCTGCCGCCACCTGGGGCACGGCGGTCACGTTACTGCGACTGAACTACGCGGTGGACCTGCGCTACGGTGTGCTGGTCGACCTGGCACTCAAGGTGCGCGACCGCCGCCCCATCGACCTGTCGATGGCGTGGTTCAACTGCATCTGGCAGGGAGATGCCAATGCCCTGGCGCTGGCGACGTTAGGCGACGCGGCCTCGCCAGCCACCGTGTACAACCTGACCGGGCCGGCGACCACCTCGGTGCGCGAGGTCGCCACGACCCTCGGCGCGCGCCTTGGCGTCACGCCAACCTTCACCGGCATCGAACACCCGACCGCGCTCCTGTCGGACGCCTCGCCGCTCCTGGCGCGCCATGGCCCCTTGCGGGTCGACGAGCGTACCCTCATCGACTGGGTCGCCACGTGGGTCACACAAGGAGGTCCTACATCGGGAAAGCCAACCCACTTCGAGCAACGCGAGGGTCGATTTTGAACCTTCGCGCCCACCTCCTCTCGGGTCAGGTGATCCCCGCGCATCCCCTGGCCCTCACCCCGCAGCGCACGCTCGACGAGCGCCGCCAGGTCGCCCTCACGCGGTACTACGTGGACGCCGGTGCCGGCGGCGTGGCCGTCGGAGTGCACACCACGCAGTTCCAGCTGCGCGAACACGACATGCTGCGCCCCGTGCTGCAGCTCGCGCGCGACACGGTCCGCGCGTGGCAAGGCACGCGACAGGTCGCCCTCGTCGCTGGAGCCATCGGTGACACGCGCCAGGCGGTCGACGAGGCCGAGGTGGCCCGGCTGTTGGGATACGACGCCGTCCTCCTGGGCCTCGGCGCGATGCGCGACGCCCCACTGAGCGCCTTGATCACCCACTGTCGCCGGGTGGCCGAGATCCTTCCCCTGATTGGGTTCTACCTGCAACCCGCCGTTGGCGGTCGTGTCCTCGACTTTCGCTTCTGGCGCGAACTTGCCGAGATCCCGAACCTGGTGGCCATCAAGATTGCCCCGTTTAACCGCTACCAGACCCTGGACGTGGTGCGGGCCGTCGTCGAGGCCGGCCGGGACGACGTCGCGCTCTACACAGGGAACGACGACAACATCGTCCTCGACCTGCTCACCCCGTTCTCCTTCGACGTCGGCGGCACCCGGATCTCGCGGCGCATCGTCGGCGGGCTGCTCGGGCAATGGGCCGTCTGGACGCATCGCGCCGTGGAACTGCTCCGCTCGGTGCGGGCCGTGGATCACGACGTCACCCTGGATCGCGCCTGGCTCACGCAGGCCGCGGCCCTCACGGACGCCAACAGCGCCGTCTTCGATGCCACGAACGCATTTCGGGGATGCATTCCCGGGATTCACGAGGTGCTCCGCCGCCAGGGATTGCTCCGCGGCACCTGGTGCCTCTCAACGGAGGAACTGCTCTCCCCGGGACAGGAACGCGAGCTGGATCGCGTGATGCGTGCCTACCCCGAGCTGGCCGACGACGACTTCGTCGCGGAACACCGCGACCGCTGGCTGGGGTAGCTACCCGGTGGGACGCAGCGCCGCATGCCACGACTCGCCTAACGGCAACTCGAACCGTGAACGATACGCCGCCGCCGTCGTCACCGCGGTGTCGTAGACCAGGGTCCGAGCGCCCAGGCCGGGGGTTGCCGCAAACGCCGCCCGGTCTGCACAGGTCAGTTGGCCTTCGTCGTTGCGGAAAAACACCCGGCCCCCACCGAGAAAGGAGCTCCCCAGGGTCCCCTGCACCTGCTGCAGCACCCGGAATAGCGCGTCGACGGAGCAGCCAGACGCCCCCGCACTGCGTTGGTCGACGCCGATCGCGAGAAACCGTCCGTGCGCCCAGTCACGCGCGCACGTGAGCGGCGCGCCGTGGGCGGTCCACTGGTCAAGCCAGGCGTCCACCGACGTCAGCAAGTCGGTCTCGCCATCGGCACTGATGGGGTGCGAGGCGCCAAACACCCACACGCGAGCGTCGTCAGGCAGGCTGGTAAAGTCGATGCGGGGCACGAGAACGTGGGGCTACGGGGTCAGAGCGACAGGCGCGCCTTGGCCGACGACCATGGGACGCTCGAGTACATCGAGGTGTTCGCGTGCCAGGATCCGACGACCATCGTCGGATAACAGGAACTCGACAAAGGACGCGCCGGCCGCTGGGCGTGGGGCGGCGGCCGGGATGGACAACCCATACCGAATGGGCGCTCCGCGGACCTCGATGGTATCGCTCCGCGATGCGCCGGCGACACGTACAACCGAGGTCGCGTACCAGGTGGAGTCCGCCTCACGGCTCAGGTCGATCGCCACGGTGAAGGTGTCGAACGCCAAGCGGGCCCCCCGCGCAGAGGATTCGTACATCCACGCATAGTCCAGCTCCCCCGCTTGCAGCAGGGCGACCAGCTCCGCCGACTTGGGCCGCACATACTTCGGCGGGCTCGCCGCGAGCAGCGCGGCCGAAAGCCCCGAGTGGGCGACGTGCCGTTCCGTGAGGTCAAAGAGCATGAGCGCCCGGTAGCCGCCCGGGTCGACATCGGGATCCGCGCGCCCCACGCGCATCGCCGGATCCACGAGTGCCTGCCACCAGCTCGTATCCGCGTGGACCGATGGGCGACCCGCCGCGCGGGCCAACACCATCCGGTTCCGCGCGAATCGCGCGTACCAGGTGACATGCGCCGGCATCAGCAACTTGGGGAAGACGTCCTCATCAGCGAGCGCGATGACATCAGGGATCTGGCCAAGCTCGGTGATGCGACGGGCCAGGTCGAGACTTCCCGCGGGCTCCACCGAAACGGCCTGGCCGGTCCGCACCGCAAAGGAGTCCGCCGCCGCGCCTAACGAGCGAGCCAGCGACCCGGCGGCAAACACCACCAGTGGGGGAGCCGTGCCACCGCCGCACGCCAGCAGCGAGTGACAGGCGAGGACAGACAAGAGAGTCCGGGAGCGCATGAGGAAATCTCGCCGGAACACCGGTGGGAGCGTTACCCCCGGCGCGGGACCGCTACCCCATCGTCTCGGCCACGCAGCGAGGACAGACACGCTCCCCGGAAGGCAGCTGGACCATCTCCTCCTCGCGCATCGGGCCATGCACCGCACAGCGCGTGGAATCCCCCTTCGGCGTCGGCATCTGTCGCGCCTCGCGCCACCGGCGCCCGAGGGGAGTCGCGGACATCACCACATAGAACAACACGGCGCCACACGCCACGGCCAGCGCGACGAAGAGCACCCCTTCCATGACGACGTCGAGCATGGGATCGCGGTCGAAACGCTACGGAGTCGGATGGGTCTCGTGCACCGAAGGATCGCTCATACAGCCCCCAGGGCAAAGCGCAGCGCCGACGGGAGATCGGGATGGCGAAAGCGGAATCCGCGGTCCAACAACACCTGGGGGTGCACACGCTGTCCGGCGAGCACAGTCTGCTCGCCCATCTCGCCAAACATCAGTCGGATCGCGAACTCCGGGACGACCGCAACCGCCGGCCGGTGGAGCGCGCGACCGAGTTCCTGCGTGAACGTCGCGTTGGTGACGGGCGCCGGCGCGGTCACATTCACCGGTCCCTGCACAGAATCACTGGTCAAGGCGAATTGAAGGGCAGCCACGGCATCTGCGCGCGAGATCCAGCTCATGTATTGCGTGCCCGCACCCAGGCGTCCGCCGAGGCCAAGCCGGAACGGCGGCAACATCTTCGCGAGTGCGCCCCCATCCTGGTGTAGCACGATCCCGAGCCTCGGGTGAACCACCCGGATGCCGGCCGCACGCGCCGGGTCGGCTGCCGATTCCCACGCGACGCCAAGCTCCCCCAGAAAGTCGCGCGCGGGCGGGGACGCCTCGGTCAGCTCCTCGTCGCCGCGGTTCCCATAAATCCCGATCGCGGACATGCTCACGAGGACCCGAGGTCGCGGGGACAGTGCGGCCATGGTCGTGGCGATGAGGGAGGTCCCCTTCACCCGGCTCGAACGCAGCGCCGCCTTGCGGGCCGGGGTCCAGCGCTCACCAATAGGCTCCCCCGCCAAGTGGACCACCGCCTCCACACCGTTGAGGGCAGATCGATCGATGACGCCGCCTTCGGGATCCCAGGCGACGTCGGGGGCGCTCCCCGGTCGTCGGCGGCCAATGACGACCACCTCATGCCCCTCTGCGCGGAGCGCTGCAACCAGCGGCACTCCAACGAACCCCGTGGCCCCCGTGATCGCGATGCGCATCGGTTAGTTGGCGTCGCCGTCGATCGAGCGCCAGAGGTACCAGGTCGCGACGGAGCGCCACGGCGCCCACCGCGCTCCAACTTTTCGCACCCGCTCTGGGGTGGGCAGCTTCCGCATGCGGTACGCGATCTTCATGGCCTTCTGCACGCCGAGGTCGAGGTCAGGGAGAATGTCGGGCCGACCGAGCCGAAAGAGCAGGAACATCTGGGCGGTCCACAGACCAACGCCCTTGACCGTCGTGAGGTGCCCGATCACCGCGGCGTCGTCGAGGGTGTGCAGCGTTTCGATCGGGAGCGCGCCGTCGACGACGCGAGTCGCGAGGTCACGGAGGTACGCCGCCTTCTGGCGGCTCAGGCCAACCTCACGCAGCGCATCGTCGCTCATGCGCATGAGCGCGCCGGCCTCGACCACATTCCCGGGAAATCGCGCCGCGAACCGGCCGTAGATGGTGGCCGCGGCCTTTCCCGAGAGTTGCTGGTAGACGATCGACCGCGCGACCGCCTCGAAATGCGTGAGGCCCGCGCTGACTTCGAGACGACACGGCCCGACGGCCTGAATGACCCCCGCCAGGATGGGGTCAACCGTTCGCAGGTGGCGCAGCGCGGCGCGATGCATGGGGTGGGAAGCTAAAACAACGGGCGGCCGCGCGACTGCGCGACCGCCCTGGGCCAGCCCTGATCCGACGGTGCTACAAGTCCCCGCTCTCCAGCATGCGACGCGCAACCTCGGTCTGCACCGCGGGGGAGTTGTAAAGGCCGCGCACCAGGCGACGGCGGTACTCCTCGATCTGGTCCGGCGTCAGTCCGCGTGGGGCACGGTCGGCGAGCACGGCGCCGAGCTTTCGGCGCGTCACCTTCGACGACGGCTCCGGGATCGCGGTGAGCGGCGTATAGGGTGTTTCAGTCGTGACGTTGAGCGTCGAGACGTCGAGCGGCGAACGATTGCTCACGGGAGGAATTGGTCTGTGGGTCCGAAGGCAAGTATCGGCAGGATGCCGCACCCGCTTGAGCCCGTTGTTACCCGAATCGACCCTATTTGCCGGAAGGGGTTGCCCCGCCCGGCAGCTTCTGCCCGGTCTTTTTTTGCCATCGAGACGCGCGTCCAACCGCCTCAACGTATTGCCCTGCAACGACTTGAACGATTCTGGTGTTGTCAGAATCCGTGTGGAACACCGGTTGCCCTTCCCTTCCTTGCCGCGCACTGGCGGCATGGCACCCACACACGGAACGGACGCCCCATGCGAAACGCGACTGCCCAAGCCACCAAGGTGGTCGATCCGGAGTCTCGTCAGGCCTTGCTCGGCGAACACCTCGGATTGGTGTACCATGTCGCGCGGCAACTTTGCCGATCGAAGCAGATGGACGTCGAACTCGACGAACTGGTCAGCGCGGGGACCATCGGGCTCATCGAAGCGTTCAACAACTTCGATTCGACCCGTGGGTTGGCGTTCTCGACTTTCGCCGCCCCCCGCATTCGGGGCGCGATCCTGGACGAGTTGCGACGCCAGGACCACGTGCCGCGCTCCGTCCGACGGAGGGCCCGCGAGATGCATGCGGCCTCAGAGGCCCTGAGCCGTCGCCTGGGCCACGCCCCGGATCAAACGCAGCTGGCGAGTGCGATGGGGGTCGACCTGACCACGTTGAGCCGGTGGCAGGCCGAGAGCGATCATGGCAGGTTCATTCCCCTGGAACGCACGTCGGAGCAGGCGTCGAACGGCTCCCGACTCCCGCTCGAACAGTTGATTGCGGACCCAAGTGACGACGTCGAGGATCGGCTCACCCTCACGCAGGAAGTGGCGCATCTCCGAGACGCCCTGCTGGCACTGCCGGAGTCCGAGCGGAACGTGCTGTCGCTGTACTACTTCGAAGAGCTGAAATTGTCCGACATCGCGGCGATTCTCGGGGTCAGCGAGTCGCGTGTATCACAGATCCGGGCGAAGGCGGTCAGCCGGTTGCGGGGCGCCCTGGGTTCCCTGCGGGCGTCGGTCGCCTGAGGCACGTCGGTCCGTCCGACGTCCCGTCGGAAGGTCGACGCTACAACCCGGCCCGGCGTGCCGCGGCCAACGTCGGGAGTTGCACCGTGTAGCGAATGCGCTCGGTGCTCCCGTCACGCAACAGCTGAACATCAGCGTGGCCGTGCACATGCGCGAGCGCGCTATTGACGGCGCCGACCAGGCTACCGTCGCCCGTAAACAACAACTGCGCGGGCGGACAAGGCGCTTCGAACGTCACCCAGACCGTGTCAGCGTCACCGCCGTATGCCACGTGCAGGGTCCCCGTGGCGCCAGCGCGAAGAGCGTTCCCCGCAGCACTTTCGAGGAGCACCAGCAGGCACCGCAGCAAGGCGGAGGGCCGCACGAGGACGGGCGGCGTGTCTGCGGCGCGATCCACCTCGATGGGGATGCCGCGCAGGTCCGCGTGATGGCCGTGCAACTCCATGACCTGGGTGACCGCGTCCTGCAGTCGTACCGGTTCGGTAGTGACGAACGGTTCGGCCGGCATGAGTCGGTAGAGGTGGAGAAGCTGATTCAGCCGCTTCACCTCCTGCGCGAGCGACCCCATCAGTTGCAGGTCGGGGACCTCTTCCTCGTCGCCCAGCAGGGTGACGACCGCCTCGAGCGAGGCGACGCGATTGGTGAGTTGGTGGTTCAGCCCCTTGATGACCTTTTCGGACACGCGCAGCCACTGGTCGCCCCACACCCGGGAGGGGGTGGGTCCTTCAGTCTGCAGTTCAGCCGCCTCTGGGCGGGGGTCACTGAGTCGAACGCTCATGGGGCACCTCGGCGCGCTGGGATCTCCTCTCCTTGCACGACGAGCGAAGCGTGAGCTGGGGCACAGCGGACGGGTTGGGGCGGCCTCATGGACCGACGGCAGACGGCAGACGGCAGACGGCAGACGGCAGACGGCAGACGGCAGACGGCAGACGGCGAGAGGCGGGCGTCGGGGCAGACGGGCGGCGGGCGGCGGGCGGCCGATGGGAACGGCGCTTAGTAGTAGTACCCGAAGATGATCCCCATCTCGTCCGCGCTGGTGAGGCCAAAGCGGATGGTGCGCGTGGTCGTGTTGTTGTAGGTGATCTCCGAGGTCAGCCCCTCGCCGCGTCGGAGCACGATCGGCTGCGCGTAGGTGACGATGTCCGGGTGGGCCCAATCGGTGGTGGTGTAGACCACCTCACCGTCGCGCGGCCCGCCGGTCACCTTCACCACGAACCGCTCGCCACGTTCGTGCATGTGCGAGGTCAGCATGAAGATGGTCATGGTGCTGTCACTGACCCGGAAGGTCTTCGTGATCGTGGTCCGCGTTCCTGGCGGCAGGGTCAGGTCGGTGTTCCCCATGTTGAGGGTGCGGGCCACGCGTTGCACCGAGGCCGAGGGAACCGTGTGGAGGTTGATGTATGCCTCGCCGGCGATCGGCGCCGTCGTCCGGTTCACGTAGTGCGCGTTCAGGTCGAGGGTCCCCTGCGCGGGAAGGCGCAGCGCCACGCCAGCGGGGAATCGATAGTCTGACGTCGGGGTTTGCGTCCCGGCGAAGAAGACGTGGAATCCCATCGGCAGCATGTTCAGGAGGTTCAGCGTACCGTCCGGGTGCCGGATGTCGCGGATCACGTCGAACGAGGGGCGGATCAGCTGGGGGATGTTTTCAAAGGTGTAGAGCAGCAAGTGGTGCGAGTTGGTCCGCATCCGCGTCTCGATGCGGTCCACGAAGACATCGGCGCCGTTGTTCACGCGGCGATAGACAAAGAGTTCCCGCTCGAAGTTGGGGCTGACGCTGAACGACTCGATCTTGAGCTGCACCCCCTGCGCCGGCGGGGCCAGGGGGGTGAAGGGGGTCGCCACCGGGCGGGCGCGGTCCGCCAGGACCGCCGTGTCCACCACCGATCCCTTCTCCGGCGCCCCGGCTTCGATCCAGCGTCGGATGTATTCCAGCTCACCATTGGTGACGACCTGCCCACCGAGTGGCATCGGCGATCCGTACGACGGCGAATGATGCCCGTCGGCGATAACCAACTTGTGATAGAGCAGGCTGGAATCGGACCGGAACGGCTGGACCCGCAGCAGGCCGTCGGCCTTCGCGGCGGCGTTCTTTGGCGGAGCGCCAACAAGGTTCGTGTAGGCGACGGCCCGGTCGAGGACGAGTCCCGACGACTGGGCGAAGGCGGCACCCTGCGTGTGGCACCCAGCGGTGCACGTTGTGGCGAGGATCTGGCCCTGGATCCGATCGAAGGTCCCAAGCGCCGCGGTACCCGGCGGGGTGGGCACGTCGGCGTCATCACCTCCGCATGCCGCCGTCAGGGCAAGGAGGGCCGTGGCGATCGCACGCGATCGTGACATTCGCATATCCGGGACCTTTCTCGAAGGGCGGTCAGGGTGTCAAGCTACCGATTCAGGACACCACCCGGAAAGACTCCCCATGCGCTCGCTCGTCATCCGCCCACTGTTCCTCGTGCTCGTCGCAGCCTCCACCGCGGCAGCACAGCCCCCACTGGTCATCACCAATGCCCACCTGGTCGATGGCGTTCGGGGAGCGTTCGCGACCAACGCCTCCGTCGTCATCGAGAACGGGCGCATCACGCGCATCGCGACGGGGCCGGTGTCACCCCCCGCGGGTGCGCACGTCATCGACGCGCGGGGGCGATACCTGCTTCCCGGGCTGATTGATGTGCACACACATGTCGCCTCGCTGGCCGCAGCGAAGCGCGCACTCGAGTCCGGCGTGACGACGATTCGGAGCGCGAGTGTCTCCGCCTACCAGGACGTGGCGTTGCGCGAAGCGAGCCGCCGGGGAACGATCGCCGGCCCCGACGTGATCGCCGCCGGCGTCTTCGTCACACCCGGCCTGGGGGAGACGATCCTCGCTGACACAGCCCTGACCGCGCTCGCGGGCGGCGTCACCACGGAAGCTGCCCTGCGCGCCGTGGTCCGCACCAACGCGCGCCGTGGCGTGGACGCCATCAAGACGCGCGGGACGGAGCGTGCCGGACTCCCCGATACCGATCCGCGCAAGCAGACCTACACGGAGCAGCAGCTGGCCTGGATCGTTGACGAGGCTACGAGGCACAACTTGCCCGTGATGGCACACGCCCACGGTGACGAAGGGGCGTATGCCGCCGTGAAGGCTGGCGTGCGCAGCATCGAGCATGGCACCTATCTCTCGGATTCGACCCTGCGCCTGATGAAGGAGCGCGGCACGTGGCTCGTTCCGACCTGGATCACGATACTTGACCTCGCCACGCCCGGCGGCGACTACGACGATCCGGTGCTCACGCTTCGCGGGCGCAACATGGCGCCGATCGTCGCCGCCGCCGTGCGCAAGGCGCACCAGATGGGCGTAAAGCTCGCGACCGGCGCTGACACGGACTACGGCAGCTCCAGCGTCAACCGCATCTACGCCGAGGTGGCGCTCTTCGTCGACGCAGGCCTGACGCCGCTCGAGGCATTGCGCACCGCCACGACGAGTGCCGCGGACCTGCTGCGCATCGGCGACCGCGTGGGTCAGCTCAAGGAAGGGTACGAGGCAGACTTGATCCTCGTGGAAGGCAACCCGCTGGCCGACATCAAGGCGTTGTCCGACGTGCTCGTCGTCATCAGCAACGGGCGCGTGGGGCTGAACCGCACGCCATTCGGGAAGTAGCGTGCTCCCCCGTGCTGCGCGTGCCGCTCGTACTGCCCGTGCCTCGCTGTGGCGGTTACTGCTTCAACTGATGCAGCACGGGCGGCACGAGTCCGGAGCGGCACCCGAAGCGTAGGAAGGCGAGCAGCCCGTGCTTCGCCCTGGCTTTTGCTGCCCCTATCTGAGCAGCTCCCGCCCCGCCGCAAGTTCTTCGTCGTTCACCGTATGCGGCATCCCCGGGTAGAACCGCATGTCAACACTGGCGCCCATCCGGGAGAGCACCTCGGCGCTCTCCCGCACACGCTCGGCCGGGATATGCGCGTCCACGTCACTGCAGCCGAGGAAGACCGGCGTGCCATCAAGGGAGCCGGCGTAGTCGCGCGGCGTACCCGGCGGACCGATCAAGCCGCCACTGTAACCGATAACCGCGGCGTAGCGCCGCGGATGGCGCGCGACAAACTCCAGAGAAAGACAGGCGCCCTGCGAGAAGCCCAGCAGTGCGACCTGGTCGCTGCGAAAACCCTCGTCCAACGCCGACTGCACCAGCGACTCGATCAGGGCGATGCCGGAGGTGATCCCGGGCTCGTTCTGTGCCATCGGCGCAAGAAAGCTGTAGGGATACCAGGTGTTGCCCGCGGCCTGCGGGGCAACCACCGACCAGCGATCGAGGACCCCAAGGGGAGCCGCGAGCGATGCGATGCCATCGGCCGTCGCCCCACGCCCATGTAGCATGATCAGCCGACCGCGCACCGCCGTGCCGACCGCGCCGGCACGAAACAGCTGCGCCGCACCATGCGGCGGGAGCGTCATGCGCCCAGCGGAGTCAGCGCGCCAACAATCGCGTCACGCTGGTCGTCCATCCACGCCGGAAGGCGAAGCTCCTGGCCGAGTCGGCCGGGAGGTTCGTCGATGGCGAAGCCCGGGCCGTCGGTCGCCACCTCGAGCAAGAGGCCGTCCGGGTCACGGAAGTAGATGCTCGTGAAATAGGTGCGATCCATCACCGGCGACACGGGCACGCCAAGCTCCAACAGGTGCGCGCGAAAGGCGAGCTGGTCATCTGCGGTCCGCGCCCGAAATGCGATGTGGTGCGTTTGCCCGACCCCTGGCTTCGTGGGTCGCCCACGCGGTGGCCAGCCAAAGAAGGTCAGCGCGCTGTGCGGCGCCACCGCCTGGCCGTCGTAGGACGCCCAGAACCAGTGCTTGATGTCCGGATGGTCCTGGTTGAAGCTCTTCTTCACCAGGCGCAAGCCGAGCGCGGCGCCATAAAACTCGTCGAGGCGCTCGAGGTCCGTGGTGATGGCGCTGATATGATGAATCCCTTCCAGCGCCATATCCGCCGTGATGGTTGGCACGGGCTCAGGCCAGGTCAACCGCTCGATAGCCGCTTCGTTGCGTTCCCCGACAATCTCGGCGTCGGGCGGAGGAGGCAACTCGCGCTGCCCCAGCGCGTCGGCCGCCTCGTCGACCGCGTACCCCGGCCCACGCGTCGCGATCTCGAGGATCTGTCCGTCCGGATCCGTGAAGTAGATGCTGCGAAACCACCCACGGTTGTACGGCCCGCTCACCGGTGTGCCCGCATCTTCCAGGCGGCGCTTCCACTTGAGCTGCGCGTCGGACGTTGCCACGCCTAACGCGAGATGGTGCACGCCACCCACCCCGGGAAACCCCGACGGGAGGCCGCCCCACTCGAAGAAGGTCAGGATGGTCCCCGGAGCCCCCGTCGCATCGCCAAAGTAGAGATGGTACGAGGAGGGATCGTCAAAATTCACCGTGCGCTTGACCAGGCCGACCCCCAGGACCTCGCGGTAAAACGCGAGCGTCCGTCCCGCGTTGGCTGACACCATGGTGATGTGGTGAAAGCCGGGCGTGACGAGCGGCGCGCTCACTTCGCTCCTCCGGACACGGCGGCCGCCGCATATCCCAACCGCCGAAGTAGTGCCGTCGCCTGCGCCTGCTCCTCGCGACTGAGGCCGGCAACCGCCTCGGCCATGCGCGCGGCATGCAACGGGAAGATCCTGGCCAACAAATCCTCTCCAGCACTGGTCAACACGGCAAAGCGTGCCCGACGGTCCGACGGGCAATCGCGGCGTTCCACCAATCCCTTGTCCGCGAGCCGGTCCACCAGGAAGGTGATGCCGCCGCTCGACACCAGCACGCGCCGCTGAATTTCGCCCAACAGGACCGGCCCCTTGTGGAACAACAACTCCAGGACGGAGAACTCACCCTCAGTCAGCCCATGGCTCCGGATGTCCTCCCGTGCCACGGCGTTCACGGCGGCATACGCGCGAGTCAGCACGACCCAGAGGTGCAGGGCCGCGTCAACGTCTTCACCGAGCCCGGCTCGAGAAGTCCGGGGGCCCGCGGAAGGCGCGTGAAGAGTCGAGGGAGTCGTCATTGGCGGATAGTCTTAGCACTAAGATACTTACTCGGACTGCCGTTACAAGGGTCGGGTCGCGAGCCTGCCTCGTCAATGCACATCCCGGCGGGTATTGTCCGGCCTTCCCCGCTCACCGGAGTCGCGATGTCGGCCGTTACGCACCATACGTGGGACGCCATGCCTGTCGAAGAGCTCAACCCGCTCATTGGCCGGCGTTTGATCACGGGCAACCGGATGATGCTGGCCCATGTCTACCTCAAGAAGGGCGCGGTCGTCCCGCGTCACAACCACCACAATGAGCAGCTGACCTATGTGGTGAGTGGGTGGCTGCGCTTCTGGATCGGCGAGGACGAAGCGGAGGTCATCGACGTGAAGGCGGGCGACGTCCTCGTGATTCCGTCATTCACCTGGCACAAGGCCGAGGCGATGGAGGATACGCTCGATGTGGACGTGTTTGACCCGCCGCGCGAGGACTGGCTGAACAAAACCGACGACTACCTGCGCCGTTAGGCGGTCAGTCGATCTCGCGCCGGCGCGCCGCGGTGTGCTTGACGGCCGCGCCCAGCGCGAGGATGAACCCGGCGATGGCGAGTCCCGTGCCCCATCGCGTCTGCGCGTCGTGCAACTCGGCGCGCGACACCCAGGTGACGCCCGTCGGTGGTGGCCGGTACGATTGCGCGGCCAACGCTCCCAACGACGAGCGCCCCACGGCAAACAGCAGGATCCCGGTCGCCAGCGTGAAGAGCGCGGCAGCGTCGAGCCAGCGGTCGGCGCTTCGTACTGCAGGCTTTCTGGGCGATTCCGGGTTTTGGGGCGCCATGCAATGCGTGGGGCGGAGGGTCCGTGACGTGGACGACCTCGGACCACGTGACGCCACATGTGACGGTGGCGTGACGGGGCGTGACAGTGTGGGAGCGCCCTGCATCACAACCTGTGCATCCCGTTGTCCCATCGCGAGTTGCCGCGTTGGGACACGAGGCGTCTGTCCACTGCCATGCCGATGCTCCGTCGCTTCCGCCTCCACCTCTCCCTGCCGCTCCTGATCGCACTGATCGGGTTTGGTGCGCAGGTCGTCACCGGTACGGAGCCTGCCACCCGGGTGGCCTCGCTTGGTGGGGCCCCCAAGGTGACCGCCGAGCTGGTGAACGTGCCGGTGGTCGAGCGCCGCGGCGACGTAGCCGGCGGGCTCAGCCTGGATTCGCTCACGGGACACAGTGGCGACCTGCTCGTCCGCATCATGCGTGGAGACGAGTCGTCCGACTATCCTGCGCTGCAGGGAGTATTTGGGGACGAATCCCGCTCGGCGGGCATCCGGCCGTTGCCCATCGACAGTGCGTTCCGGTTCATCACCATGGTTCCCTGGTCTCGGAAGTTGGGGAGCCACCTCAACGGCTATCATCTCGGTTACTGGCCCGGCGAACAGCGCGCCGTCTCGAACGGGTACGAAAACCCCGAGGGGTTCATTGAGGTGACGCGGGAACAGGTCGCCACTCGCGTCTCCACGCACTTCTCCCTCAAGGACTTCCTGACCCACGACCAGGAATCGACCTGGCCGAAGTACGTCGTGTTGCGCGAGGAGCTGCTCGACAAGCTTGAGCTGGTCCTGGACGCACTGGAATCGTTCGGGGTGGCCACGCACCATGTGGTGGTGCTGTCGGGGTTCCGGTCGCCGCAGTACAACGGACGTGGGGTCGGCGAGGGAATGGCGCAGTCCTCGCGGCACCAATTCGGGGATGCCGCGGACATCATCATCGATGCCAATCGCGACGGTCGCATGGACGACCTCGACGGCGACGGACGCGTGACCTTCATGGACTTGCAGGTGCTCGACCGAGCCGTCCAGCTGATCGAGCATCGATACCCCGAGTTGGTCGGCGGCCTCGGGCTCTACCATGAGATGGGACCCAGCGGGCCGTTCGCACATATCGACGTTCGCGGGACGCGCGCGCGTTGGACCAACGGCGGACGTCCGCGGGCGCGGGCAGTGAATGGCTCCACCAGCCGCACGGCGGCACGGCCCTCCGGGAGTTGCAGTGCGGAGGGCGTGATGGCCGTGCTCTGCCAGGGCGTTCGCTAGGCCGCTAACGCCCCGCGGGCCGCACGGGTGGGATGAAACGCGCCCGGGCCGTCGGTAGCTTTGCGCGTTGGAGGACCGCGACCGCACATGCTTCCGCTCGCCGAACTTGACGCCGCCATCCTGCAGGCCGCCATCACCCTGCTGGTGATGGTGCTGTGCGGTGGACTGTGGGTGCGAACCCGCCGCGCCTACTTCGGATGGTGGGCCGTCGCATGGGGGCTCTACCTCACGCGCATTGGGGCGATCGTTGCCTTCCTGGTCACCGAGCAGCAGCCATGGCTGTTCCTGCATCAGGTGATCACGGGATGGACAGCGCTGGCGCTCTTGTGGACCTCGGCGGTCTTCGCCGGACGAGCCCGTTGGCGCTCCTGGTACATCGTGCTCGCCGCGTTCCCGCCGCTCTGGTCCTGGGTCGCGATCTACCAGCTGCAGAACTTCCTGCTCGCCGCCGCGCCCGCCGTGGCCTTCCTGAGCGTCGCGACCGCCGCGACCGGCGTCATGTTCTGGCGGTATCGCCTGGCCCATCCTTCTGCGGGCGCCACCGTCCTCGCCACGACCTTCCTGTTGTGGGCCGTGCATCATCTGGACTATCCCATTCTCCGGGCGCGGGGCGTGTGGAGTCCGTGGGGGTACTACCTCGACATCGTGTTCACGCTTGGCGTGGCGGGCGGTATTCTGCTGTTGATCAATAGTGAACTCACGGACACGCTCCGGGCGCGCGGCGAAGCCCTGGAGCACCTCTCGCGGCGCATGGTTCGACAACACGAAGCGGAGCGACGACGACTCTCGCTCGCGCTGCACGACGAGACCGCGCAGGTGCTCGCGGCCGTCAAGCTGCAACTCGGGAGCGTAGCCGAGCACGTCGAGGCACCCCTGCGCCAGCGCCTCGATCATACGATCACGCTGGTGGACACAAGCATCACCGGCATTCGGCGCCTGGCGCACGGCCTGCGACCCGCGCTGCTCGACGATCTGGGGTTGTTGCCCGCGCTGCGGTCATTGACGGACGAGGTCGCCGACGCGCAGGGAATGCCGATTGACTTCGACGCACCAAGCGTCCTCCCGGTGGTCGCGGAAGAGGGCGAGGTGGCCCTGTACCGAGCACTCCAGGAGGGGCTCGCCAATGTTGGTCGTCATGCGGGCGCCACCCACGTGCAGGTGTCGCTGGAAGCACACGGCGACGTGGTGATCCTGCACGTCAGGGACGATGGTCGGGGGATCGATCCCGCCGTCATGGACGCCGCGGCACGAGGCGGTCTCGCGGGGATGCGAGAACGTGTCGCCGCCGTCGGAGGTGAGGTGAGCGTCGCCGCCGTTCCCGGACAGGGCACACACCTGCGGGTCTCGATCCCGGTCGTTGACGCATGACACCGCGCATCCGGGTGGCGGTGGCCGACGATCACGCGATCGTGCGCGAGGGATTGCGACTGGTATTGGAGTCTGGCGGGACGTTCGAGGTGATCGGGGAGGCCGGCTCGGCGGCGGACGCGGTGGTGCTTGTGATGGAACGACAACCGGATGTGCTGGTCCTGGATATCTCGATGCCCGGAGGTTCCGGACTGCTCGCCGTCCCGGAGATCATTGAACGCGCCCCGAACACGCGGGTCCTGATGCTGTCGATGCACGATCACGCTGAGTACGTGGTGGAGTGCGTGCGCGCCGGGGCGCACGGATACCTGCGCAAGGACTCCGCGCCGGCCGAACTTCGATCGGCTGTGTCGGCCGTCCACCGTGGAGATGGCTACTTCGCGCCCGAGGTGGCCCAATTCGTCGCCACGGCACTCCGCGATGGCCGTGAACGCGCGGAGTCCGCTGCCGCGCCGCTGCTGACCACACGTGAGCGTCAGGTGCTGGTCGCCGTCTCACACGGCCTGACCAACAAGGAAATCGCGGCCCAACTCGGCATTGCCACGCGCACCGTCGAGGCCCACCGCGATTCGTTGGGCCGGAAACTTGGGATACGCACGGCCGCCGGGCTGACGCGGTATTGCATGGAGCAGGGGGTGAAGTAGCGCTGCGCGACGTCGGGCAATCTCCGACGTGGCGGGTACGTAGTTCCCACAATGGAGGGGGGCACAGGGCGTGCCGATCTTGCGGCCATGCGACTTCCCCTCGTGTTTCTCATCCTGAGCGTGGGCACACCGCTGGTGAGCTTTTCCCAACAGCAGGCCGTGGATTCTGCCCGGACCCTACGGACCGTCACCGTCACCGCGACACGTCAGGCGACGGACGTCAGGGCGGTCCCTGCCCCGGTGTCCGTGCTCGACGCCCGGACCATGCGCGAGCGATCGGCGAACAGCGCGACCGACCTCCTGCGCGAACTCCCCGGAGTCGACGTGGTGGGGACCGGGCCAAACCAGGCACGTCCCTCGATCCGCGGCCAGCGCGGCCAGCGGATCCTGCTGCTGCAGGACGGGTTACGGCTCAACAACGCGCGTCGGCAACAGGATTTTGGCGAGCTTCCGTCGTTCGTGGACATCGAGCAGTTGGAGCGGGTAGAGGTCGTGCGGGGACCGTCCTCCGTCCTCTACGGATCCGACGCGATTGGCGGCGTGATCAACCTGATCACGCGCCCACCGGCCACCGATGGACCCACCGTTCGCGGCGGCGCCGGCTATCGCTACAGTGGTGCCGGGGATCAACAACGCGGTGACGCCTCCGTAAATGCGATCGCCGGCCCGTTCGCCTTCTCGGCGAGTGGCCACCTGAGAAATGCCGGCGACTACCTGGCGCCGGCCGGGACGTTCGGCGGGGTACGCCTGGGTTCCACGACGCGCCTCGATGATTCCGGTGTGCGCGATCGCGGGCTGGCGCTGACCGCCGCCTGGCACGGGACGACGGGCCGCCGCGCGTGGATGCGGCACGACACCTACGAGGCGCGCAACGCCGGGTTTGGGCTGGTCGAGCCTCGGGTGCTTGGCGATACCAGCACCCGAGTGCAGCTCACGTACCCGTGGCAAGACGTGGCAAAGACCTCCGCCGGGGTCGCGCTGAACGCTCTCGGCGCGCCGTTCGCCGATCGGCTCGACGTCAGTGCGTACACGCAGCGCAACGTCCGCGACTTTCATTCCCTCGTGGATGTCTACGTCCCCACGGGACCGGGGCGGACGGCCACCATCAACTCACGTTCCTTCAACGCGACCGACGTCCGCACCAACGGGCTGCGCGCCGAGCTGGCGCGCGTGACCCGTCGCGCCGTGTTCACGTATGGCGTCGACTTCTTCCGGGACGATGCGCGCTCGGCTGACTCCAGCTGGTCGCGCACCGTGGGATTTGGCCCCGCGCCGATCATCCAATCCGGCACGACGCCGTCCCTCGCCAACGCAGTCTTGCGCAACCTCGGGATCTTTGCCCAGGGCGATTGGCGGTTGCACGACCGCGTCTCGGTCATCACCGGCGTGCGCTTTCATGATGTGTCCTCCGAGACGCGGCCGACCGTCGGCCTTCCCGACTCACTCAGCAACCTCGACGCCCGGAACCGCACGACGGTCTACGCCATCAACGGGATCTATCGCCTCACCGATCGCGTGAGCCTGATTTCGGCCGTTGGGCGGGGCTTTCGCGCTCCCAACCTCATCGAGCGCTACTTCGCGGGTCCGTCCACCGATGGGACGGCCCTGCAAGTCACCAACGCCGACCTCGTGCCCGAGACCTCGAACAACGTCGACGTCGGGATTCGCATGTCGCTCCCGCGCGTGGAGGTCGAAGTCTTTCACTTTCGCAACCAGATTCGCGACGGCATCATCGTGCGTCCCACCGGCCGCACCTTTGGTCGATTGGCCGAGTTCCGCAACGTGAACGTCGCGCGCCTGCGCACGCGCGGGGTCGAAGGGTCAATGACGGCCAACCTCGGTCGCGGACTTGGGCTCGCGCTCAACTACACGGACCTCGACACCCGGGATCCGGACACGCCAGACGTGCCGGTCGCGGGGACCTACAGCACCAAGCTCAACGCCGCGATGAGCTATCGGCCACGGAGTGGAGCGTTCTGGGCGGAATACGCCGTGCGGCATCAGGGGAGACAGCAAGACATCAACCTGGGAACGAGCCCGATCGGGGCTGTGTTACCGGCGTTTACCGTTTCCAACGTCCGTGCGGGCCTGCGACTCGGGGCGGTGGCCGGGCGGCCGCAGGACCTGACGCTCGCGATCGTGAACCTGACGAACCGTCTGTACGCCGAGGCGGCCAACAGCGCCTTCTTCCGGCCCGAAGCAGCGCGACACATCATCGTCGGCTTGCGGTCGACGTTCTGAACGTGTGAACGCGCGTTGTCAGGGTCGCCGGTGACGTGGTTGGTCACGGCGACCCGTGCGAGCGATGATCTGGACGTGCGTGATGCCGGGGCGCATAGTCGGGGGCCCCAGCCATCGTATCAATGATCCTTCGTTCAGCGTTCGCCCTCCTTGTCCCAGTCGTCGCGTCAGCCCAGGGAGGACTGCAACCGGCTGACTTGCACCGGCTCCAGGCGGTCGGCGACGTGCAGCTTTCGCCCGACGGTCGGCAGGTGGTCTACAGCGTTACGCACTCCGACGGGCCGGGCCGGCCGACCTCCGAGGTGCGGGTCCTCGATATCGCGACAGGTCGCTCGCGGCCCTTCGGTCCCGCGGGAGAAGGGGTCTCGGGGGCGCGGTGGTCACCGCAGGGTGACCGGGTTGCCTACTTTGGTCGTGACGGCGAGCGGTTTGGACTGATCGTCGCACGTGCCGATGGATCGGACGCCCGATTTGTCGCGGATGTGCTCGGGACAAACCACCCGCTGCCAACCTCTGGCGAACGAATGACCTGGTCGCCGGACGGGCGGCAGGTCGCCTTTGTCTCGGCGACCCCCGGTCCCGAGGCAGACGCCAACGGGGACCCGATGGTGATCACGCGCTACCTCTACAAGCCGTCGGCAGGCGAGGGGTTGACGCGCTTCAACGACAATCGGCGCCTCCACATCTTCGTCGCGGACGTGGCCACGGGACGGGTCCGCCAACTGACCGACGGGGTGTACTATGAACACTCGCTCGATTGGTCACCGCGTGGCGATGAGATCCTGTTCGTCTCCAACCGCGAGCCAGACCCGGATCGCTTCTTCAATTACGACATCTTCGCGGTCCGCGTCGGCGACGGCGTCGTGCGCCGACTGACCGCCACGAAGAGCGCCGAGTACAACCCGACCTGGTCCCCAGACGGGCGCACGGTCGCCTATCTCGGGACCAGGCGCGATCTCACCTCGTCCGAAACGACGATGGAGGACACGCACGTCTGGGTGATGGACGCCGATGGCAGCAACCGGCGCGAAGTCGTGCGCCTGGACAATCGCCAGGGTGCGCCCCAGTGGTCCGCGGACGGACGGTCGTTGTACTTCACGATGCAGGACCACGGCAATGTGCATCTGTACCGTCAGGACCCCGCGGACGGACAGGCAGCGCGGGTGCTCGCCGAGTGGGGCACCGTCGGCGCATGGTCCGTCGGCGGCGACGGGGTGGTGGCGTATGCCTACACCAGCCCTGCGCATCCCGCGGAGCTGTACGTCCGCGCTCGCACGGGCGGGCCACGACGGCTGACCCAGCTCAACGCTGACGTCCTCGGATCGCGACGGCTGGGGCGCGTGGACTCCTTCACGGTCCGCTCGGTGGGCGGGCGGGAGGTCCAGTCGTTCGTCACCCTGCCGGTGGAGCAACGCGCCGGGGCGAAGGCGCCCCTGATTGCGCTGATCCACGGCGGGCCACACGGGCAGCAGGGGCCGGCGTTCAACGCAAGTGCGCAGGTGTACGCGTCCCGCGGGTACGGCGTGTTGATGGTGAACTATCGCGGCTCGACCGGATACGGACAGGCACATGCGGATGCCATCTTCGGCGACCAGAATGGAGCGGAAGCCGAGGATATCCTCGTGGCGATCGACAGCGCGCTGGTGCGATATCCGTGGATCGACGCGGCGCGGCTTGGCGTGGAAGGCGGGAGTTACGGGGGCCAACTCGCCAACTGGCTGGTGACGCGCACCACACGCTTCAAGGCGGCCATTCCCCGAGCCTCGATCTCGAACCTGGTCTCGTTCAACTACACGGCGTACTACCATGACTACCTCGCCGTGGAGTTCGGGGCCTTTCCGCACCAGAAGGGGTTGATGGACACCCTGTGGGCGCGCTCACCGTTGCGGTACGTGGACCGGGTAAAGACGCCGACGATGCTCGTGCACGGCGAGAACGACAATGACGTCCCCATCGCGGAAGCCGAGCAGTTCTATATCGCGCTGCGGGACGTGGGAACCGAGGCGGTGATGGTACGATATCCGCGAGAGGGACACGGGTTGCGTGAGACGAAACACCTGGTCGACGTGCTGGAGCGATCGATGCGTTGGTATGAGCGTTGGTTCCAGGTGCAGTAGGGGCGCGCGACGCGCCACCCGGGACCGATCCCCCTCATGGTTGCGCCCCACCGTTCCTGGCGTAACATGAGGCGACCTCCCTAGTCGATGCCCCATGGCTGAACTCAAGACACAGAAGACGAAGGCCTCCGTCGCCGCCTTTCTGAGCGCAATCGCTGACGATGCGCAGCGGAAGGACGCGAAGGCGTTGGCAGCGTTGATGCGCAAGGCCACCGGGGTTGCCCCCGCGATGTGGGGTGACGCCATCGTCGGGTACGGCCACATGACGTACGCCGGGAGCAAGGGTCGCACGGTGGATTGGTTCCCGGTCGGCTTCTCACCTCGCAAGGCGTCGCTGACGGTCTACCTGATGGGTGGGCTAAGTGTCCACGCGGCGCTCCTGAAGAAACTCGGGAGGCACAAGGTGAGCGGCAGCTGTCTCCACGTACCCTCACTAGTCGATGTCGATCTCGCGGTCCTGTCGACCCTGGTGGCGGAGAGCTACGCCATGAACACCAGGGTCACGTCGCGTCAGGCGCCGACGAAGACTGCGAAGCGGCGCTAGCCCGCGGCGCGCGCGTTACCCGCCCGGGGCGCGGAGACGCACGTACACCCATTCGTCCCGGATTACCCCTTCCTTGATCGCGGCCTGGCGCTGGATGCTCTCCAGAGTGAACCCCGCCTTTTCCAGCACGCGCGCGCTGGCCGGATGGTGCGTGAACACAATCCCCTCGAGTCGGCGGAAGTCGCGATTCGCGAATGCCCAGTCGGCAAAGCCACGCGCGGCCTCGCTCGCATACCCGTGCCCCCAGAAGGGTTCGCCCAGCCAGTACCCGAACTCCGCGCAGATTCGGTTGATATCCGTCTTCGGGATCAACCCGATGGAACCGATGGGCCGATCGTCGAGCGTGATCGCAAACCAGCACTCTGGCGTGGCGGCACTTGCTTCTGCGATGTAGGCTTCGGCATCCGCCAAGGTATATGGATGCGGGAAGCGGTCGCGCACAAACCGCCAGATCTGGTAGTTGTCGGCGAGCGGCGCCATCAGGGGCGCATCGTCGGGGCGCCAACTGCGAAGCACGAGTCGCGGGAGCACGAGTTCCATCATGGCCGCAATCTTCCGTGCGCGGACCCGTGGCGCAATTCACCGCACGTGCCCTTCCCCCGTCCGGAGCGCTCGGTACATTCGCGGGGCCGAACCCACGCGTCATGCGACCCTTGATCCTTCTCGCGACCCTGGCGGGACTCCCCGCTCTGGTCACTGCGCAGTCCATCGCCATCACGGCCGCGCGCGTCTTTGACGGCGCTGGCCGCTTTGTGCCCAATGCGACCGTGGTCGTGGAAGGTCGGCGCATTCGCAGCGTGGGCGCACTCCCCGCCGGGTTCCGCGGCACGCGCATCAACCTCGGCGACGCCACCCTGATGCCCGGGCTGATGGACACGCACTCGCACCTGGCCTGGTACTTCAACAAACAGGGGCGATTGCACCAGCGGAACGACGGCGACACCCCCACCGAGTCGATGTTGGCGATCGCCGGCAACGCGTGGACGACCCTGCGGGCCGGGGTGACGACCATCCAGAGCCCGGGCTCGCCCGAGGACCAGGAGCTCCGGGACGCGATCCACCGCGGCTGGATCCCGGGACCTCGGGTGCTGACGTCGTTAGGCTCGTTTTCGGAGACCGCCGGAACGCCGGAGCAGATTCGTGAGCGGGTGCGCGCCTTCAAGGCGCGCGGTGCCGACCTGATCAAGGTGTTCGCCTCGAAGAGCATCCGGGACGGCGGTGCCGCGACCATGTCCCTGGAGCAGGTGCAAGCCGCTTGCGACGAGGGACGGCGGACTGGCCTGCGCGTCCTGGTGCATGCGCACTCCGCCGAGGCGATGAATCTCGTGTCGCGCGCGAAGTGCGACCAGATCGAACATGGAATGCTCTCGGACCAGGCCGCGCTCGACCTCGCGGCAGCCAATGGCGTTTATCTGGACCCGCAGTGTTCGCTGGTGATCGACAACTACCTGCAGAACCGCGCGAAGTTCGAGGGGATCGGCAACTACAACGAGGAAGGGTTCGCGGCCATGCGCGGCAGCGAAGCCGCGCGGATCGGGACGATTCGCAACGCCGTGCGCACGAAGGGGCTCAAGATGGTGTTCGGGACCGACGCGGTGGCGGGTGCCCACGGACGCAATGCGGAGGAGTTGGTGTGTCGGGTGCAGCGGGGCGGGCAGTCCGTGGCCGACGCGCTGGTCTCGGCGCAATCGCTCGCCGCCGAGTCCATGCGACTGGCCGATTCCCTTGGGACGGTGAAGCCCGGAATGCTGGCGGACCTGATCGCGGTGCCGGGCGACGTGCGGGGTGACATTACGGCGTTGATGAGGGTGCGGTTTGTGATGAAGGATGGAGTGGTGTATCGGAATGAGCCCTGATGAGGTGGAAGATCAACTGCCACAACGAAGCACGAGCGGTACGGGGAGCACGGGCGGCACGAGGGGCACGTGTAGGGCCGCGCCTCCCTTGGACACCTCGCCCTCGTGCTGCCCTGCTCTCGTGCTGCCCGTGCTTCGCCTTTTAGCCTTGCCGCCCATGCGCCGTCGCCTGTTCGTGCTCCCCGCTCTCCTCCTCACCGCTGCGGGCAGGTCGGTGCATGCACAGTCCCTCATCGAGTGGCCTGTGTATGGTGGCGACCCCGGCGGGATGAAGTACTCGCGGCTGGCGGACATCAATCGCTCGAACGTTCGTCGCCTCGCCCCGGCGTGGCAGTGGGACACGGGCGACCCAGCCAATCCGCCGGCGGATAGTGGTCGGCCGGCGCGCCCGGGGAATTTTCAGGCCACGCCCCTGATGGTGAACGACACGGTGTACCTGCCAACCCCACTCAACCAGGTGGTGGCGCTGGATGCCAACACCGGTCGCGAGTTGTGGCGCTTTGATCCGCAGGCGTATCGCGCGGGACAGCCGTCCAATGGGACCGGGCTGGTGCATCGTGGGGTGGCGATGTGGACCGACGGGAAGGAGCGCCGGATCTTCATCAACGCGCGCTGGCGATTGTTTGCCTTGGATGCGGCGACGGGCAAGCCGATCGCGTCCTTTGGCGACGGCGGCGTGATCGACCTCACCGTGGGGCTGTCGCGTCCGGTCAACCGGATCCACTACACGAATACGTCACCGCCGGTGGTGTGGGGCGACCTGGTGCTGCTCGGCAACGGCGTGGGGGATCGATTGATGTATCGTGGGGACCCACCGGGCGACGTGCAGGCCATTGACGTGCGCACGGGACGCCGGGTGTGGGCGTTCAACCCGGTGCCGGGCCCCGGTGAAGTCGGGCATGAAACCTGGCTGGCCGACTCGTGGAAGCACACCGGGCATACCAACGTGTGGGCGCCGTTCACCGTCGACAGCGCGCGCGGACTCGCGTACCTGCCCTTTGGTACGCCGAGCAATGACTGGTATGGTGGGCGCCGGCCCGGGGCCAACCTCTTTGGCGAAGCGATTGTCTGCCTCGACATTCGCACGGGCAAGCGGGTCTGGCACTTTCAGACCATCCATCACGGCCTGTGGGACTATGACCTGCCCGCCCCGCCTAACGTGATCACCATCCGGCAGGGAGCGCGCCGGGTGGATGCGGTGGCGGTGCCGACCAAGCAGGGGTTTGTGTTTGTCTTTGATCGCCTGACGGGCAAGCCGATCTGGCCGATCGAGGAACGCGCCGTCCCGACGAGCGACGTCCCGGGTGAGCAGGCGTGGCCGACCCAGCCCTTCCCCACACGCCCGGCACCTATCTCACGCGTCGGGATCAGCGAGGCGGACGCGGCGGACTTTACCCCCGCGATTCATGCGGCTGCGTTGGCCGAGTTGCGCAAGGTGAAGTTGGGCCCGCTGTTCACGCCACCCTCGCTGCAGGGGACGGCGACCTTGCCAGGATCAATCGGCGGAGCGGGTTGGGGTGGCGCGATGTACGACCCCGAGACGAGCACGTTGTTCGTGAAGGCGACCAACTCGCCCTCGGTGTGGCGGATCCTCAAGCGCCCGGCGCCGTCGGACACGAACGACATGGAGTACGCGGCCGACCTCGGCAACTCGTCGATCGGCGTCCGACTCGGTGACGGGCCAACGATCCCGGTGATCAAGCCGCCCTACGGCACGCTGACCGCGATCGACATGGCCACGGGGCGCCACAAGTGGCAGGTCCCGTTAGGCGACAACCCCGCGGTGCGCAACCATCCGGCGTTGAAGGGGGTGGCCCTGCCAAAGTACCTCGGCGTGTCGGGCGCGCCCGGTGGAGTCGTGACACGCGGAGGGGTGATCTTCATCAGCGGGGGCGGGAGCGTGCTCTATGCGATCGACACCCGGAATGGTGCGGTGCTGTGGGAGCACGACCTCGGACGGCAGGCGTATGCGAACCCGATGACCTACCGGACGAAGGCTGGTAAGCAGTTCGTGCTGGTGGCGACCGGGGCGGGGGCAGAGACGCGACTGCGGGCGTTCGCGCTACCGTAGGCCCGAATCGACGACACCGGGCCTCGGGCCTGGCAGTCACTCTCGCGACACTTGCAAAGGGCACTGCATCGGTAGCACGGAGCTCGTTGCCACCGATGAATACCGCAACGATATGGTCCGCACTCGTAGTTGAGGTGGTGCTGCCCCCTCGGGAGGACCTGCGAGGAAGGCAGTTCCCGGATACCGCCGTGTCGCCAACCGAAGCTTGGTTCTTTGTCGACGAAGCAGGCGACCTCACGCTCTTCGACGCGAGGGGACGCACCATTGTCGGCCATGAGGGGGTGTCGCACACCTTCCTGGTCGGAGCGGTAGAGCTCTCGGCTCCGTCTGAGGTTGAGGCGCAACTCACCGAGCTGCGTGTGCGTCTCCTTGCCGATCCGTATTTTCGCGGCGTACCGTCGATGCAGGAGAAGGCCCGGAAGACCGCACTGGCATTTCACGCATAGGACGACTTACCAGAGGTTCGACGGGAGGTCTTCCGACTCCTGGCTGCACTGGAGTGCAAGGTTTTCGTCGCCTTCCGACGGAAAGCACGCCTCGCAGAGAAACACCGAGAGCACCTCTTTCGGACTGGAACGAAGCGCAGCCCGGATGCGGTGTACGACGAGCTCGTGTCCGGCCTATTCAAGGACCGTTTGCATCTGGCCGACGAGGACCGCATCGTCTTTGCGAGGCGTGGCAAGTCCGAGAGGACGGTGGCCCTCGAAGCAGCTATCCGGGAGGCCAAGCGCAAGTTCGAGGTACGTTGGCAGAAGGGCGTTGACCGTCCCACCACAATCCGGTCATCCACGCCATCGAAGGAGATCATCCAGCGCCCGGTCAACTTTGGTACCGAGGCGACGCCCGGCCTCGTGGACCCGGCGGAGTTTGTGGCGTTTGAGGACCACTGGACCGGGAGCTACATCTTCGAGAATGAGTGGCAGAGCTTCCGCACCCGGAAGGACCGTGCGCTGGAGATGACGAGCGCGCGGCACGAGTACGAGAAGCCCGGCAGGTACGTGATCGCCGTGAAGGTGATCGACATCTTCGGCAATGACACCATGTCGTTGACGCCGATTACCGTGGGCTGAGGGCGCGGGCGGCGGTCGAGCAGGCGCGACGAGCCGCCGCATCGGGGAAAACCGGATTCGTGGGGCCGAACCGACCACGGCGCACTGCGTCAGATCGTGAACGGCCCGCGATATTACTCCGCCGGCGCCCGTTTTGACGAGAGCGATGGGCATCGCCACTCGATTCGCCCGAAGAATTCTGATTCGTCCGCATACGGGTTTGCGACGAGCACGCGTCGCCTGTGGCACTGTCAGCGGAGAGACGTTGCGGCCGCGGGCGACGACTAAACGCGCCGCGGTCACAACCGAGCCTGTTGGAGAATCGGTGTTTCGTGCCGAGGAGACGACACGACGGGCGGTCGTCAACCCGCACACGCGTCGCGACAGGACGTGCGCGATATCTTCCGCTTCCACGCGGGCGCGGATTGCGACGTGTCGATCCACGGACAGTGTGTTTGGCCTTCCTGCAAGGTCGCGCGAGAGCCGGGTGACTCCGCGCAAGACGGCGATCGCCATGCGACGCCCAGGCACAACTCCGTGAGGGCGCCGGGTGACTCCGCCTGATGCGGAGGCAAATCCGTCAGGCCGCGGCTCAGCTCCGCCAAGGCGCCGGGCGGGTCCGAGTGAAAGGGAGGTACACGTGTCAGGCCCCGGCTCAACTGCGTCAAGACGCCAAGCCCGTTCGCGCAAGCCGGCGATCAGCGCATCCGCACCCACCGCACCTCTGTCAGAAGAGCGAGCGGCTCCTCATGAGCGGGAGGTGAACGTGACCGGCCCCGCCCCAACTCTGTCAGAGTGGCGAGGAGGCTTGCATGGCCTGGAGAAGCGTCGGTCACAGCCGCCGAAGAAAGGGTCGTAGCCGCCGCCGAGACGGTCGCAGCCACGAGAATGTGTCTCGAACTCCCGGACGAGCACGCGGCAGGCGGCGCGAGGCCGGCGCGAGGAGCCGTTCAGTCTGCGCGGATCCGGAAAAACTCCGTCGAGACGGACGCACTCCATATTTCCGGCATGGAAGCCTTGCTCTCGGTCGCGCTCGGGATTGCTCTGGCCACTGCCGCCGGCCTCCGCGTCTTCGTGCCGGTCTTCGGCGCCGGGCTCGCGGCGCACTTCGGCGCCATCGAGCTGCACGACTCATTCCAATGGCTCGCCGAACCTCCGGCATTGTTTGCGTTCGGGACCGCGACGGCGGCGGAAATCGCCGCCTACTACGTGCCTTGGTTAGACCACGCCTTGGACGTCATCGCGACGCCTACAGCGGTCGGAGCCGGCATGGTCGCGAGTGCCGCGGTGATGGTCGACCTTCCGCCCCTGGTGCGTTGGGGGGTGGCCATCATTGGTGGGGGTGGCGCCGCGGGGCTGGTTCAGGCGCTGACCGTGGGCGCGCGGGTCAAGTCGACCGCCACCACTGGGGGGCTCGCCAACCCGGTCCTTGCCACTGTTGAAACCGTGGGTGCGGTTGGCCTCGTAGGAATGGCCATCCTCGTGCCGTTGCTCGCCGCCGCCCTCGTGGTCGGGAGCGTGTACGGAGCGTATCGATGGGTTGGACGGCTGACGGGTCGCATGCGGTCCAGAAGCTGAGTGAAGTGATTCTGTCCCAGACCGTCTGGGACGTACCCCAAGCCAGGAGTGGCCCCCCAATGATCGGTCTCCTCTATGCCTGCGTCGCCGGCCTCTTTGCAGGGGTCATCGCCCGGATCTTCTACCCGGGTGGAAAGGACATGACCTGGCTCAACACGATGTTTCTCGGCCTCGGCGGCGGCTTTCTCGCCGGGCTGTTGGGCCGACTGACGGGCTGGTATGGCGCCGGTCAAGGCGCAGGCCTCATTGCCTCCGTGCTCGGCGCGATGCTGATTCTGTGGTTCCTCGGCAAGCGGAACGAGGTCACCTAGCGAGGTCCCATGTCCCAGCAGCAGCGCTCCCCGTGGCTCCCCCTTCTGGCGGTCACGGGGTTTGTGTTTTCGGCCCCGGCGTTCGCCCAGGGATCGCGACAGACCGACGCGGATCACTACACGAGATACGAACTCCTCGCCCCGGGAACGGCAAAGTTCAGGATCATCTATGAGGTAACGGCGACGACGCCGGGCGCGAGGCAGTACTTCAACCCCATCCGTCGCGGGAGCATTGCCACGGAGGAAGCGGTCTATGACCGCATGACGGGCAAGGCCCTTCCGTGGCGCGTGGTGAATGGGCGCATCGCAGCGGCCGGCGGAGTGCGCGGCGCCGACTCGACGGGCGAGTACATCGCGGTCGACCTCGCCCGGCCTGTCCCGAAGGACGGAGAAGCGCGGCTGCTGATCGACAAGACGTACGAAGACGCGCGCAGCTATGTCGCGGGCGGTGATACGCTGGTGTTCACGCGCGGGCTCGGGATCAAGAAGAACTCGGTGGTCCTCCCCGTGGGCTACGAGCTGGTATCGGTGAACTACCCGTCGCAGGTGCGACAGGAGGCGGACGGTCGGCTGCAGCTCTCGTTCATCAACATTGGCCCGGCGGAAGTGCCGTATGTCGTGAAGGCGCGACGCACGGGGGGCGTGGGGGCCCCCCCCAATTCACAACGTAGCGTCGAACGCGCCAGCGACCGCAATCCTTCCATTGCGATCAGTAGCGTTTCCGCTGCAACGGCGCCGACGGCCCTCGCCCCAGCCCAACTGGACCCGCGCCGCGACCCACGGATGAGCGAACGCGCGCGGCAGGATCGCGAGATCGTCTACTTCCTCCAGCCGCCCGAAACCAGCGCCTTCGACCTCTATCACGACTACACCGAGTCACGACCAGGCATCGGTCGCTACCTTAACGTCGTGCGTGGCGGCAGTCGCGTGTCGAATCCGTCCGCCTACATCCTCGACACGGGCGAGCCAGCCTCCGTGCGCACACTTCGTGGTGCCGCCATCACCACCGGCGGGGTCGACATCGGCGCTCCCGTCACCGCCGAGTCCGAGGTGGTGGTGATTGACTTCAAGGCACCGACGGCCGGCGAGTCCGTCCGTCTCCGCATCAGCGAGACCTACACCGACCCCGCGCGATACCGGTTGCAGGATGGAGAACTCGTGTGGGATCGCGCGTTTGGGCGGCCCGCCAACGCGATGGTGCTCCCGCAGGGGTGGGCACTGACCAACTGCTCCGTGCCGGCGACCGTGAGCCGCACGGACGACGGTCGGACCCGCCTGGATTTCCTCAATCCGCGCAATGATGACATCAGCGTGCTGCTGACCGCGCGCCGACGCTGATCAGTCGGCGCGCAGTTCGCGGGCCGGATCGGCGCGCGCCGCCCGCCAGGCGGGAATGCTGGTGGCCAGCACACACACGCCGAGGAGACACCCCGCGGCGGCGACGGGCGTGACCATCCCGGTCACGTCGACTCCATGAAACAACGACGCCGCCCACCGCGCGAGACTCGTCGAGATAAACAGGCCGGCCACCACGCCCGGCAACACCACCCCCAGTCCTTCCTTCAGGACCATGGCGTGCAGCCGCCGGGGTGTCGCGCCGAGGGCGGCGCGCACACCAAACTCCCGGCGGCGGGCGACGACACCTCCGGCCATCACGGCATACAGGCCGGTGATCGCCAAGAGGATGATCACGACTCCGTACGCCGAAAGCACCGCGGCGAGCAGGCGCGGGCGCGCGAGCGCCCGGTCCATGAACCGCGTCATCGTCCCGGCATCGTGCACGAGGATCCCCGGATTGACCTCGGCCACCGCCTGACGCACGACGCCGGCCGCTAGCGCTGGCTCCATCGCGGTACGCACGGCGAGGAACAGGGTGGCGTTGTCAAACTGTCGAAAGGGGAAGTAGACTGTCGGCCGCGGCACGAGAAACTCGCGGAACCTCGTGTCGCCCACGACGCCGACCACCGTCGCCGTGAGCCCCGCCCAGAGGGCGACGCGTTGACCCACCGCGTCGCGACCGGGAAAGAGCAGCCGCGCCCCGCCCTCGCTCAAGACCACCACGCGCGGCACCGACTCGCGGTCGCCTGCCTCGATCCATCGTCCGCCGCGGAGCGGCAGCCCGGCCACGGCCAGGTAGTCCGCGTTGGTGACCTCCATGTTGAGGTACGCCCGCCGCGTGGTGTCCTCGGGCGCGGCATCGACCGGCGTCAGGCGGCCATCCCATCCGGCCGGCCCGGCAAACGGGGTGGCCGTGATCGGCGCGACACCGGTGACGCCGGGCGCGGCCTTCACACGTTCCAGGATCGACTCCATCGTGCTGCGGTACTTCTCCAAGGCGGCCCCTTCCTGATTGCGCGGGACCTCTCCCGCATGAGGAAAGGTGAGTTCGGCAAAGGCCAAGGCGTCGGGCTGCGACAGCCCGAGATCCAACGCGCGTTGGCGTGACAGGCTACCGACCCCGTGCATCGCACCGAGCAGGACCACGAGGGCCATGGCGACCTGCGCGCTGACGACCAGGCGTCGGACGCGGACATGCGCCGCGTGCGTGCCAACCCCCTCGCGGGCATTGCCGAGGACCGTCGAGGGATCGGTCCGGGCCACGACGAGCACTGGCGCCAGCCCGACCAGCGCCACCACCACGCCGCAGGTCACCAGGACGGCCGCCAGCAGCGTGACATCCGGGGTCACCTGGTCCAGGCGAGGAATCGTGGTCGGTGCCAGCGCCACAAACAACCGAAGCACAGCGACCGACCCGACCACGCCGAGCAGGCCACCCAGGGCGGCAAGAACGCCGACCTCGCCGAGCAGGTGCCGCGCCAACCGACGACGCCCGGCACCCAGCGCGGTCCGGACGGCCAACTCGCGCTGTTGCAACGAGGCCCGCACCAGGAACAGCGAGATCACGTTGCCGCAGGTGACCAGCAGGACCAGGAGCGCGGCCCCGGCAAACGCGCCAAAGATCGGCTGCACGTCACCGCTGACCAGGTCGGGGAGCGTGCGCACCGTCGCGTGGGCCCCGTCGTACACCTCCTGCCCCTGTCGCGCCAGCGCGCTGTAATACGCCTCAACGACCTGGCGCGCCTGTTCGGGAGTCGCACCGGTCGCCAACCTCGCGACGACATCGATGCTCCACGGCGACTGCGCCAACGATCCGTTGACGGCCGCCGTGGGAGCAAACGCCGACCAGAAGTCCACCCCGCGGGGATAGTCGAGTCCCGTGGGGACAACACCAACCACCGTGTAGGAGGCGCCGAATCGTGGTTCATACAGGGCGCGGCCGATCACCCCGCTGTCGCCGCCAAACGACGTCCGCCACGCCCGCTCACTCAGGACGATCACGCGCGACGCCCCCACCACGTCGTCATCCGCACGAAGCGTTCGGCCGAGGAGCGCGCGCACGCCGAGGACCTGGAAGAAGGTGCCACCGGTCAACGTACCGCGCATCCGGATGGGCGTGGCACTGCCCGATGGCGGAGTGAAGGTCCAGTCGTACGCCCCGTTGTAGTCGCCGGCCACCACCGTCGCCACGCCCTTCATGGCCGTGGCGAGTGGGCCGATGTCGACGGGACGCAGCGGCAAGTGCGTGAACGATTTGGCGCGATCCGAGCCCCACAGGACAACCACCTCGCTGGCGCCGGGTACGGGGAGCCCGCCAAACGCGATGGCGCGCGCGATCACCCCGGTGGCTGACGTCAGCGCGATCCCGACTCCCAGAGTGGCGACGACACTCACGGTAAAGAGGCGCGAACGACCGAGCAGGCCCCGCCACGCGGCGTGAATGGTCGGTAACATGAGTCGTGTGCCGTCTCGCGGCCGGCGGTGGAGGACAACGCGTCGTGACGACACGGCGCCCCGGCCTTCGCCGGGGCGCACGGTACCCAACTACTCGGGGATGACGGCGGACTTTGGCAGGAACGGCGCGCGCACGGGGTCGGCCTTCGGCCCTTTCTCCTTCGACTTGGCCACCATCTTTTCCACCTCTTCCATCAGGCGGGCGTTGTTCATCACGACGCCGTCCTTGATCGTGTGCACGATGCCCTGGGTCCGGAACATCTTCCCGTCCTTGTCCAGGGCGAGATCCCCAAAGGAGTAGAGATACTTGAGGTTCATGGCCGGGTTGCCGTCCACGAGCAGCAGGTCGGCCTTGTAGCCGGGGCGCACGAGGCCCAGGTCCTTCTCGCCGAGCGTTTGCGCCGAGTTCAACGTGGCGGCCTTGATCACCTCCAGGCCGTGCATGCCCGTTTCCCGCAGCAACTGCAGCTCGCGGACCGACGAGAAGCCAGGCGTTGCCCAGATGTAGTTGTCGTCCGTCCCGAACGCCACGCGCCCGTTGCGCTTGTTGAACTCGTAGATCAGGTCGCCCCACAAGCGGAATGCGGTCGTCCAGTTGTACTCGTCATCGCTCGTCCAGTCGTAGTGGAACGCGCCATGCCAGGCCGGGTTCGGCAGGTTCCACCCCCACAGCGACTGGTGCGTGTACTTCTCATGCCAGGGGAGGGAGCTCGCCCGCAGGAAGTCGCGATTGGCCTCGTAGACCACCCGGGTCGGCAGCATCGTGACCCCACACTTCACCAGCGAATCGGCCACCTCGGTCAGCAACCGCTCCTTATTGGTGTACGTCCAGACCTTGCCCGCCTCGCGGAAGCGGTCGTTCTCGTTTCCATACGAATAGCCCGGTGGAAAGGCCTGCGTCTTGTTGTCCAGCGCCGACTCGGCATACCCGTAGTGGTGCTCGATCATCGTGATCCCTGCGCACGCCGCCCGCACCGCGTTCGTCACCGCGGTATTGGACGGCTGCAGGTGGAACGAGGTGATCATCCCGTTCTCCTTCGCCGCCTTCGCGATCGCCGTCACCAGCTCCAGGGCCCAGCCTAACGGGTCCATGGAGATGACCCGCAGTCCGGCGTTGGCCATGGCGCGCACTACCTCCGGCGCCTTCGCCGGGTTGTCGAGGTCGGCGCGAGAGAATCCGGTCGTCCCCGATCCATACCCGCTCAGCGGAAACATGCGTGGCGCGATGATCTCGTTCGCCGCGCTCTTCTTCGCCTCGCTCATGGCCTCGGGAAGGCCACGGTCGGCGGCGTTGACCATCGTGGTCACCCCCATCGCCAGCTTGAGGTAGTAGACGTACTCCAGCTCCTGCGGCAGGGTGCGCAAGTGCGTGTGCAGATCCACCATCCCCGGCATGAGATACTTGCCGGTGCCATCGATCACCCGATCACCACTCGTGCGCGTGATCTGCCGACGCTGCGCGGACACGGGATCGCGTGGGATCATCTGCGAAATCGTGTTCCCCTCGATCATGACGTCGTACGGACCGGCAGGAGGTCCCCCGTGACCCGGAATGACCATGACATTGGTGATCACGAGCGAGGCGTACGGGCCTCCCGCGAGGTCACCGAAGTTGCGCGTGGTGAGGGTGGCAGGGGTCGCGGGACGCTGGGCGACGGCCGTCGCGGCGAGGGTGGCCAGAAGAATGATGGATCGCATGCGAGTGTGTGGTCACTGGCGGGCCGTGCGTGGCCCACCATGACCGAAAAGAGCGACCACGCGCACGCTCCCGCAATCTCCGAAGGCCGATGATGCCGCGGTGGCCTCCTTCAGCGGACCCCGGGTGGCTAGTTTGCGGATTCCCGTGTCGCGAACGCATTCCTCCCTGACCGATCCCCTTCCGCGCGCCATCCCCAGCGCGCGGGAGGTGCCCGGCGTGGGCGCAGGTCGGCGGGCCGCATATCTGATCGACCTGGACGCGACCGCTACCCGTTCGGACGGCGTCGTGATCGTCCTGGGCGTCGAACACCAGGATGCCCACGGCGCCTGGGGTCCGCCGGAGCCCGTCGGCGGCGTCGTGCGTCACTCCGGCGCCCCGGATGCCCTCGAACGGGAGTTCGCCCAGGTCCTTCCCAACGTCGCGCGCGATGCCCCGGCAGCTCCGGGGCAGGTGATCGTCCCGCCTGAACGCTTCGGGACCACGCTGCGGCACATGCTCGCCTCGGGACGCGGACGGGTGCACTTCACCAGCGACGGACCCTATCACGCCATTCGGTGGGACGATGCCGCGCCCTGGGAAATCGAGGTGGTTGTCACACCGGACCGGGACCGCGAGCGCTTTGCCGTCGAAGCGTTCTTTGTCCGCGACACGGAGCGCGTCCCCGTGTCCACGGCGTCGGCGTTGGTTCGGGGCGGCCTGTTCCTGGTGGATGACACGCTCCATCGGTATGTCGATGACGGCCGCTTTCCGGTGCTGCTCGCGTTCGGGACTCGCGCTCGCTACATGGTCTCCCCCAACGCCCTCCTCGGCGTGCTGGGTGAACTCCATACGCTGCCCCGCCTTCCACTCTTGACCCTCCCTGACGGGCACACCTTGTCGCCCGTCGCCGCCCTGCCCACACCTCGCGTGCGGGTGCGACGCATTCGCGACGAGGATGCCGGGACCGAGCGGCTGGAGGCCACGTTGGCCTTTGACTACGCCGGAGAAACGGTCGACGCCGCGGATCCGCGGGCATCGGTCTTCGACCGGGCGACCAACCAGCTACTGCAGCGCTCGCGTGAGGCCGAAGCAGCGGCACGCGAGGCGGCCCTCGCCGCCGGCCTTCGGGAGCAGGAGGAAGCCGCCCTTCGCCTGCCAGATCGCAAGGCGGCGGACATCGCCACGGCGCTCCGTGGGCAAGGGTTCCTCGTCGAGATGGATGGCGCCCTGCTGCACACCGAACTCGAGATCGACCTCCGGGTGGCGAGCGGCATCGATTGGTTCGATGTCCACGGCAATGCGTCATTCGATGGCACCTCGGTCGCCTGGCCGGAACTGCTGAAGGCCGCCCGGACCGGGGACCGCTTCGTCACCCTCGCCGATGGCTCCGTCGGCCTGGTGCCTGACGAGTGGATGCGCCGTCTCTCCTTCCTCACGGCGACCGGGGCCGTGGCCGATGGTCGCGTCCGGTATCGGAGTGCCCAGGCCGGAGTGTTGGACGCCTTGCTGGCGAACGTGCCGCGCGTGGATGTGGACGCGCAGTTCGCCCGTGTCCGGGAAGCGTTGGAACATTTTCGCACCGTCGAGCCGCAGGATGCCCCCCCGGGATTTCGCGGCGAGCTGCGCCCGTACCAGCGGGAGGGGCTCGGCTGGTTGTCCTTCCTTCAGCAGTTGGGCTTTGGTGGATGCCTCGCGGACGACATGGGGCTCGGCAAGACCATCCAGGCGCTGGCACTCCTCGAGGATCGCCGCACGGCGGGTGGCGGTCCCTCGCTCGTTGTGGTACCGAACTCCCTCGTGTTCAACTGGCAGCAGGAAGCCGCCCGGTTCACGCCGGAGCTCCAGGTGCTTGCGCACGTTGGTGCGGGCCGGTCGCGGGACCCGCGGGCCATGGCCAATGCGAACGTGGTCCTGACCACCTATGGGATCCTGCGTCGCGATGCGGCCTTCCTGGCGCGGGTGCCGTTTGACTACGTGATCCTCGATGAAGCGCAAGCGATCAAGAATGCGTCCACGGCGAGCGCCCGGGCCGCGCGCGTCCTCAAGGCGCGGCATCGCCTCGCGATGACTGGCACGCCCGTCGAGAATCGCCTCGCCGAGTTGTGGAGCCTGTTCGAGTTCCTGAACCCGGGGGTGTTGGGTGCATCCGGCCGGTTGGTGGGCGCCTTGCGCGCCGCAGCGCCCGAGCCCGGCGGCACCGCAGATCCGGAAGCCCTTGACCTGCTCTCGCGAGCCCTGCGGCCGTACATCCTGCGCCGAACGAAAGCCCAGGTCGCCCCCGAATTGCCCCAGCGCGTGGAGCAGACGGTGTTTGTGGACCTTCGCGAGGACGACCGCCGACGCTACGATGAGCTGCGCGACCACTACCGCAGCACCCTGCTGGGACGCATCGAGACCGAAGGGATGGGACGCGCGAAGGTGCACGTCCTGGAGGCACTCCTTCGCTTGCGCCAGACGGCCTGCCATCCGGGGTTGGTGAACCCCGGCTTCGCCGGCGCGGGCTCGGCCAAGCTCGATGTCCTCGAAGAGAGTGTCCTGGAGGTGGTGGAAGAGGGGCACAAGGTGCTGGTCTTCTCGCAGTTCACCAGCTTGCTCGCCATCGTGCGCCAGCATTTTGATCGAGCCGGACTCGTCTATGAATACCTCGACGGGCAGACGCGAGATCGTGAAGCGCGCGTGACGCGCTTTCAGGAGGACCCGGACTGCCACGTCTTCCTCATCTCCCTCAAGGCCGGCGGGCTCGGGCTCAACCTCACGGCGGCGGACTACGTGTTCCTGCTCGACCCCTGGTGGAACCCGGCGGTGGAGGCACAGGCGATTGATCGCGCACACCGCATTGGACAAACTCGCCCGGTGATGGCGACCCGGCTGATTGCGCGCGACACGGTGGAGGAGAAGGTGCTGCAGCTGCAGGAGCGCAAGCGTGACCTTGCCGACGCGATCCTGCGTGCGGAAGATGGGCCCCTGTCTTCTCTGACACGGGAAGACCTCGAATTGCTCCTGACCTGAGCCGCATGCCGCCGCGGTGCCTCCAGCTGCTCGCGACGGCGCGACGTGCGGCGTGCGGTGTTGTCGCGACCTTCCTGGGCTGCGCGGACGGTCAGGCGACCACGCCATCGCCCCCACTGCCTCCCCCGGGTCCGCCGCCGGTCTATGTGCCCGGCCAGTCGTACTTTGGGGACAATGACTACATCGAGTACATCGCGGGCAACGCGCCCGTGATCCTGACCGCACCGCACGGGGGCGCCGACCGGCCCACGGCGCTCCCCACCCGGGGGTGCGGCACCAACGTGCGCGACACCAACACCCAGGAGACCGTGCGTGCCCTGGCGTCCGCGTACCACGATCGCTTTGGGCGCTATCCTCATGTAGTCATCAACCGACTGCATCGCGATCGACTCGATGCGAACCGCGACAGCCTCGAGGCCTCGTGCGGCAACCGGGCCTCCGGCGCGGCCTGGCGGGAGTTCCATGCGTTCATCGATCTCGCCAAGGCACGCGTCGGGACCGACCACGGGCGTGGGTTTCTCGTCGACCTGCATGGCCACGGACACGCCATTCAACGGATCGAGCTGGGGTATCTGCTCCCCGGATCCACCCTCGACGTCCCGGACAGCGTCATGGACCGTGACGCGAGCCTGCCGGATCGCACGTCGATCCGCCAGATCGCCAGGTCACCGGGGTCACCACTCCTATCGACCCTCCTGCGCGGCCCGAGCAGTCTCGGAACGCTGCTCGCCACCGCCGGATACCCGGCCGTCCCGAGTCGCAGCGATCCGGGACCGATGGGCGCCGATTACTTCACGGGCGGGTACATCACCGATCGGCATGGATGCCGGAACGGCGGCGTCACCTGCGCGGTGCAGGTCGAGGCATACTTCACCGGGGTCCGTGACAGCGACGGAACGCGAGCGGCTTTCGCCGGGGCGTTCATCGCCTCCCTGGCCCAGTTTCTCCGCGCCTCGTGGGGACTCGACCTTGCCTCATAGTGCGCCGATGACCGCGCGGGAGCGCCGCCTGGTCGCCCAGCTCCGCACACCGCAGGCGGTCCAGCGTTGGCTGCGCGACCTTCCCTACAACTGGGAAGCCACCTTTCGCACCTTTCGTGGCGTCGTGGCGCACGAGCGCGCGCATTGCGCGGAGGCCATGCTGTTTGCCTGCGCCGTCCTCGCTGAACACGGATACCCGCCGCTCGTGCTGGACCTGGAGTCGCAGGACGGACTGGACCATGTCCTCTTCCTCTACCGACGGGAAGGACGGTGGGGCACCGTGGCCCGGTCGCGCGACGAGGGACTCCACGGGAGAAAACCAGTCTTCCGCACACTCCCGGAACTGGTCCGCAGTTACATGGACCCCTACGTCGACGGCGAAGGACGCCTCGTCGGTTATGGCGTCGCCAACCTGGACACGCTGGTGCGGAGCGACTGGCGACTGGCAACGCGCAGTGTGTGGGCCGTGGAGCGAGCGCTCATTGCCATGCCGCACACGGCCATCCACATGTCGGAACGGCGATATCGGCGAGCCCTCACGCGCTTCCAGTCATTCAAAGCGCGACACCCCACCCCCAGCGCGCGCGATTGGCGGCGGCACCTGGCGCCGCAGCCCCGGCGGTGGACCTAGCGGGGGGTTACGCAAACGCGTTCGGACTGGCAGTATTAGCGCGCCTCTGGACCGGTGAGCGATGGAGCGCCCCGGGCCAAAATTCCCACCTCGCGGTTGCTCGCGTTCCGCGCCTTCCGAACGCCCGTCACCACCTCTCCGTGAATCCGCCGGCACAAACCGACGAACGTCGCGTCGTAACGCCCCTCTCCGTGGCGCCGGTCAGCTCGGTCGCGAGTGACACCGACGGCCTCTGGTATTTCGAGTTTGACCCGCCCGTGCCTACCGACCTCGACCTTGAAGCACAGGTCGCATGGATCCTGCAACACGGGCGGCTCACCGGCTGCAGCGACGGACTCGCGCGGATGTACGGGTACCATCGTGCGGCAGAGTTCGCCGGGACATCGATCCGCGATATGCTCGTGGACGCTGACCAGAACGCGGACATGATCCGTGACTTCGTGCGCAGCGGCTACCGGCTCGACGGCGTGGAATCGGTCGAGCGTCACGCCCAGGGCGACGTGCGCCGCTTCCTCAACCACGGGACCGGCATCGTCCGGGACGGACACCTGGTCGCGTCGTTTGGGACCCAAACCGATGTTGCTGCGCGCCTGGCCCTCGAGGCCCAGATCCGGCAGGCCGACACGGTCGCGGCGCTCAATCGACTTGCCGGCGGCGTCGCGCACGACTTCAACAACCTGTTGACGACGATCCTGACGTCGGTCGACATGCTCGAAGAACAGCTGGAGCCCGCACATGCGGCGATGCAGGACTCGGCGGAGATCCGTCGCGCGGCGCGCCGCGGCGCGGAGCTGACGCGCCAGTTGCTCGCGCTCAGTCAACAACAGGTGCTCGTCCCGCGACCGATCGACCTCAACCTGGTCGTCCGACGGGCGCTGGCCGCCTTCCGGCGCACGGTCCGCGAGGAAATCGACGTACGCGAGATCACGCTCCCCGAAGCGGCGATCGCGACGGTCGACGGCGACGAACTGGAGCAGGTCCTGGTGGGACTCGTCAACTATGCGGCCGAGTCCATTCCCGCACGTGGGGTCATCGAGCTGGCGGTCGAGCTTGTCCATGTGCCCGAACCGCGCGCGGGAACGCCCGATACACTCGGTGCGGGCACCTGGGTCGCGATCACCATGACAGACAGCGGACCACCGTTCGCCGTCGGCGTGGGCACGCATCTCTTCGAGCCGTTCTTTGGGATCGCCCTCGCCGAGTCGGCGTCGGGGATGGCCCTGGCCACCCTGCGTGGATTCGCCCGGCAGTCGGGCGGCGCGGTGCAACTTCACCCCCCGGCCACGGGACGACGGCTGAGCGCCTACTTCCCGGCCTCCGCATCTGCCGGTGTCGTGGAAACCCGCGGCGATCGCACATCCCCGTCGAGTGGCACTGTGCTCCTGGCGGAGGACGAGCCGACGGTGCGCCTGCTCATGAAGCGCGTGCTGCAGCGCGCGGGTTTCGTGGTACTCGTCGCCTCTGACGGTGACGAGGCGTTGGACCTCTCGCGTGGGTACGCTGGCCCGATCGACTTGCTCGTGACCGACGTGATCATGCCGGGCATGGGTGGCGGCGAGCTGTCACGACGCTTGCGGCAGGAGCGCCCGGGACTGCGCGTCCTGCACGTCTCGGGCTACACGGCCGGCGCGCTTCGCCAGAACGAGGCACTGGAAGACGGCGCCGCCTTCCTTCAGAAGCCGTTCACCCCTCGCGCCCTGGTGTCGCGGGTCGTCGAAGTCATGGGGGAACGGGTCGGCGAATAACGTCCGACCGACCCGAGGGGGGACGCGCTTCGGCCATCCCCTTCGGACGACCTGGGCGACGGCGGACTCGACTCCGCCGTCGCCGAATGTTGTTCAGGGCACTACGCCCGCCGTGCGCCCAAGTCCCGCGAGCGTGACCGTGGTCAGCAGGGCCCACTGCGGTCCCTTCCAGCCCTCGGGGCCATCCTCGTAGGACTCGGCGATGGAGTGGGCGCCTCGCCCAATCCCGCCACCGTCGATCGTGATGCTCGGGATCCCGAGGCTCATCGGGTAGTTCGCGTCGGTCGAGGATGCCCCGGTCTCGGCGGTAAAGCCGAGGGCCTTGCCAGCGGCGAGGGCGGCACGGGCCACGAACGACTCGTTGTTGACCAGGACGGCGGGCCGGATGCCCATGTCGATCCACTTCACGGTCACCTTGCCGGGGTGATCCGGCGCCCGCGCGTTTTCCTCGTCCACAGCCTGCTGGACAGCATTTTTCAGTTTGGTGTCGACGGCGAGAAGTTCTTCCGGCGACTCCGAGCGGAGGTCGACTTCCATGGCGCCGAGCGGGGAGATCGTGTTCACCGACGTGCCGCCGGTGACGATCCCGACGTTGAAGGTCGTGCGCGGGGACCGCGGGACCTGGAAGTCGGAGACCTTGGCAATCGCGCGGCCCATGGCATGAATGGGATTGGGCATGCCGAAGGCACCATACGAATGGCCGCCCGGCCCCTGGAACTGCACCAGGTAGCGATGGCTGCCGACGGCGCCGGTGGTGAGGCCGAGGCCGGTCCCGTCCACGGAGATGAAGAAGTCGATCTTCTCGGGCGGGTTCTTGAAGAAATGGCGGACGCCTCGCAGGTTGCCGGGTCCTTCCTCACCGACGGTCGCGACAAACAACACTTTGCCGGGGTAGGTGACGTTGGCGTCTTTCATCGCCCGCGCCACGGCGAGGATGGTGGCCAGCCCGCGGCAGTCGTCTCCGATGCCGGGACCGCGATATCGCCCGCCCTCGAGCTTGACCTTCACGTCCGTCCCTTCAGGGAAGACGGTATCGAGGTGACCGGAGAGGACGACGGTGGGACCATTTCCCGAGCCCGGACGCTCGCCAATGACATTCCCTTCCGCGTCGACGCGCACATTCTGGAGCCCGTGCTCCTTGAAGCGTCGCACGACCTCCTGGCCGCGGACCTGTTCCTTGAACGGAGGCGCGGGGATCTCGCAGATGGAGACCTGCTGCTGGAGGGTCCAGGCGTTCTCGCGCTTGATGGACTCGAGCGCGGCCGAGACGGCGGTATTGCCGGTGGGCGGCTGGGGCGTTTGGGCGGGGACGGCGAGGGAAGAGGCCGCGAGGGCAAGGACGGTCAGGCGCATACGGAAGGTCGGCGAAAAGGGCGAGGCACGGGAAGCACGAGGAGCACGCGCAGCACGGGGGGCACGGGGGGCACGGGGGTCAGCGCAGCTCGAACAGGCGGGCGATATCGGCGGGACGGTACTTCGCGGCGAGGGCCAACATCAGCAGGATGCGCGCTTTCTGTGGGTTGAGCTCGGCGGTGCCGATGTCGGCGCCGGCCCCGGGCGGCAGGGAATCCAGGCGGGATGCGGGGGCTGACCCTACACGACCACTGCCGGTGCGGTTGGATGTGGCGACGACGACGCCGCGTTGGCGCGCGCGCTGCAAGGCCCGCGACTGGGCCGGTGTGCTGCCCCCGCGGCCGACTCCACCCACCACCAACCCCTTTGCGCCGGCAGCCACTGCGGCCTCGATGAAGACCGAATCGGCACCGATGTGGGCGAGGACCACGTCCACCCGTGGGAAGTCGCCGATCGTCGCCACATCAAACGTGGCCCGTCGACACGTTGTCGCGTTGTCCGGGCCCGGGCGATGCCAGACGATCACGTCGGGGTCGGCCAGCCCGAGGACCCCTGCGTCCGGCGCGGTAAAGGCGTTCAGGCGGGTCGTGTTGGACTTGGTCACGTCCCGCGCAGCGAAGATCTCGTCGTTCATGAGCACCATCGCGCCCCTGCCGCGCGCCCCTGCCGACGCCGCCACACGAACGGCATTCAACAGGTTGGCCGGTCCATCTGCACCCACCGCGTTCGCCTGGCGCATGGCCCCTGTCACGATCACCGGCGTGCATCCGCCGACCGTCAGCGAGAAGAAATACGCCGTCTCCTCCATGGTGTCCGTCCCATGGGTGACGACAAACCCTGCCGGCGCATCGGGCCCGGCCTGGAGGTCCGCCATGCGCTTCGCCATCCCTCGCCACATCGCCTCGGTGATCGATCCCGACGCCACGTTGGCGAACTGCTCAACGGTCACGCGCGCATGTTGCGCGAGTGCCGGGATCGCGGTGACCAATTCGTCGCCGGTACGGCGCCCGGTGCCGAGGTTCGAGATGGTCCCGCCCGTGGCGATGACATGCACCCGCGGCACGGCCGCTGCCTGCGCCGCCAATTCCCTCCCCCCGGCCCCCAACAGGGGCAGCGACAGGAGGGCGCCGACGAACACCGATCTTCTCGGCCGACGCCCGTCCGCGGCGCTCCGCGTCCATCGCATCAGGCGCTCCCGTAGAGGCGACGCGCCATGGCTTCGTACAGGCGCATAGTGATCGCCCCGGGGCGTCCGTTACCCACGGGCTTTCCATCAAGTTGCACGACCGGCATCACGTCGGTTGTCGTCCCGGTCACGAAGAACTCCTCCAGACGGGGCAAGTCCTGCACGTGGAACGGACGGGCCTCGAACGGGATCCCCAACTCGTGTGCCAGGTCGATCGTCACGTCGCGCGTGACCCCGCCGAGGATGTAGTTCGACGCCGGATAGGTGCGCAGCTCCCCGTCGATCACGCCAAAACAGTTGGTGTGGGAGCCTTCCGTGATCGCGCCATCGCGAACGAAGATCGCTTCGAAGACGCCGTTGTCCACGGCATGTTGCTTCGCCAGGACGGCGGGAATCAGGTTGACCGTCTTGATGTCGCAGCGCGACCAGCGGATGTCGGGGTAGGTCACGCAGGACACGCCGGTCGCCCGCTTGTCGTGCGGCACCACGAACTTCTGGGCCGACATGTACACCGTGCAGCGGGTCCCCGCCGGCGGAAAGTGGTGCGTGCGCGGTGCCGCCCCGCGCGTGACCTGCAGGTACACGGTCCCTTCGCCGTCCGTGAGCCCGTTCTCGGCGATCAGGCGCATCGAGATCGCCTCGATGTCGGCGAGGCTCTCCTCGGGCTGCAGTCGCAGGTCTGCCAGCCCACGGGCGAGGCGCCGGAGGTGGCGCCCCGACTCGAACAGGGCGCCCTTGACCACGCGTGTCACTTCATAGACACCGTCGCCAAAGATGAATCCGCGGTCGTCAATGGCGAGCGTGGCGTTGGCGCGGGGGAGGAACTGGCCGTTCAGGTAGATGATGGACATGTCGACGGTGGTCCGGGGCGATCCGCGAATGCTAGCGCCCGGCTCCGCCGGATGCCATTTGCCCGGCGATGACCGCCCGCTGGGGGTTGGGCCGACGACGCTGCGCAGTCGTCTGCCCGCCCAGACCCCCAACGTCTATCTCCCAGAGGGACGGAGCGGAAAGTCGAGCACCACGGGAGCCGCCGGAGCGCCTAACGACTCCACGGCCGGCCAGGGTGAATCCCCGGCACCAGAGTCGGTCACAACGCGCAGGTCGATCCCCGCCGCACGCACGGCGGCATCGTCCTCACACTCAAGGGGCCCCTGCACCACCAGCGGCGTCGACGTGCGCGCCATGCAATCACTCAGCTGGAGCAGTCGTCGCGACTGCTCCGGGAGTACGCTCGCCCCCGAGGTGTACTCGTGACGAACCCGCACAAAGGCAGGCCGCATGGCGCCAAGGACTTCCAGCGCGGGCGCCGACCACATCCCGGCCAGCTCTACCATCACCATCGCCTCTATGCTCCCCGCCTGGTCAATCAGGCGCAGGGTCTCCCCGACGTCAAAGGTCGACGCCGACAGGCGAATGACCGCGATGCGCGCTCCCTGCACGCCTCGCATCGCGCGAAGTAGCGGAATGCCGACGCGCTCGAACGCTCGAAGGCGACCGGAATGCATGAACGCACTCCACACGGCGGCGACGAAGTGGCCGCGGCGCTCCACCGGATGCCCGGTTGAGCCCGCGACGTACCAGATCGATTCGCGTCGCAGCGTCACTCCGCCGTCGACCCCAGCGTCCTGTGGCGACATCGGCGTCAGGCGCCGCGGAGCGTGAGGGTGGCGCCTGAAGGACATTGCTCGATCGGTGTGCGCAGGCGGGGCATGAAGGAGATGGAGAACCATCACCCGCCAATGCACAGGTCATTCCGAGGAGCCAGGCACCACGTCGCGGCGCACAAGCCGTTGCGCCAGCAGCACTTGCAGCAGGACACCGTCTCGCGCGGGCGTCCGTCCCACGTCGGAAATCCAGAGTCGGGAGCCGAAACCCGGACCCTGGGCCTGCCGGTCTAGAGCCCGATCGTCCGCACGAGGTGTTCGAATCCTGCTTCGACGTTGGTGCCTTCACGCGCCGACGTCCGAAGAACGGCGACGCCCTCGGGTCCGCGGGTCGCGATCGTCGCGTCGTCAACGCGCCAATCTGCGGTCAGGTCGCTCTTGTTGACGAGGAGAAGCGAGGGCACGGTACCAATGGTCTCGATGGCGCCGGCCTGAATCGACCGGGCGGTGTCCAGGGTCTCGGGGCGCGTCCCGTCTGCCACGTAAATCAGGCCGGAGGCTCCCCGCAGATACGACAGGCGGACGCGCTGGAGGTCATCCTCTCCCTGAAGGTCCCACAACAGGAGACTCACCTGCTGCCCGTCCAGCTCCACCAGCCGCCGATCGATCTTTACGCCAATGGTGGCCTGATATCGCTCGGAGAAGAGGCTTTCAACGAAGCGCCTGACGAGGGATGTCTTGCCCACCCCGGTGGCGCCGAGCATGCACACCTTGCGTTGGATGACGCTCACTGGGATTCCGTGTTCGATCGGAGGTGGACTCGAATGTAGCCGTGCCGCCCGCCGCTCGCGGAGTCCGGGACGGCAGCGAGCCGGTCCCACGGCACCCCACGCTCAGCCAGGAGACTCCGGAGCACACGCGCGCGGCTCTCGCGCAGCGCCCGGTTTACCAGGTGGGAGCCCGCGCTGTCCGTCGATGAATGCACCTCGATCCGAATGTCACGTTCGGCGCCCTCCGCGAGGGCCACGAGTCCGGCGAGGGTGCGCGCGAGTGAATCGAGCACGGGACGAGATCCGGCGCGGGGCCACTGCTCCCCGCGGTCAAACACGACGGCGAATACCTCGGCCGTGTCCGCCATGGCTTCCAACGTCACGTCGACCGAGTCCCGGAGCATGCGAAGGTCAAGCGCCGCGACCCCCGCGATGGCCGGTGCCACCGCGCGCGCGTGGCGCAACCACGACGCCCCGGCCGTCCCCGAAATGGATAGCGTATCGTGACGCAGCTCGACGTGGACCCCGGAAGGCGCCTTCAGCAGAACCCCTGCTCGCCTGAGGACAAACTCGGGACGCAAGGCGATGTACGGCTCCCAATGCCCGGTGATGCGGGACGTGTCCAGGCCATACTCGCCCAGCATCGACCGGGGATCCGCCGCGAGCGGATCGCGCAGACCGCTCACAACCACAGCGCGACCGCTCCTGCCGACGTCGCCGACGACAATGCCGGGTTCGGTCCGGAGGCGATCGAGGTACCGGTCCACGCGGCGCGCCTGCAGGTATCGCGGGACGGCACAACTGCCGACGGCGGCCAGAAGGAGCAGCCCCGCGGCGGCGAGGCGCCAGGTGCCCGCGGGACGTGCGCGTTCGACTTGTTGCGATACCAAACAGGGTTCCAGCAGATCGTCGCGTACAGGAACGGGGCGGCCGTCCCGCCCAAATGCCTCGATCGCCTCGGCATGGGCGCGCTGCGTTGCCTCCACCGCCTCCTGCAAGGTCTCCCGGTATGTCACGGGTGCCTGCCCACGGATCACGGCGGCAAGCACGATGGCCGGCCCCTGCTCTGCCCAGACCGTGAGGTCCCCAAAGGCGAAGGAGTCGAGTCCCTCCTGGGTGGAGACTTCGAGGGAGTCCTGGGCAAACTGCGTGATGGCCGTGAGCATGCCGGCCACCATGTCGGGCGACAATGCCTTCACCCCGGGGGCCGTCAGGTGTCGCAGGAGCAAGCCGGTCTCGCGATGGATCAGGAAGAGCTGCTCGCAGCGAAAGGCGAGGGAATGCGACAGCACGACCTCGCCGAAGGTCTTTCCCGTGCGCCACGCCTCCATGCGCCATCGCATCCCGCGAGGGGAGAACGCGTGCTCCAGGGTGCTATTGATCGATTGCGACAACTCGGCGAAGGCCGTGGCAATCGCCCGACGGATCGCCGGGCCGATGATGGGGAAGATCGCGTCGACCAGTGGTTGCGGATCGCGTCGCACCGACGCCTTGATGGCGTCGCCCACCACGGGGCCGAGGGCGGCGCCTAACGCACGATCGGTGGCGCGCCGCGCCACGGCCTCCGGCAGCACGGCACTGACGGCGTCGACATCGAGGCCGGGGTCATCGAGGCGTTGGTCAATCGCATCGAGACGCGCGCGTTCCGGCCCGACGAGGATATCGCGCAGCTCACCATACCGATCGCCGGACACGATGGAGGAGCCCCTACCGCGAGTCGCCTGCCGCCAGGCGTTCCGCGAACTCGGCGAACATCGCCGCCATCGTTGCACGGTCCGCCTTGGCATGACGCAGCTCCGATGCCTCACGCCGGAGGGCATCGGTCAGGTCGTCGTGCCGGCGCGCCATCTCTTCGCCGAGGGCTCGCTGCATTTCCTGCAGGAGGGCCCGCAGTTCGCGCTGCTGCTGTTGGGTCTGATCGGTGAGCGCGGCGAGGCGCGCTGTGAGGTCACGGTTGAGCGCGGCAATACCGTCCAATGCCTCGCGCACGCCCTGGACGCGATCGCGCTCTTCGGCCTTGAGGGCCGTCGTCAAAGTCTCGATCTCCGAGCGCAGGTACTGCTCGGTGGCGAGCATCCGACGACCGAGGTCCTCCCGCAGGTGCGTCGCCTCGCGCTGGAGGCGCTCCTCCGTGGCGGCGAACCTGCGGTCGTAGTCCCGCATCTGCGTGCCGAACAGGATATCGCGGATCTTGTCGACGTTCCCGGAGTCGGACGGGGCGTCGGCGCCGTTCGGCGCGGTTCGGGGATCGGTCATTCTCACTCCTTTTCTTTGGAAGGCGAGGCACCACCGGGGCGCGCCGCCACGATCTGCATCGCCTTCAATCGCTGGTACAGGGTCGAGCGCGGAACGCCCAGGCGCGAAGCTGCCACATCCACGCGCCCGTTGGCCAGTTCCAGTGCGCGAATAATGTGCCGCCGCTGGACATCTTCCAGCGTCAAGGTGTCCGAGTCGCTCGGCACGGCGTCCGGGGTACGACCTCGGACATCGAAAAACAGGTCACTGGCGCGGACTTCGGTGCGGGATCCCAGGAGGACCGCGCGCTCCAGGACGTTGCGCATTTCGCGGATGTTGCCGGGCCAGTCGTGGGACTCGAGGGCGCGCCGTGCCTCCGGGGAAAGGTCGATGCTCACGCCCCCGATCTCGTTCGCGAGGCGGTCCAACAGTCGTCGCGCGATGAGCGGGATATCCTCCACCCGTTCGCGCAACGGTGGCACGTACAGCGGCAGGGTGCTGATTCGGAAGTACAGGTCACCGCGGAACCGCCCATCGGACACGAGCACGGGAAGATCCTGGTGCGTGGCCGCCACCAGGCGAACGTTGACCTGCCGATCCTTGACGGCCCCGACCCGGCGGAAGACCTGGTCCTCGACCACCTTGAGCATCTTGGGTTGGAGCGACAACTCCATGTCGCCGATCTCGTCGAGGAAGAGCGTGCCACGGTTCGCCAGCTCAACGAGGCCAAGCTTCGCGGTGACCGCGCCAGTAAACGCGCCTCGTTCGTAGCCGAACAGCTCGCTCTCCAGCAGCTCCCGCGGGAGCGACGCGCAGTTCAAGTCGACGATAGGCTCATCGCGCCGAGGACTGTTCTCGTGAATCCAGCGTGTGAGCACTCCCTTGCCGGACCCGGTTTCCCCGCGGAGCAGGACGGGCCGATCGGTCTCCGCGACCCGAACCGCCTGGTCCCGGAGGCGCTGAATGGCCGCCGAAGTCCCCAGGAACGGATCCAGGGGCGCTCGCTCGCGCCTGACCTGACGCGCCATGCGCTGCTGCCGCTCACGCTGACGTTCCATCGCTCGCTCGATGACGACCAGCAGCGTGGGGAGCGAAACCGGTTTCGTGAGGAAGTCCTCGGCGCCCTCTCGCATCGCCTGGACGGCCAACTCCACGGATCCATGACCGGTCAACACAATGATCGGCGTGGTCGCGCTCGTCGCGCGAAGGCGCGGGAGCAGGTCGATCGCCGTCGCATCCGGAAGCTTGTAGTCCGACACCACCACCGTGGGCCGCTCACGCTCGAAGATCCGTTCGCCCTCGCCCGCGCTCGCGGCCTCGGTCACGGAATAGCCATTGGCTTCCATGAAGTCGCGAACGGCGAACCGGATAACCGGATCGTCCTCGATGAGGAGCAGGCGGGGCGTGGTCACGTGGGCACGGGGAGGGGGGTGGCAGGAACGTGCAGGGTCACCACCGCCCCCTGCACCACGCCATTGGCATCGACCCGGTTCCCGGCCTGAATCTTAGCACCATGCTGGTGGGCGACGCGGTGCGCAATCGCCAGTCCGAGACCGGTCCCCCCCGGCCGGCGGGTAACAAAGGGCTCGAACACGTGCGGGAGCACGTCCGGCGGGAAGCCGGGCCCGCGGTCGCTGACCTCCAGTTCGACCGTCGCATCCCCCTCGCGGGCAGACAGGGTGACCTCACTATCCCTCGGCGCATGCTGGATGGCGTTGGCGCCGAGGTTCACGAGCAGCTGCCCGAATCGCACCCGATCGACCTCCACAACCCGGTCGCCGTTCGCCCCGAGCTGCCACCGGAGGCGGACCCCCGCCGAGGCCGCCAGCGGCGCCAGGGCCAGCTCGGCTGCGTGCGCAAGTTCGGCGAGCGGGGTCGGGCGTCGTTCGAGCGCCGCCGGCCGGCCGTAGTCGAGGAGGTCGCGCATCAGGTCCGACAGGCGCTGGACCTGGGCATCGAGCATGGGGGCCATCCGTGCGAAGTCCGGCTGCGCCGCCAGCCGGTGTCGCGCCGCGTCCAGGAGCGACGAGATGGCAAACAACGGATTGCGCACCTCGTGCGCGACCCCCGCCACCAGCTCACCCATGCGCGCCATCGTCTCGCGGCGCTGCACCTCATATTGCAGGTCGAGCAGGGCGGTGAGCTCCTGCAGCACGAGGATGACCCGCTGGTCGTCACTGCTGGCCACGGCGCTGGCGGACCACGTGCGCCCTGCTTCGTCGGCCAGCTGGCGACCGAGCTGACGTTCCGTAGCCACCTGCGCGAGCGACGCCCAGAACGGCGAACGGGCCACGTCCCCGAGGGTGACGCCATTCGGGAGACCAGGGGCCGCGCCGCGCAGTGCGGCTGCGGCGCGGTTACCGCGCTGTAGTCTCGCCTGACCATCCAGGACGAAGATCGGCTGGGAGATGGCGTCGAAGGTGGCCTGCCACTCGTCGGCCGCCTGCTGCGTCACCGCGCGCGCCACGCGCTCGGCATGCAGCTCGCGGGCGCGTTGTTCCGCACGCGCGCGTTCCGACGTGTCGTGCACAATGACGTGCACGCGGCGGTGCGGCATCGGTGAGAGGTACAGCTCGACCGGTCGGGTGTCGCCGGAGAGCTGCCGATGGACCACTTCGGTCAGGTGGACCCCAATAGTGGCGCCGAGCTCGAGCAGGTCATCGAGCGCCGTCGGTTCCGCCCAGAGGCTGGCGACCGGGCGCCCAACGAGCGCGGCCGGCTGGGCGCCGTAAAAGTCGGCGGCCGCGAGGTTCGCCTCCAGGATTACCGCCTGCACCGCATCCAGGAGGAGTTGCGGTGCGGTGCCCTTGTCAAAGAGGGCGCGGTAGTCGTCGGAGGAACTCAGGAGCCGGGGCCAGGGATGGCGGCACAGTGCGCACCGCCACCCACCGGCGCAAGTCGTCCCCCTACTTGCCGCGCGTCAGCAGCTCTTCAATCAGGTCGATGGCTCGCTTGTCGCCGGATTGCCCGAGCCAGAACAGCGCCTTCTTGCGCAGTTCGGGGTCCTTGCTGGTCCGCACGATGTTCACCAGCGCGGGGATCGCCTCGTCCCTCGGTCTTTGCGACAGCGCGAACACGGCCTGTTCGCGGACTTCGCGGTCCATGGCCGCTTCGCCCACCAAGTCCTTCAGACCCTGGGTGGCCGGAGCCTCGGCGGCCTGTCCGAGCCAAAAGACGGCCTGGGTCCGGGCGCGACGCGGCCTGGACTCGTCACGGGCCAGGCGGATCAACTCGCGCCACACTTCGACGCTATCGATCAGGGTCGCCGGGAAGATCGCGCGTTCACTCGCCTTGCCTTCACCGGTCCTGGCGATGTCGAGCAAGAGGTCCGCTGCCTGCCGGACCGGGAGCTGGCCGAGGTCGGTGGCCGCGGCGTCGGTGCGCCAGCGACCGCCGACATAGAAGCGGACGTCGTCCACGCGGCCGTTCACCTTGTCGATCACAACGCGCCCGGGACCGGTATCGCATTCGACATCGTATTCCACATCACGGCTGGCCTTGTTGTCCAGCCGGATCCCGTCGCGGCCAACGCGACCGGTGCGCCAGATGTTCTGGCCCTGGCCACAGACCCCGGGACGCAAGGTGAAGGTGAAGCGGACCTGGCCGTCGCGCACCGCGTTGAGACGAGAGGACTGAGCCGGGAGGGAGGTGGCGGCGACCAGGACCAGAGCGGCCCTCAGGACGGGGACCATCGCGCGGGCATTCATCGGTTGATCAGCTCCTCGATGGCCTTGAGGGCCTTCGGGTCCTTGGACTGCCCGAGCCAGAAGACGGCGCGCTTGCGCAACTCGCGATCCTTGTCGGTGCGGGCGATGTCGATAAGCTTCTCGACAGCGCCGGCATCGCGTCGTTGGGCGACCACGAAGATCACCTGTTCGCGCATCTCCCGATCCGTCATGCGGTCGTACATCTGGCCCAGCGCCTCGATGGACACGGCCTTGTTCTGTCCGGCCCAGAACAGTGCCTTCTTGCGGACTTCCACGTCCTCCTTCTCGTTGGTCGCGAGGTCCAGCATCCACTTGTCCGTAGCGGGCGACCGCACCTGTGACAGCGAGAAGATGATCTTGTCCTTGAGGTCCTCGTCGTTCACCCGCGCGAACAGCCCGATGAGCAGGTTGGCGTTGTCCGCGGACTTTTGCTGGCCGAGCCAGAAGATCGCCTGTTCGCGTTGCTGCTTGGGGGCGTTGTCGCGCTGCGCCAGGTCGCGGAGCATGGCCGCCGCGCGCGGGCTGCGGTGCTGGGACAGGGCGAAGACCGCCTTGTCGAGCACGTCTTCGTCCTTCTCGGTCTTGAGGATTTCTTCCAGCATGGTGACCGCACGGTCGTCACGCAGCTGTCCGAGCCAGAACACCGCCTGCTCGCGCACCTCGCCATCGGGGTCGGAGCGCAGGCTGTTCATGAGGATGTCGGCCGAGCGCGCCTCGCGCTTTTGCGAGACCAGAAAGATCGCCTTGCGCCGGAGCGCGGCCGAGCAGCGATCGCGACGGGCGAGGGTCTTCTCGAGGATCGGGAGCGCCGCCTCGGCATCCATCTGGAGGAGCGCATTGAGCGCCTCGACGCGCTCGTCATCGTCGTCATCCGGGCACCCTTGTTCCTGGCCGGCCGCCGTGCGGGGTCGAGCGACGCCGGTGCCCCCGCCCGAGGAGCCAGAGCCACCGGCCACTTCCCGGATCTCCCGGGCGCACCCTTCATTTCCCTGGGAAGCCAACGATCCGCAGACGCGTACCCGGAGCGCCCGCGCATCGCGGTTCATCGCCCGGGGAAACTCGCTGGCCAGGGCCTCCAGGGATGCCAGCGCCGTTTGCAGCCCGGCCGTGGAGCCGAGGCGCGCGCTGGCAAAGGCATGCCAATAGAGTGCGTCGCCGGCGATAGCCGCCTTGCGATCGCGCGCCCGGACTTGCATGAACAGCTCGGCAGCACGTCGGTAGTCTCCACGGTCGAGGGCGCGTCGTCCCATGCGATACAGGGAGTCCGCCGCCTGGTCAGGCTCGTCCGCGTGTAGGGGAGAGAGGCTCGCCAGCGCCGACAGTCTGCTCAGGGCGGACAGGGACGAGAGGCCGGGGGTGAGGGCGCGGGTGCTGGCCACGACGTCACGCGCGAGGTCCGACAGGGTGGGTTGCGCGGCGACCGGGATCGCGGCGCCGAGCAACAGGGAGAGCAAGGTTCGGTTCATGGCAGAGTCCTGGTCAGGTGCCGCGCACTGGGGCGGGCACAGAGGTTCGTAAGCGGGAAAGCAGGTCGCCGTCGCGCAACGAGCGATCCATGAGGGTCTTGTCGTCGGCGCTGGCCGCACCGGAAAGGCGGACGACCTTGGCCAGCGTCAGTTCGAGGTCTTCGAGCAGGGCGCGACGACCGGGCGCAGTTGCCGCGGGGGAGTCGAGCAGGAGCCGGGTCTCGGACAGCATGTCTTGCGCCCATCGCGTCACAGCGGGATCAACCGTGTCACCACCTAACGAGGACTGGGTGGTGGCCAGCAACAGCTCGGCACGGTCGAAGAGGTCACGCGTAGCCACGTCGTACACCGCCGAGCCTTCACGCGGACGGGGGGCGTGGCCGGCGGGCCCGGCGCGCCGGTGGTGACCCCGGCCTGGTAGGCCACCGCCACAAGGACCGCCGCCGCAGCAAGCAGCGGCACCACCTGGCGAAGCGTCCAGCTACGTGCAGCGAGCCGCCGTGCCTCGGGGATGGGAGCGGCAGCAACACCGGCGCGGATCACCGACCACATCGCCTCGCGCGGGACCGTCGCGGGTGGCCGGTTGTACTCAGCCGCCGCGTCCACCACCCATCGGTCGAACATGTCGTCGTCACTCATGCGCTCCATGCTCCGGCAAAGGCGGCCAGTCGTTCGCGCAGCCGGGCCCGGGCCCGGAAGAGCTGCGCCTTGGAGGTGCCGGTCTCGATCCCGAGGGCCCGGCCGATCTCCTCATGCGTGAATCCTTCCACATCGTGCATCAGGAACACCGTGCGATAGCCGGGCGGCAGGGCGTCGATGGCCCCATGCAACCGCTCCCGAAGGTCGGGATCCGCGCGACGCGTCGTCGTGCCTAACGTGTCCAGCTCCTCCATCCCGGTTTCGCGCGCCCGCAGCCGCTTGACCTTCCGGAGCCCGTTCAACACCACCGACATCGTGATGGTGTGGAGCCAGGTCCCAAACGCGGACTCCCCCCGAAAATCCCCCAGCTTGCCGAAGGCACGGATGAACGTGTCCTGCGTGAAGTCCCGCGCGAGGTCGTCGTCGCCCGCCATGCGGTACGCCAGGCGGTAGACCCGGTCGACATGGGCGTCGTAGAGGGCCCGCTGCGCGTCGGGCTCCCCTGCAGCCGCTCGTGCCACCAGTGCGCGTTCGTCCAAGATCCGTATGCTCGGTTCGTTGTGCCCCCCGACGGCCCCGCCATCAGGTCAGCCTTGGGACACAGGGGTCCCGGTAATGGTTGCGCGGACGTGCGACGGCACCGGTTACGGTCGCCAGTGCCGCGCTCCATATTGCCGCCCCCATGACCACCCCCGCCGCCTCGCCCCCCCTCGCCGACCAGACCTGGTGGCGTTGGGCCGCCGTGGTGGGTGTTGCGCTGGCGGTCATCCTGGCTGGGGCGCCCGAAGGGATCACCCCGGAGGGTTGGCGGCTCTTCGCGATCTTCCTCGCGACCATCGTCGGGAGCATCCTGCGCCCTGCTCCGCCGAGCGCCGTCGTCCTGTTTGGCGTGTGCGCCATGGCGGTGACGAAGACGATGACGCCGGCCCTGGCACTCAAGGGGTATTCCGATCCAGTGGTCTGGCTCGTCCTCTGTGCCTTCTTCATTTCGCGCGGCGTCATGAAGACCGGCCTCGGTCGGCGCATCGCCTTCCTGTTCATTCGCGCCCTGGGCCGCAAGTCGTTGGGCCTGGGTTATGCTCTCGTCGGGACCGACGCGCTCCTGGCCACGATCGTTCCCAGCAACAGCGCGCGCGCGGGAGGGATCGTCTTCCCGATCGTGCGGAGCCTCTCCGAGGCGTACGACTCCACCCCGGGCGCCACCCGCCGTCGACTGGGCGCCTACCTGATGAAGACGGTGTACCAGTGCGATGTGATTGCGTGCGCCATGTTCCTCACCGGCCAGGCGTCCAACGTGATCATCGCGAAGTTCGCCATGGACGCGGCGGGCATTGAGCTGACGTACGCCAAGTGGATGCTGGGGGGGATCGTTCCCGGACTGGTGGCGTTGCTCCTCGTGCCGTGGGTCCTCTTTCGCCTCTTTCCGCCCGAGGTGAAGGAAACACCGCACGCGACCGCGTTCGCCCGTGAAGAACTCCGCAAGATCGGCCCGATGATCCGCGGAGAGAAGCTCATGCTGGCGGTCTTCGCCTTTGTGGCCATCCTCTGGATGACCCCGTCGATCCACGGGATCCACTATGCGGTGGTCGCCCTGCTGGGTGTCTGCACGCTGCTCCTTACCGGGGTGATCGAGTGGAGCGACCTGCTCGCCGAACGCCAGGCATGGGATACGTTCATCTGGTATGGGGGCCTCGTCCGCATGGCGGAGGCCCTCGGCGACACGGGCGTCACGAAGCGGTTCGCCGAAGTCGCTGGCGGGTGGACGGCCGGCTGGGACTGGACGGCGGCGCTCCTGATCCTCGTCGTGATCTACTTCTACGCCCATTACGCCTTCGCGAGCATCACGGCCCATGCGACGGCGATGTTCACTCCGTTCCTCGTCGTGGCCATCGCGGCCGGCGCCCCGCCACAGCTCGCCGTGTTGTCCCTCGCGGCGGCCTCCAACCTTGACGCATCGCTCACGCACTATGGCACGACACACGCCCCCATCTACTTCGGAGCCCAGTACGTGACCCAGCGGGAATGGTGGCGCCTCGGGTTCATCGTGTCCCTGGTGACGTTAGGCACCTGGGGCACGGTCGGCGTGGCGTGGTGGAAACTGCTGGGCTGGTGGTGACCATGCGTGCCATTCGTCCCGACACCACCGACCGGCCGCGCCAGCTCGCGGACCTCGAGACGCCGTGCGCGCTCGTGGACCTCGACCGGCTGAGCACCAACCTCGACGCCATGGCGTCGTACACGATCCTGCACGGCCTGTCCCTGCGCCCACACGTCAAGACGCACAAGTCGCCACGCATCGCCGCCGAGCAGGTGCGCCGTGGGGCGGCGGGGCTCACCTGTGCCACGCCGCGGGAACTCGAAGTCATGGCCGAGGTCACCAACGACCTGTTGCTGGCCTACCCGCTCCTGGGCGCCCCCAGGCTCGCCCGGGTCATGCAGTTGCCTCGTGCAGTGCGGCTGGCCGTGGGGCTCGACTCCATGATCGCCGTCGATGCGCTCGCTGCCGCCGCCAGGGCGGCGGATCGGGAGGTGCGGGTGCTCGTGGAGGTCGACATGGGGATGCACCGCGTCGGCGTGCAATCCGCCGAAGAAGCGCTGGCCCTCGCCATGCACATCCGCGCGAGTGCGCCACTGGCCTTTGCCGGGGTCATGTTCTACCCGGGGCACATTCGCGAGCACGTGGACGCCCAGCAGGCCTCACTGGACCAGCTGCGCGGAGACCTGACGCGGCTGGTCTCGGTGCTCGGTGACGCCGGCTTGGCCCCCGGGATCGTCAGCGGTGGCTCAACGCCCGCAGCTTGGCGGATGCACGAAATCGCGGGCGTCACCGAAGTCCGCCCCGGGACCTATGTGTACAATGACCGCACGACGGCCGCGATCGGTGCGTGTGAGTGGGAGGACTGTGCGTTCACCGTCCTCGGCACCGTCGTTTCGACGGCCGTTCCCGGCCAGGCGGTGGTCGACTGTGGTAGCAAGGCCCTGGGACGTGAACCGATGCGCGGGACGCCAGGCGAGGGGTTTGGCGCCTTGCTCGATCGTCCCGAGATTGTCGTCTCGCGGATGAGCGAAGAACACGGCATCCTGGACCTGTCGGCCTCCAGCTGGCGGCCGCGCGTCGGCGACCAGGTGCGGATCGTCCCCAACCATGTGTGTGTCGTGGTGCACCTCAACGACACCATCCATGGGGTGCGCGGCGATCAGGTCGAGTCGTCGTGGCCGGTGGCCGCGCGCGGCCGGACGCCCTGAACGAGCAACCCCAGGCGCTCCGCGTCACCGGCCGGAAGACGAAGCCGCACGTGTACGTGCACCTCGTCAGCAATCGCGAGGAACATGGGGTTGTACCGCCAGATCCCCGGCGGCACACCCACGCCATGCCGTGCGCGTGAGACCACAAACCGCGCACAGACTGTCGCCTGCTCCCCGTCACGCCGCAGCTCATCGAGCGGGCACGCTGCGCGCACGGGGGTCGTGACACCACGACAGCTCAACAGCCCCTGCACCACGAGCTGCCCTCCCTCGCGGGCAAACGCCGTCGAGGTAAACCGGACCCACGGATACAGGTCCGCATGGAGGAAACGCTCAGCGCGCAGATGATGATCGCGGAGCGCGACGCCCGTCGTGACACTCCCGGCCGCGACGGCCGCCGAGACCTCGACACGCGACAGGTCGTCGCCGTGCCACGTGACCGTTCCTTCACCTTGGGACAAGGTGCCGCGCACGGTGACCACGCCAAACCAACGCACGGCGAAGCGGACCTGCAGGGCGTTCGGTTCAATCGCGAGAACGCGGGACGTCATGCCTCATTGTGTGCTGAACGGAACTGGGAACGCCGCCGCCGACCATTTGCCTGCTCCACCCCCACGATCGACGACGGCGCCCCATGTTCCTCGGTCCGCAACCCACGACCGTGCGGCCGCGAGTCGAGCGGGCTCACGGAACCAGGACGGTTCCGTTCTGCCCGCTGTGCAGCGTGCACGTGTATGCGAACGTCCCCGCGCTGGCGAACGTGCGCGTGGCCTGTGTGTTCTGTGAATTGCCGATACCCTGCGGCGCCCCGGTGGTCGTCCCGAACTCCACATTGTGGATCAGGGCCCCAAAGGTCCACGTCACCGTCCCGCCCCGGGCAATCGCGACGAGGTCCGGGGTGAAATCATTGGTCGTGGCCCCGGCGACGACGGTCGCCGCGGTCGGCAGCGCCCCGGTCACGGTCACCGACACGGAGGCGGTCTTGGTGACCCCGTTCAGCGTGAGCGACACGGTGATCGACGTGGTGCCCGCGGACAGGCCGGTGACCCGGCCCGCGCTGGAGACAACCGCCACGGTATTCGATGCGGAGCTGTAGGTGTATCCGGTCGCTGCAATCGTGTTGTTGTTGGCATCTCGCGCCGTCGCAGACAGCGTCTGCGACTGACCAGCGCCGAGGTTCAGCGTGGTCGCCGACGGCACAATGGAGCCCAGGGTCGCCGCGGGTGGCGGCGGATTGGTGCCACCGTCATCCCCACCCCCGCCGCAGGCGGAGAGCACGATTCCAACAGCAAGGGCGAGGCACCGACGAACAGGACGCATTGGGCCGGAACGGGATCGAGGGAAGTCGGGTCGCCATGTGGCGCCCAACGACCAGCATACGCGCGATAGTCGCCCGAACCGGATCAGCGGGCCACCCGCCAGCGACGAAGTGCTGGTTTCGCACGACGAAGGGCGGCTGGATCGCGACTGCGGCGCGAACAGCCTCCGCCCGTTACTCGGCCGTCAGTGCGCGCAGCCGCGCTCGGTAGCTCTTTCCGGACTGCAAGCGCGTCCCGTCGCCGAGCACCACAATCCAGTCGCCCTGGAACCAGGGCTGGAATTCCACGATACGATCAAGGTTGACGATCACCGATCGGTGGATGCGCGCGAACGACGCGGATGGGAGACGCTGCTCAATCGACGCCATGGTGGCGCGCTGCTCATAGACCTGCCGCCCCACGTGAAAGCGCACGTTGTCCCCGGCCGCCTCCACCCAATCCAGGTCCGCCACCTTGAGATAGATCACGCGATCCCCGGCGCGCACCGCGAGGCGCCCGCTCGGCCCGCGTTGCTCATCGAAAGCACCCAGCAGCCCGCGGAGCGCGGTGGCCGGCGTCGACCGCTCGGCGTGCAACCGTGCCACCCGATCGATGGCCCGATGAAATCGCTCGCGGTTCACCGGCTTGAGCACGTAGTCCACGGCGTGAACCTCAAACGCCTCCAGGGCATAGTCATCGTGGGCCGTGATGAACACGGTCCAGGGCATGCGGTCGGGCCCCACGGTGCGCACCACATCGAGGCCGTCGCGCTCGGGCATCTGGACATCCAGCAGGACGAGGTCAGGCGCCTCGCTGGCAATGCAGGCCACCGCGCTGGCGCCGTCCCCACATTCCCCGATCACGGTGACGTCCGTGCGTCCGCTGAGGAGTGACTGCACGTGCGAGCGGGCCAACGGCTCGTCGTCAACAATCAGGACGCGCAGGAGAGTCATCGTGCCGCCACGGCCGGAGCCACCTGGAAGGGAAGATCGATCTGGACCCGAAAACCCTGCGCGTCACCCACGGCCTCGAACCGGTGGCGCGCGCCATACATCTGTTCGAGTCGCGCGCGGGTATTCCCCAGCCCTACCCCTTCGCGACGGACCCGTCCCGGCGTTTCGCCGACGCCATCGTCGAGCACCCGCACGCGGAGCCACTCTCCGTCCTGCGCGGCACTCACCAATACCTGGCCGCCGGACGCACGCGACGCAATGCCGTGCCGAATAGCGTTCTCCACCAGGGGCTGCAGCATCAAGTTGGGGACCATGGCGCCCTGCAGGTCGGCCGGGACATCGACGGTGAAGCGGAGCCGGTCCCCAAAACGCACCTGCTGGATCTCCACGTAATGCGCGAGGACCGCCAGTTCGCGGACGAGCGGTACCGCTTCCTCCCCCGCACTGTTCAGGGATGCGCGCAGCAGGTCGCTCAACCCGGACACCATCCGCTCAGCCCGCGGGGCATCCTGGTGGACCAAGGCGGTGATCGTGTTGAGGGTGTTGAAGAGGAAGTGTGGCTGCAGCTGAAGCTTCAAGGCGTGCAGCTCGGTCCGCGCCAGGCGCGTCTTTAGCTCCGCCCCATGATCCGCCGCCTCCGCATACCGCATGGCGAGCTGTTCCTGCCACCGGGTGGCGTACGTGGCCACTGCCCCCACGCACGCCAGGAGGAGGATCTTGGCCCCTTCGTCGAGTGGAGACACCGCCGTCGCACCACTGGCGATCACGGGATCGAGGATGACGTTGAGTCGCCCGCCGGCCCAGAACACCAGGACGACCGCAGCATACGCCAGGACCGCCATCGCGGAGACCACCCCCGCCTTTCTGGTGGATGACGCGACCGGCAAGGCCGCAAGGATCACGAAATAGGCGTCGACAATGGGGGTCTTCAGGGCCAACGCAGGCGTCGCCGTCACGCCATACGCCACGATGATCGCGGTCACCGCCCCTACGTCTGCTGCTGGGTTGGCGTACCGTAGCCAGTTGGGGAGTCGCACCTGCCGATAGAACAGGGGCACCTGAACCGCGGCCCATCCGATGGTGAGGCTCAGGACGATCAGGTTCATCCGGTTCAGCGCCGGACTCAGCGACGGCGCATACACCGCGGCGGCCACCGCGAGCACCACGAGCAGCACCACGCGCACCCCGTTCAGGAATCGCTCCGCACGATCCCGCTCGAGTTCGAGGACGGCGAACCCCGAGGTAAAGCCACCCTGAGTCATGCGCTGAACCGCCCGTACCGAAACGGAGAGATGTCGAACGCCGGCTCGCCCCCTTCCAGGAGGTCAGCCATGATCTCCCCCAGCACGCTCGCGAACTTGAAGCCGTGGCCCGAGCACGCGCTCATCAACCACACGTTGGGCGCCGCCGGACAACGATCCAGGAGGAAATGGCCATCGGGAGTATTGGTGTACAGGCAGACCGCGCTCGCGGCCCTGATTCCCTTGGCCGCAGGAAGGAACCGGCGGAGCAGGTCGGCCAGCTCCGCGTTCTCGACGGCACCGGGCTCACGATCCACCTGGTCCGGGTCCACGTTCGGCCCGTTGTGGTGCCACCCGAGCTTCAGCCCACGCCCGGTGTCGGGCATGGTATAGAAGATCCGGTCATCGGCGAGCTGCCACATCGAGACCGGCATGTTGGACGCCGTGAACCACTCAGGTGCCCTCGCCGGCGTCCACCACTGCTGGAGCTGGCGTTCGACCAACACGTTCCGCAAGGCATCAGATGCCAGGGACGGGTTCCACGCCCCGGCTGCGAGGACTAGTTGGGCCGCCCCGCATCGTCCACTCCCGAGTATCGCACCGACTGCATCATCGGACTGATACCACGACAGTAATGCGTCATTGAACCTGATTTCCGCCCCTTCTTCGCGAGCGGCTTCCAACTGAGCGGTAACAACTCTCTCGGGGTTCAATAGCGAAGAACCGGGCTCGTAAACACCGACGAACTCGTCCGAAGGCTCGAACCCCGGGAAGCGTCGATGGAGCTCCTCTGCACTGAGCACCTCGTGAGGTACCGCGTGCTGGACTCCGCTCCGGATCGTCCCACGAACCAGCTCCGACTCGCGCCTCCCGACCATCAGTGAACCGGTCCGAGTCAGAAGGGCCTCACCGCGCGCTGCCTCCAGCTCGCGCCAGAGTGCGTACGAGCGCCGGACCAGCGGCACATACAGCGGGTGTTCGTAGTACGCCTCTCGGATCAACCGAGTGTTTCCGTGCGAAGAGCCGTGGGTGTGCGGCGGCTCCAGGCGATCGACCCCGAGCACGCGGAGCCCGCGCCGCGCCGCGTGGAGGGCCACGGAACTCCCCATCACGCCGAGTCCGGCGATGATCACGTCGTATGCTGCGGGCATCGCGAGGGTCTGGTTTGAGGCTGGTCAAGCTGACTCGCGGCCCCGTCGGTGGCAACCACGGCAAACACCCCCGCAGAGCTCGCCACACGAAAGGAGGGAGGCGGGGTATCCCCGGTGTCGTGCTGCTTGCCGGGCCCCCCGGAAGGCGGTTGCTTCCGCTCCCCCCGGCACGTCCAAGATGTGCCACACCAACTATATACGGCCGCGAGTGTCCCTTCCCCGCCCACGCACACACCTCCGAGGCATGACCTTGCTCGAAGTCCTGGTCGTCCTGGCCGTCCTTGGGCTCGTGACCGCGGTCGTCCTGCCGTCGCTGGTGGTGCCGGAAACTGAACCGACCGGCATCGGTCAGGTTGTCCGGAGGACGCGGGCGCTTGCCATCACCCGGGCACAGACGCTCAGACTCAATGTGACATCGGACGGCCGCTGGGTGGTGCGCGATGAAGCGCTGGCGATCGATTCTGGCGCCATCGCGACCCCGGGCCAACTCGAGCTCTGGTTCTCGCCGGGCGGACGTTGTCGACTCGCCACGGCCCTCCCGGCCGCGTGGGCCGCATGGGACGTCACGCGGTGTCGCGCCACTGAGCGCAACGCATGACGCTGCTCGAAGGGGCGATCGCGCTCGTCATCCTCGGCTTGTCGGCCATGGGCTTCCTGGACGTGTTCCGGTCCGGCGCGTCCACCGCGGCGCGCGCACGGGACGTCAGCGAGGTGGTCGCCCAGGCGGAGTCCGCGATGGAAGCGGCGTCGTTAGGCGACGCCGTGATCGCCCAGGAAGCGCTCGGCGCCGCTGATACGCTCGTCGCGCGACGCGTGGAGGCGCGCCCGTGGGGGACCGCCCCGGGAGTCACCGAGCTCGTGGTCGTTGTGACGCCGCGCCATGGCGCGCCGTTCGAACTGCGTCGTCTGGTGCGCGACCCCGGCACGATGGGGCCGCGTCCGTGAGTCCCCGCCGCGCGGCCTTCACCCTGGTCGAGGTACTGGTGGCGCTCGTCATCACGGGGCTGGTCACGTCGGTCGCCTATGCGGCGCTTCAGGGTGGGATCGACACCCGCGAACGACTCGAACACCACCACGACCGCACGGAAGCGATGACGGCCGCACGCGGGATGATCGCCAGTGCGGTGCGGCATGCCCTGCCAGGTGTCCGTGGTGGGCCGGCCACCTTCTCTGTCGTGCGCGGTATGCGTTCGGACTCCGTCCACCTGCTGAGCCGCGGCATCGTCGAGCCCTACGGCACCAGTGCGTCGTGGTCCGTGACGTTTTGGGTGCGCAATGACTCCCTGCAGCTTCGCGCGAGCCCGTCGGAAGGCAGTGCCCCGTTGGTGACCGCCGCCGTGGCGGGGGCCACCTCCCTCCGCCTGCATACGCTGGCCCGCGGCTCCTTCGCCACGTGGTCCGACCGGTGGGAGGACCCCTCGGTGGCCCCCACCGCGGTGCGGCTGACCTGGACCGAGGCGAGCGGGCGTCCGGTGGACCAGGTGGTCCGTATCGGGCTGGAGCGCACCCCATGACCCGACGCGGCGTTGCCCTCGTCCTCGTGTTGTGGATCGTCGTCATCCTTGGCGGCCTCGGCGCCACCGTCTTGTCGTCGAGTCGGGCATCAGCGGGCGTTGCCGCCAACGTCCGGGCGGCTGCGGTCGCCCGGTATGCCGCGGAAAGCGGGGTGGTGGCGACGGTGGCCGACATCGAGGCGGGACTGGCCGCGCACGGCGACTCCCTGTCGCGCGCCGACTACCTGAACGCCCTCGCCCGCACGCCGCGAGATTCGGTGGCGTTAGGCACAGGGCGGTTCGCGGTGGCGATTGCCGATCCCACGACCCAGCTCGACATCAACGCGGCACCGGAGGAACGGCTGGCGGCGCTCCTTGCCAGTTTCACCGATGTCGCGCGGGCGGCGTCGACCGCGCGGGCCATTCGCCGTGCCATCGAGCGGGCGCCTGCCACTTCGGGTGATGGTCGCCTGGGCGCGCCGGATGGTGCCCTCCGGTTCGTGACGCCGATCCGGCACCTCGAATCGCTCCGCGAACTCCCCGGGGTGGACGTACGCGCCCTGGAGCGCGCGGCACCCTACCTCACCGTGGACGGTGACGGCACGGTCAACCGACGCGCTGCGTCCGACACCGTCCTGCGTGTGGCTTTTGGGGAGGCCCGGGACGAGCCGTCGCGCCTCGTCGTGATCTCGCGCGGCTGGATGTCCGGCTCGCCGCTGACGCATGAAGTCCAGGCGGTCTACGCGATCTCTGCCGGCACGTTGGTCCTCACCCACTGGCGGGAGCGCGTCCGGTGACGCGCCGACTGGGCCTTGAGCTGACCCCGCACGAGTTGCGTGGGGTGTGGGCGTCGCGGTGGCCCGGGCGGCCGGGCAGCGCGTTCGTGATGACGTGGGACGGACAGGACCTCGCCGCGGCCCTGGCCACGCTTCGCGCCACGCACGCGACGCCGGACACCGTGGCGCTCGCGATCGGCCTCGGGTTCCTCGAAGTGGCACGCGTGACCCTGCCTCCCGCGGACGACGCAACCCGCGAGCAGATGGTGGCGCTCGATGCCGGTCGTTACCTCGGGGCCAACGCGCCGCTGCAGGCGATGGTGGCCCCCGGGAGTGACGTCGCGATGGGGTGTGACGACGCGTGGCTCGCGCATGTCGTCCGCACCCTTGGCGAGTGGGCGCCGATCACCCGCGTGGAAGCCACGCCGGTGGCGATTGTCGCCTCGGGGTGCCCGGAGGGACTGTGGACGCTGGACGGCGGCGCCGACGACCGTGGGGCGATCGAGATCCGCGGAGGACAACTTGCCGGGCTGCGCCGCGGAACGGACGGGACGGGGACGCCGCTCCCTCCCCTGGGTCCGCTGCCCGGGAGCGCGCGCGCCGCCTGGGGTGCGCTCCAGCGCGAGGACGCCCCATCGATTGGGACGTTGATGGATAGGAACGCCCGACGAGCATCCGATCGTCGACGCCGGCAGGGGCTCGCCACAGCCGCGTTAGGCGCCGCCGCCGGACTGTTCTTCCTCGCCGCGGCGGTCGACCGTTCGCGCGAGCGCACCCTCGCGGCGCTCGACGCCCGCGCCGCCGCCCTTGCCGACTCTGCCGCCCCGGCCCTGGCCATGCACGCCGAGCGCCTCGCCGCCGCACAAGAGGCCGGCAGCGCCCGCGCCGCGGTGGCGAGCCGTCCGGATCCGGTCGCGACGATGGCCACCCTCAGCACGCTCCTGCCGAGGGATGTCGTCGTTACCGCCATGCGCATGACGGGTGCCGACTGGCAGGTCGAGGGCACCGCGCGTTCGGCCGCGGCGCTGGTCCCCCTGCTGGATGCCGATCCGCGCTTTGACAACGTGCGTTCCGCCGCGGCGAGTGCCCGGTTCCGCGATGGCCGCGAGACGCGCGAGTCCTTCTCCATCACGTTTCATGTCGCGACCCCGGATTAACGCGCGCGAGGCGCGCACGATCGGCTGGGGGGCGACCGTGGCAATGGCGGCGCTCGTTTTCACGTTCGGCGTGCTCCCGGTGGCGCGACGTTGGAGCGCCCGCGAGGACGCCATCACGATGGCACGCGAGCGCGTCGCGCGACTGGAGGGCATGCTCGCGACCGCGGCGCCCCCCCATACACCGGGCGCGATGAGTGCGCCGCTCCTCCTTCGCGGCCGCACCTCGGACCTCGCGGGCTCCGCCCTCCAGGCGACCCTCCAGGAGCTGGCGCGCACGAGTCGCGTGAGCATCACGCGACTGGAGGTGCTGCCAGATAGCGCGGACCCAGCGACCGGGGTGCGTGCGTCGCTATCCGCAACCACGGACGTGTACGGCCTGGCCGACCTCCTGTCGCGCCTTCAGGGTCACGCGCCCGTACTGGCGGCAGTGGAGCTGTCCGTATCGATGAATCCGGTGCTGCGTGGCAACCTGCTGCAGCTGTCCCTGGGCGTTCAGGCCCCCTGGGTCCCCATGCCATGACGGCCTCCCGAGCGGCATTCCTTCGCTTGTTCTTGTGGACGATCGCCGGCCTCGCCGCGTGCGCCGGCGCCGTCGCCTGGGTGCTGCCGCCCGCGACGGCGGTGGGCCCGGTGGCCCCCGTGATCCCGGACCCCGGAGCGCCGCCGACGCTGGCGATCGCCACCGCGGCGGCCGAGGAGGTCGTGATGGCCAACCTGTTCATGGCCACGCGCACCCCACCCGCCACGCGATACCAACCGCCCGAACTCATCGAGGACAGCGCCAACGAGATGATGGCGCCCGATCCTGCGACGACCGGCCTGGTGCCGGACAGCGCGATGTTGGCCGGCGAGGTGCCCCGGTTGCTCGGCACGGTGGTCGCCCCCGGTGGTCCCCGGGCGCTACTCCAACTTTCTCTTGCATCCGGTCCGCAGCTCTACGCTGTCGGGGACCGGGATGGCGGCTTCACGGTGCTCGCCATTGACCCGCGCGTGGTCGTGCTGCGCGGGCCTGGCGGGCGCCGCACCTTACGACTGGAACCGGAGGAGTGATGGTCAGGTCCCCGTACTCGTGGCTCGGCCAGCTGGCCGTGCTCGTCGCCCTGCTGGCGGCGCCCCGTGCGCAGGCGCAGGGCACGCGACTCGACTTCCGTGATGCCCCGCTGGCCGATGTGATTCGGTCGCTCGCGGCGACCATGGGACTGAGCGCCATCGTGGGCGACAGCGCCACCGCGCGGGTCACGTTCTCCACCGCCGCACCAGTCGCTGCCGCAGAACTCCCGGGCATCCTCGAGTCGATCCTCGAGACGCACGGGCTGGTGATGCTGCAGGACGGCAACATGCTCAAGGTGTACGCGGCTGGATCGGCACCAAAGACGGGCCGCGTGGGATTTGGCGCCACGCTCGCAGAGCCGGCGCCGATGGGGCTGATCACGCAGCTCGTCCCCCTGCAATCGATTCGCGCCGACGAGGGCGCGGCGGCGCTCAAGGCGATGGTGTCGGGGACGGCAATCATCGAGCCGGTCGCCCGCTCCAACGCTCTGCTCATCACCGACCGAGCGTCCAACGTGCGCCGGTATCTCGACGTGCTCCGTCGACTGGACGAACGGTCGCAGGGGGAGGCCGGCCTCCGCACCTTCGTCGTGCCCTTGCAGTATGCGCAGGCGAGCGACCTGGCCGAGTCGTTAGGCCAGCTGTTTGGCGTCACGGTGGCCGGTGGCGGATCGCGCTCGCTCGACGACCTGAGCCTATCGCGCAACCTGGATGCGTTCCGGCAACGGGAGACGGATGCGTTCCGGATGCGCCGGGAGGCCCCACTTCCCCCGGTCATCGTCAACCAGGCCCCGGCGGCGACGCGCGACTCCAGCGGAGGACCGGGGAACCTCATGGGGCAGACGACCGTGGTCCCGCATGGGCCCACCAACTCGCTCCTGATCCGCACCGCGCCCCCCAACTTTCCGCTGCTGCAAGAGACGGTGCAGTCGCTCGACGTCCGGCCGGCCCAGGTGCTGCTCGAGGTAACGGTGGCCGAGGTGACGCTCGGGCGTGGCGATCAGTTCGGGGTGGACTGGTCGACGATCGGCGGCAGCACGCAGACGTCGTTCGGGAATCCTGGCGCGTCGGACTCCAGTGGCGCGCGCGATTTCGCCGTGCGGGTCGTGACGCTGCGCAATGCCAATGTCCGGGCGATCCTGCGGGCCCTTAGCACGCGCTCGCAGGTCAAAGTCCTCTCGACCCCCTCGGTCGTGGCAACCAACAATCGCGAGTCGCGCATCCTCGTCGGGAGCCGCGTCCCCTTCATCGCCTCGACCCGGTTGGGCAACGACGTCGCCATCGACCGCAACGTGCAGTATGAGGAGGTTGGCACCTCGCTCACCATTGTTCCGACCATCAACCGCGATGACTACGTCAGCGTCCAGGTCCTGCAGGAAGTCTCGTCGCTCACGTCACAGACCCTGCCGTCGGCACTCAACGCTCCGGTGATCTCCACGCGAGAGGCCTCCACACGCGCGGTGATGAAGGATGGGCAAACGGTCGTCATCGCCGGCCTGATCGGCACCACGCAGGAAGAGATCGAGAGCGGGATCCCGTTCCTCCGGGACATCCCGATCATGGGCAACCTGTTCAAGCGGCGGAGCACGAGCCGCAACCGGACGGAGGTGGCGATCTTCGTCACCCCGTACATCGTGCGGTCCGACGAGGATGCGGACGCCCTGCGGGAGCGAGTGCGCGACCGGATGAACGGCCAGGTGCCCGGCGCGGTGCCGGATACGTTAGGCACCCCGCTGCGCAAGAAGCCGCTGGAGTGAGCGTCCGTGTCTGACCTGCTTCGGGACGCGGCCCTGGGACCGCTCGCCGCCGAACTGCCGGCGCGGTTCATGGAACAGCATGCCCTCGTGCCGCTGCACGTCGGCGACGACGGCGTCGTGGTCGTGGCCGCGGCCCGTCCGCTGGATCCCACGGTGACGGACACCCTGCGCCGCCGCTTTGGCCGCGCGGTGCGACTGGTCGAGGCCCCGCTCAACGACGTGCAGGCCGCGCTGCTGGCTGCGGGCCGTGAGGCCACCGTGAGCGTGCCCACGACCGAGGGCGCGGCCACGGCACTCGGCGACCTGCGGGCGCAGGCGGACGACGCGCCGGTGGTCCAGTTGGTGAACGCGGCGCTCGCGGACGCGCTGCGGCGCGGCGCGAGCGATGTGCACCTGGAAAGCGCAGCCGGTGGGCTGCGCGTCCGACTCCGTGAGGACGGCGTCCTCCGTGACCTGGCGACGTATCCCGTCGCCCTGGCCGCCGGCGCATTAAGCCGCGTCAAGTTGCTCGCCGGCCTCGACATCGCCGAACGGCGACTCCCACAAGACGGCCGCGCGCGCGTGCGGCACGGCGGACGCGATGTCGACGTGCGCGTCGCCACGCTCCCCGGGTTGCATGGGGAGTCGGCCGTCCTCCGCGTCCTGGACCATGGGGGAGGCCAGGCGCGGACCCTCGATGCGTTAGGCATGCCCCCGGACCTGGCCGCCCGCCTGCAGGACGTGCTCCGCCGGACCAGCGGCCTCGTGCTGGCCACCGGGCCCACCGGGTCGGGCAAGACCACCACCCTGTATGCGGCGCTGTCGCACCTGAACACGCCGGGGGTCAAGCTGGTCTCGGTCGAAGACCCGGTCGAGTACGAGCTGGCCGGCGTCACCCAGGTCCCAGTCCACCGCAAGGCCGGGTTGGGCTTCGCGCAGGCGTTGCGGTCGATCCTGCGTCACGACCCGGACATCGTGATGGTGGGCGAAATGCGCGACCGCGAGACGGCTGACGTCGCCGTGCAAGCCGCGCTGACCGGCCACCTGGTGTTCTCCACGTTGCATACCAACGACGCGGCGAGTGGCGTCACGCGCCTCGTGGACATGGGGATCGAACCCTACCTCGTGGCAGCGACGGTCCAGGGCATCCTGGCCCAACGCCTGGTGCGCCTGCTCTGTGCGACGTGTGCGCGCCCCGCCGCGGACGGATCGCGCGAGCCCGAGGGATGCGACGCGTGCCGCGGGTCGGGATACCGGGGGCGCGCCGGCCTCTATGAGTTGTTGGTGCCTGACGAGGCGTTCCGGCGCGCGATCGTCGCACGCGCATCCCTCGCCACGCTGCGGCAGGTCGCCCATGCCAGCGGCACGCGGTCCCTGGCCAACGCGGGCGAAGCGATGGTGCGCGCCGGTCAGACCTCGCGCGCCGAGGTACTGCGAGTGACCGAAGGGAGCGACGCAGCATGACGGCCGCGGCACGGTGGTCGTATCGGGCCGCAACCCAGGCCGGCGACGTGATCGAGGGCGTCGTGCAGGCCGGGAGCCAGCAGGAGGCCATGGAGGAATTGCGGCGTCGAGCGCTGGTCCCGGTGGCGATCCATGCCGGGCCCGTGGATCGCCGCAGTGGGCGACGCTGGCACGGCTCCCGGCGTGATGCCGTCGCCACCGCCGTCCGGACGTTGGCGACGATGGTCGCCGGAGGTGCCACCCTGGAACGATCGCTCCAGTTCTCGTCCACCCACGCCGGTCATCCGGACGTGGCGGCCGCCCTTGGGGAGGTGCGCGCCGATGTGCTGGCGGGTCACACGCTGGCGACGGCGCTTGAGCGGCGCAGTGCATTGTTTGGTTCCCTGGCCCCGGCCCTCGTCCGCGCCGGCGAGGCGAGCGGCAGCCTCGGCGCATCGTTGGAGCGCCTGGCCGACCAACTCGACGCCGAGCGTGACCTCCGCGCGCGGTTGCAGGGCGCGTTGTTGTACCCCGCCCTCCTGGGCGTCATCGCGGGACTGGGGGTCCTGGTGTTGCTGGGCTTTGTGGTCCCGCGGTTTGTGGCCATGCTCGATGCCGCAGGTGCCGCGTTGCCGCTGAGCACCCGGATCCTGGTCACCACGAGTGCATGGGTGACACGCGCCGGCCCCGTGCTGCTCGTCGCGGCAGGGCTGGGGACGATCGCGCTCCGATGGTTCGCCCGTGGGGACGACGCACGCCTCCGATGGCATGGCGCCCGACTCCGCCTGCCGCTCGCGGGCCGGATTGACCTGGAGGTCAGCTCCGCCCGGTTTGCGCGAACCCTTGGCGTCCTGCTCGACGGAGGCACCCCCCTCCTCGGCGCCTTGCGCATGGCCCGGGACGCCGTACCTAACGAGTTTCTGGCCCGGGGGATCGATGGAGCGATCGCTCGGGTGGAACGGGGCGCGCGGCTGGCCGACGCCCTCGAGGGGCTCCTGCCGCCGATTGCCGTCCAGCTGCTCGCGGTGGGTGAGGAGGGTGCCTCGCTCGGCCCCGCCGCCGGGCGTGCGGCCGACACGCTCGACGGTGGCGTCCAGCGGACGCTGCGCCAGGCCGTCGGCCTGCTGGAGCCGCTGCTGATCGTCGTCTTTGGGGGATTGGTCGGTTTCATCGCGCTGGCCATGTTGCAGGCGATCTACTCCATCAACGCGACCCTTCCATGACGCGACGCGCCGGTTTTACCCTGATCGAGCTGGTGGTGGTGATCATTGTGCTCGGCCTGTTGGCGGGACTGGTGGCGCCGCAGATCTTCGGGCGAGTGAGCGAGGCGAGGGACGTCGCCGCGAAGACCCAGATGGCGACGTTAGGTGCCGCGCTCGACAACTACCGCCTGGACAACGGGAGGTATCCCACGACGGCGCAGGGTCTCAAGGTGTTGCGGGAGAACCCAGGGGCCGCAGTGGCGCCTGCGTGGCGCGGCCCGTATCTGCGCAAGGACGTGCCGACCGATCCCTGGGGTCGGGCCTGGGTGTTCACCAGCCCGGGAGCGCGCAATCCCAACGGCTTTGACCTCATGACGCTGGGTCGTGATGGCAAGGCTGGGGGCACCGGGGAAGATGCCGACCTCATCGGTCAGTAGGACCGGAGTCCAGCAGATGAGGTGCGCGGGTGAACGTGCCGGCGTCGCTGGCACCAGGCCGGCACGGATGCGGTCGCTTGGGCGGTGCCGAGGCAACTTGCCACGGCCGTTGCAAGGGCTTCCTCGGCGAACGGTCCAATCCGTGGCGCGTGTCGGCCGCGCCTGGTGACGCGCCTCTCCGAAGTTGGGTTGCATGTGCGCTGGGGCACGGCGCGTAGGGGTGGGATGGTATTTGCATTGTCCACCGGGTTGGCGCAGGTTCCGCCACCCTTCAGGGTCCCCTATCGGGGGCCCTGCCGCACCCGATCATGACTTACCGGGGATCCGCATGAAGGACTTGACCGAAGCCACGCTCGAGATCGAACCCGACCGTCAGGAAGCGGACCGCCCGCAAGACGAGCGCACCTCGCGCCGACGGTTCTTCACCCTTGGCGCCACGCTGGCGGCGGCGTCCCTCGGTGGGTCATCGAACCTCCAGGCGCAGCAACCACCCACCGGCAAGTCGAGCGCCGCGCGCGGCATGGTGCGGCGCCTCCTGAACCAGGCGCCGGACCCGTCCTTCGACCCGTTCAAGAAGGTGACGATCACCACCAAGGGGTGGGACGCCGCCCTCACGCGGCTTGTGCGTCGCGTGACCAACGGGGTGACGGAAGAGGAGATGAAGCTGGCGCGGAAGCTCGGGTTCTACGGCTACCTCAATTACCACCTCGCACCCTCGAAAATCGAGGATGGCGTCACCCAGGCCTGGGTCGGTGAAAACGCGCCGCTGTTGCAGGGCACGCCCGACTCCCTGTACCAGGTGGACGCCCGCATGGTGCAGGACCAGTTGTTCGAGTCCACGGTGTTTCGGGCCGCGTTCTCCAAGCGCCAACTGCAGGAGCGGCTCGTGGAACTGTGGAGCGACCACTTCAACATCTCCTTCAACGACGTCCGTTACCTCAAGATCATCGATGACCGCGAGGTCATCCGGAAATATGCCCTCGGGAAGTTCCCGGCCATGCTCACGGCGAGCGCGCACTCGGCGGCGATGCTGGAGTACCTCGACAACACGCGCAACCGCCGGACCACGCTCAACGAGAACTACGCGCGCGAAATCATGGAACTGCACTCCGTCGGGGTGAACGGCGGCTACTCGCAGACCGACGTGCGGGAATTGGCGCGCTGCCTCACGGGATGGACGATCGCCCGGCGCGGTGACTTTGCGTTCGACCCGAACGGGCATGACTTCGCCGAAAAGAACGTCCTCGGGCAGCGCATCGCCGCCATCCCGTCTTCGGCGGGAGCCCAGGGCAAGACCGACGGCGACACAATGGTGGCCTTCCTCGCGAAGCATCCGAAGACCGCCGAGTACATCGCGTGGAAGATGCTGCGGTACTTCCTGCAGTACGACCCGAGTGCCGCGCAGATCGCGGCCGTCGCGTCAGTCTACACGAAGACAAGCGGTGACATTCCGTCGATGGTCCGCGCGGTGCTGACGCCGTCGAACCTCCTGGCCGCTACGCCGAAGTACAAGCGCCCGTATACCTACCTGCTCAGCACCATGCGGGCGACCGTCGACCCGACGAAGGTGTCCCCCCGCATCAGCCAGCTGACCTTTCGGTACTTGCCGTTGCTGGGCCAGGGGCTGTTTGCCTGGGAACCGCCGGACGGCTACCCCGATCGCGCCGACTACTGGGCCGGTGGCGTCCTGCAACGCTGGAATTTCGCGAACTACATCACGACGACCACGTCGACCGAGGCCTCCATGGACTTCGGTCGGTTCTGGAACGCCGCGAACGCCACGGCCAACACGCCGGACACCGTGCTCGACGCCATCTCGCGGCACCTGTTCGGCGGGGAGATGCCGGACCGACTCAAGGCGCAGGTCCGTACCTACCTCGCGGGAGGGACGCTGAACACGGCCCGCGCCCGCGAAGGGATCGCCCTGGCGATCAGTTCCTCGACCTTCTCCTGGCTCTAACCGCGCACTGCGCCCACCCGACTGGAGTACCCCATGAGCGGATTGGAACACGACGCCTGTGCGTGCAACGAATACAACGATCTCACCTCGCGCCGCGATTTTCTCGCGACAACGGGCAGCCTGAGCGGGGCGGCCATCTTCGCCTGGGCCCACCCCGAGTGGCTGCCCAAGGTGTCGTTCGCCGATTCGTTCGTGGCGGAGCGGGACGTGATCGTCTCCATCTTCCTGCGCGGCGGCGCCGACGGCCTCTCGTTATGCGTGCCGTTCGGTGACCCCTTGTACTACACCGGCCGGCCGACCATCGCGATCCCCCGGCCGGACAGCACGGCGGCCAACCGTGCGATCGCCCTGGACAACTTCTTCGGTTTTCCGCAGGGGATGCGTTTCCTCATGCCCGCCTACCAGGCGGGAAACCTGCTCGTCGTCCACGGCGCAGGGTTAACCTACAACACGCGGTCGCACTTTGACGCGCAGCACTACATGGAGCTCGGCAAGGCGGCCGACCCGAACCTGAACACCGGGTGGCTGGGGCGGCACCTCGCGATGACGTCGCCGATGAAGAACGGCGCCTCGTTGCGCGCGCTCACCCTGGCGGACGGACTCGCCGAGACGCTCAAGGGCTCACCCCAGGCCCTGCCGATCAGCGATCCGGCCAACTACGGCATCGCCGGGAGCACGGCCACCCGCACGGCGCGACAGAACTGGCTCGCCGCGGAATACGGCGAGACGATTGACCCCGTCAAATCGGCCGCGAACGACGCGCTCAACACGATCAACATGCTGCGCTCACTCAACGTGGCGGGCTACCAACCAGCGAATGGCGCGACCTACCCCAACACCGGGCTCGGGCGCGGCCTGCGCAACACGGCCGCACTGATCAAGGCCGATATTGGCGTCGAAGCGGTGCACCTGGACATCGGCGGGTGGGATACCCACACCAACCAGGACCCGCTAGGCGGGAGCATGAACGGCACGATGACGCAGCTCTCACAGGCCATCGGCGCCTTCTGGCAGGACAGCATTGCCTCCGGACTCGCGCAGAACGTGACCGTCGTTGTGCTCTCGGAATTCGGGCGCAACGTGCGCGAGAATGGCAGTCGCGGCACGGACCACGGGCGCGCCACCGCCATGTTCGCCCTCGGACGCGGGATCAACGGCGGCCGGGTGCTCACCAACAACTGGCGCCCGCTCGCGCAGGAGAATCTCGTGGACCGCCAGGACCTCGCCGTCACGATCGACCACCGCGACATTCTCGCCGAAATCGTGCAGAACCGGCTCGGCAACACCAACCTCGGCGTGATCTTTCCCGGATACACACCCGTGATGCGCGGCGTCACCAAGTAGGCGTCCCTCCCGGACAACGAAGGGGCGGCGATGCTTCGCATCGCCGCCCCTTTCCGTTGTCGCCCGGAGACCGGGTCAGGGCACCACACTCACCTCACCCTTCATCCCCGGATGCAGGGTGCAGTCGTACGGATACAACCCGGTCGCTGGAAAGCTGCGCGCTATACGGACATTCGACGTCACCTGGATGTCCTGCGGCGCCCCCGTCTTGCGCTCGAAGATCACGTTGTGCGCGAGCTGCGGAAACTCAAACGTCACGGTGCCACCCTGCTTGATCACCGTGGTGAAGGGCGTGAAGGACAACCCGGGCATCGAGACCAAGGCCGTCGTCGGGACCGCCCCCACCGTCACCCGAGTGGTGCCCACCTTTCCGTCGATGGTGGCAGAAACATCAGTCTGCCCGGCCGTGACCCCGGTGACGAGACCCGTGGCGTTCACCGTGGCGATTCCGGTGTTGGCCGAACGCCAGGTGACCGTACCGGCAATGGTGTTGCCGGCCGCATCCTTGGCCGTGGCCTCGAGCTGCTCGGTTTGCCCCGGGATGAGGGCAATGGCATTGGCGTTCATCGACACCGTAGCCACCCCGGCGTTTCCGGTCGGCTCATCGGAGCCGCAGGCCAATCCGGCAATGACTGCGGCACCTGCGATCCAGCGCTTCATTTCGAGAATCTCCTGAAAGGCACTTCGCCCGCCGATTCGCACCCGGGCCCAACCCGCAGCATGCGCCCTAGTGACTGCCTTTTGCCGTGACCGCGCTCACAGCCCGACAGGCGCGCCCGTGCTCGGCGCAGTACACGCCATGCTGATCATGAAAGACCTGGTGTGGCCCGCGCTCCCATTCAAAGCGGACGAGGTAGATAGCCTCGACCCGCGTGCGCGTCCCGACCGTGGTCGCCGGGTCGAGGCGGTCGATGCGAACCTGTTCCGGGAAGAAATCCAGCTGAGACGGCACGGCAGTAGGTGCTGACGACCCGGACCTGACACGCCGGGGAACGACAATGTAGCGACCCGGCGGGGCGGCGCAGGCTGTCGCCCGGACGCCACCGCCGCCGCGCGTTACCTTCCAGTCCATGTTCCACCTTGCCGCGGTATTGTCCTCCCTCCTGTGCTGATCGAAGTCGCCGTCGACACCGTCCCAGATGCCATGGCGGCCTCCACGGCCGGGGCTGGCCGGATTGAGCTATGCGCCAACCTGGCCGAAGGTGGGACCACTCCCAGTGCGGGAGCCATGCGGGCCACCGTCGCGCGCGTGGACGTGCCGGTGTTTGTCATGATCCGCCCGCGCGGTGGCGACTTTCTGTACGACGCGGTCGAGATCGACGTCATGCTGCGGGACATTGAGCTGGCCAAGCAGTGCGGGGTGCACGGCGTCGTCAGCGGGGCGCTGCAGCCGAATGGCACCATCGATGAGGAGGGCACGGAGGCACTGATCGAGGCGGCGGCCCCGCTGCCCTTCACCTTCCATCGTGCGTTTGACCTCGCCCGCAATCTCAGTGAAGCGCTCGACACCTGCCTCGGTCTGGGGGTGACGCGAGTCCTCACCTCGGGCGGTCACGCGACCGCAATGGAAGGGGTCGACGTGCTCCGCGAGCTGGTCCGTCGAACGGGCGGACGGATGATGGTCGTCGCCGGGGGCGGTGTGCGGGCGCCGCATGTCCCGGCCCTTGCCACGCAAACCGGGGTCACCGAGCTGCACCTGGGCCCTCGGCAGGCTGTGACGAGCCAGATGAAGATGTCAGGGTCTGTCGGGGCGTGGCGCGAGTGGCGAGGACTTGCCGTCAGTGAGGTGACCGCCGCCGTCGCCGCGGCGCGCCCGCTCGGTTCGTCGTCCCCCTGACGGCGCGCTAGGCGCCAGCGAAGGACAGCAGCACCTTGCCCGCGCGAGCCGCGCGCGCGGCGTGGGCGACCGCCGGCAACGCCACGAGGCGCGCCGCCGCCACCTTCACCCGCTCCTGCCAGGTGCCCGGCCCGGGGAGCAACACGAGGTCCCCAACGCGCAGGTGATCCACGCCGCTCCCGATCGCGGTGACCCGCCCGACCCCCTCGGAGCCCGGCACGAGTGGCAGGTCCGGACGCGACGCGCCATACGCACCCTCCATGTTGACGAGGTCCGCCGGGTTGATCGGGCACCACAGGGCCTCCACCTCAGCCTCCCCGGGTCCAGCCGCTCCCGGGTCAGGGAGGTCGACCAACTCAATCACGTCTTCAGGTCGGCCGAAGACCGAGACTCGTGCGGCGAGCAACGCGGTACCCTCCAGAATGACGCGGCCACTTCCTGTGCACCCCACGGAAGTTGGGCCGCGACCGGCAGAATAACCACTCACCCCTCTCCGTTGGTGTGCATGGTGAGTCGCGCTTGAACGTGAACGTGACGATCCCGACGCTCCACCTGAGTTCCCGCTGGGACAGGCCGCGACGGCGGGTTGGCTGTATCTTCGTCGCGTGCGCCGACGTGCGTGAATCACGAGGCTCCCCCATTTCCGGTGGCACTCACATGCGGAAACTCGCAGTCCTTGTCCTGGTCGCCTGCGCCCGCGGGAACGTCGATTGGCCCGTGTACCAGGGGAGCGACGAGAAGACCCACTACACCACCCTGGACCAGATCTCGCCGGACAACGTCGGCCAGCTGCAGGTCGCGTGGACGCACGACACGAAGGACGCGTTCGAGGGGTCGGAGATGCAGTCCAACCCCATCGTGATCGACGGGGTGCTTTACGCGATGAGCCCCAAGCAGCGAGCGTTCGCCTTGGATGCCGCCACGGGGACCGAGTTGTGGAGCTTTGATCCCACCGGCGGGGAGTTCACGGGCCCGCGCATCCGGTACCGTGGCGTGGTGGTGCACGACGGTCGGGTCTACTTCAACTACCGCTATCGGTTGTTTGCGCTCGATGCACGCACCGGCCTCAAGGCACCGGGGTGGGGGAACGACAGCGGGTGGGTGGACCTGCGCGAGGGACTCGACCGTCCGGTGGAGGGGCTATCCGTCAGCGCGAGTACCCCGGGCGCCGTGTACAAGGACATGCTCATCGTCGGCACGTCGGTGCCAGAGGCGCTGCCATCTGCGCCCGGCGACATCCGCGCGTTTGACGCGAAGACCGGTGCGATTCGCTGGACCTTCCATACCATCCCACGTCCCGGCGAATTCGGGCACGACACCTGGCCCGCAGATGCCTGGAAGGTCGTGGGCGGTGCCAACGCGTGGTCCGGGGTGACGGTGGACCAACGCCGCGGGATGGTCTTCTTCGCGACCGGCTCTGCCTCGTTTGACTTCTACGGCGCGAACCGGAAGGGCGATAACCTCTTTGCCAACTCCATCGTCGCCCTGGACGCCAACACGGGGAAGTACCGATGGCACCTGCAGGGGATCAAGCACGACCTCTGGGACCGCGACTTTCCCGCCGCACCGACCCTCGTCACCGTCACACGCAACGGCAAGCCGGTCGACGCGGTCGCCCAGGTCACCAAGACCGGCCACATCTGGCTGCTGGATCGCGAGACGGGGGCGGAGTTGTTTCCCAGCGCGTGGCAACGCATGCCTGCGGCGATCCTCGACGGCGAGGTGACGGCGGACTCCCAGCGATTCCCCCTGCTGCCCAAGCCGTTTGCGCGCCAACAACTCACCGAGGATCTGCTCACCGACCGGACGCCGGCCGCCCGGGCGGCGGCGCTGAAGATCTTCCGCGAGAACCCCACCCCACATCCGTGGACCCCACCAAACACGAAGGGAATCATCATCTATCCCGGTGTGGACGGCGGCGCCGAGTATGGCGGACCGGCGTTCGACCCAACGACCGGCGTCATGTACGTGAACGCCAACGAAATGGGGTGGATCCTCAAGATTGTTCCCCGCGAGGACGGCTCACTGTTCGGCGCGTATTGCGCGGAATGTCACGGGCCGAAGGACACCCCGATCGCACCGTCGCTGACCGGGGTGGCCGGCCGCCTCACCCGCGAACAGATCGCGACGGCCATCCGTGGCGGCACGGGGCGCATGCCCGCCTTTGCGACCGCGCTCGGCGACAGCGCGATCGCAGAGCTCACGGAGTTCTTGATCAGCGGAACCGCACCGAAGCGCACACCGAAGGATGTGACCACCTTCCTCAAGTACCGCAACACCGTCTTCGACATCTTCCTCGACCACGAGGGATACCCCGGGGTGAAGCCGCCGTGGGGCACGTTGAACGCGATCGACCTCAACACCGGCGAGACGAAGTGGTCGATCCCGTTCGGCGAGTACCCGAAGCTCGTCGCACAAGGGCTCACCAACACCGGCAGCGACAACTACGGTGGCGCCATCGTGACGGAGAACGGGTTGCTGATCATTGCCGCCACCACGTACGACAACAAGATTCGGGCGTTCCACAAGGCCGACGGCAAGTTGCTCTGGGAGGCCCAACTCCCCGCTGCCGGGATGACGACGCCGTCCACCTACATGGTGAACGGCCGGCAGTACATTGTCATCGCGGCCGGCGGTGGCAAGAACGGGGCGCCGAGTTCGGGGACATACGTGGCGTTCGCCCTGCCCGACGGCGCACGGTAGGAACTCCGGGCGCGGTGGGAGCGGTGTCCGCGAGACTCACGGGTCGATGACCACGCGCACCTTCCCGGCCGCGCCCGCGACCGGGCTTGCGATCAGGAGGTTGTACGCCGCGGATACCGCCTGCGCGGGACTCGCGACGCTCACGGATTCCCCGGCGGCCAACCCCTGTGCAAAGGCACCTGGCCTGAGCTCGACGTACACCGGAAAGTCCGGCGCGGTCACCGTGACTTTCACCTGGCGACCGGGTGCGGACATGAACCGGAAGAACAGTCCGGGGCGATCGGTCACACCCTGATAGCTGTAGGTGCTGCAGGTGGGCAGCAGCACGGCGGTGAACTGCGCCCCCCGGACGACATCTCCACTGACGCAGTCCGGAAATCGACCGAGCACCGACGTCGACAGCGTGTAGGCGGCACCGAGACTGGAGGAATCCCTCCGTACGACTCGCACGGAGTACGTGCCGGGGGGAACGGCCGTGTATTGGCTGCGCTCCGTTGGCCTCAGGGTGCCACCAGACCCCCAGAGCGTGTCAATGGGAAGGAGTGTGTTGGCGAACGTCCCGGACAGGGTGAACTGCAGCACCTCATGCGCGGTGACTGTGTACTGGAAGACGTCATCCCTCCCATTGCAGTCGGTGCTCTCGTAGCGATCCGTCACCGGCACGCCCAGCGTCAGCGACTGCGGCAGGCACGCATTCACGATGACGATCGCCGTATCACCGAACGTGCTGTCAAACGCCGAACGTACCTCCATGGCCGCTCGTCCGTGAACGAGCGCGGCGACCGTGCCGTCGACGGACACGGAGGCAACCGCCGGGTCCAACGATCTCCACCGCACGTCGGTTGGCACACCGCTGTCGGCGGCGACGTCGGCGCGAAGGGTCACATTGGTCCCTGGGCGCGTGCTGATGATACTGGGTAACGCCGCCACCGCCCGGACCCCCAAGACCCCGAGCCACACAGAGTCGCGCTGTCCCTCGGAGGTGGCCACGAGATGGGTGGCCCCCCGCCGCACGGCGCGAACCACCCCCGTAGCGCCCACGGTGGCCACGGTGGAGTCGACCGTGGACCAGGTAATGCGACGCCCCGGGAGCGGCACACCGTTGGCGTCTGACGTAACCGCCATCGCGGTCGCACTATCTCCGCGAAGCAGGAAGCGGACCGCCAGGGCAAGGGCTACACGGGCTACGGGCGGCGGCGAGACCGTCACCTGCGAGGTCCCTTCGATGTTCCCCACGGCCGCCCGGATCAGCGTGGTCCCCGGGGCCACCGCGGTCACCGTGGCGGAGGTCCCGCTGGCGGTCACCGTGGCAATGGAGGGCGCGTCCGACGACCATGTCACCGCCGCGCCACCGAGAGCTTGTCCGTTGCTCCCGGTCACTAGTGCACTGAGCGGGACCGTTGCTCCGTGCGCCAGCGTCACGACCGCCGGTGACACCGCCACCGCGGTCACGGAAACGCCCGGCGACGTCCCAGGGTCGTCCCCCGCACACGCTGCTCCACCGAGCGCGAGGCCCATTCCTCCCCACCACCCCATCCCTGGCATCTTCATGGCATCCTCATGACGTTCCCGGACCCCTTAACACCGCGCGCCCCCTCGGGCCGCCATGGCCCACAGGAAGCAAAGTGCATACCACACGGACCGACGGGCGCCCACGAGGTGGCGACCTGGACCGTTGCACTCGCCGACGTGCGCGCCGCGTTTCATTATTCATCGTGGCTGCCGAGCGGGGCTCGGCGACCCAGCGCCGCGCTGCGTGACCGGTCCGGCGCGCGTCTCCGGCAGACGACGCCTTGTCACGCCGCGTCCACGAGGGGGCGGCTCGCCCGTATCGCCATGTTAACGCCTCGACAACACCACCGCTGGCCCCTGGGGCTGCTCCTCCTGGTCGTGACCTCGTGCCGCGAGTCAACGAGCGGGGACACAACGTTGGACCCCTGCGGGAACGCGTTAGGCAACGGCGCCCAGGTCATTGGCGGCCCGGCCGGCCCCCAGGGGTCGGACAGCGATCGCGCCTTCAGTTCCCTCGTCGTGGCGCCGGGGAACGCCGACGAGCTTTACATCGGCACCGAACGCAACGGGATCGTTCGCTCCCGGGACGGTGGACGCACCTGGGAGCGCCTGCGCGCCGGCATGCGGCACGGGGGAACGGGATACCCCGAGGTGTACGACCTCGCGATCGCGCCGGGCAGTGGGACCGTCCTCATGGCCGCCACCACCGACTCGCCCGGTCCGCTCACCGGCGATCATCCGAGCACGATTGCCGGAGTCTATCGCTCGACGGACGCGGGAGGAAACTGGACGCGCATCAACTGCGGCCTGCCAAGCGCCTCCGCCTCTGCGGTGACCATGCTCGACGCCAGCGGCTCCACTGCGCTCGTCGCGATCTCGGCGGGCACCGCGACCTTTTCCCCCCTGTCCGGCACCGTGTTCCCTGGCGGGATCTACCGCACGAGCAACGGCGGCGGACAGTGGCAAGCGGTGCAGAGCAGCACCTTGCTCAGCACGAGCCAGTTTACGGTGATCCGCCGCGTCGCCGACACCGGTGAGCTCCTGATCTATGCGCTCAACCGAACCGCCCCTCAATCCAGCGTGGGATTCCTGCGGAGCACGGATGCCGGGGCCAGCTGGTCAACACTCGCGAATCCACTCGGCGGGCGTACCGTCACCCATTTTGATGTATCGCGGGACGGAGGTGTGATCTGGGCGAATACCGCCGAGGGATTTCGGATATGGCGATCGGTCGACGCCGGGACCACCTGGGTGGAAACCGGCGGCATGATCAGCAACGGTGCCGTGGCGGTCTCGCCCCGCGACGCGAACGTCGTCCTCGTGGATGATTTCGGCACACTCCGTCACTCCACCGACGGATTGGCCACCACCCGCGTGGTGGTCTCGTCCACCCAACCGTTCGAGGACATCGCATTCGCACCCACGGATGCCAACATCGTGTATGGGGTGACTCGCGGCTACGATGTGTACAGGAGTCCCGATGGAGGGCGCAGCTTCGTTCGGGTGGCCAACCTTCGCGACGTGGCCCTGCGCTGACGCCCCGACCCTCCGCCGCACCCGCGACCCCTCGTCGCAGACGCCAGTACGGTCCCGGGAAGGCGAGGGGTTTCCCCCTCGTCTCGGCTGAAGGGCGTACATTCCCCAAGTGACCCTTCGCGACCCATTGGACCATCCCCAGCTGGAGGGCAAGATGCCCCGGCGCCAGATCCTCGCTCTCAGCGTCCTCGGCGGTCTCGCCGGGCTCGCGTTCCTCACCACCCTGTCCAGCGGCTTTCTCGTCGACCTGTGGTGGTTCCGGGAGATCGGCTATAGCGTGGTCTTCTCGCGAGAGATCCTCGCACGCCTGCTGCTCTTTGCGGCAGGCTTTGTCCTCACCCTGGCCGTGGTGCGCACCAATCTCGCCATCGCCCAGCGCGGGGTGGTGCCGCTTCCGGTCACGATTTCGGCGAACGCCCCGGGCGGCGGGACGACGGCCATCGACGTTACCACCGCGCTCGCGAAAGTGACACGACCGGTGAGCGTGGTCCTCGCGGTCTTCGCCGCCATGGCCGCGAGCAGCAGCTGGAGCACCGTGTTGCGGGCGATGCACGCGACGCCATTTAACAGTGTGGACCCGGTGTTCGGGCGCGACATCGGGTTCTACGTCTTCACCCTCCCCGCGGTGACCCTGGCCCTCGGGATGCTGACCTCCCTGGCCACCCTGACGTTCTTGCTGCTGGTCGCGGTGTACGCATCGCGCGGTGACATCGTGCTCCGCCCGCAACGGGTCACCATCGAGCCGTCCGCCGGCCTGCACCTCGGCATGGTGCTCGCGGTGTGGTTTGTGCTTGCCGCGCTCAGGCTCTGGTTGGTCGATACGCCCAACCTCTTGTACTCCACCACGGGCCCCCTGGTCGGCGCGAGTTACACCGACCTCCATGCGCGGCTCCCCGCCATCCGGCTCTCCGCGGTGGCGGCACTCCTCGCCGCCGTGTGGATCATGATCGGTGGTGCCCGCCAGCGTGTGGCCTGGCATGCCTTTGTTGCCGTGGGAGCGTATGCCGCGATCGGCGTCCTGGGACGCGGTGTGTTTCCCGCCGTGATGCAGCGGTTCGTCGTGGCGCCGACGGAACTCACGCGCGAGTCCCCGCAGCTGGTGCACCACATCGCGGCCACGCGCCGCGCCTGGGGGCTGGACAGCGTGGAGGTCCGCGACCTCGGAGGCGAGGCCAACCTCTCGCTGGCCGACCTGCGGGCGAACGCCCCAACGATCGACAACGTCCGACTGTGGGACCGCGATCCGCTCCTGCGCACCTTCGGCCAGCTGCAGGAAATCCGCACCTACTATGACTTTGTCGCGGTGGACGACGACCGCTACTGGATCGACGGCAAGCTGCGCCAGGTCCTGCTGTCGCCGCGCGAGCTGAACCCGGCATCACTCCCCACCCGCACCTTCATCAACGAACACCTCACGTTCACGCACGGAATGGGGCTGACACTGAGCCCGGTCAACCAGGTGACGCCGCAGGGCCTCCCGGTCCTCTTTGTGAAGGACCTGCCGCCATCGGCCGTTGGGAACCTGCGCATTACGCGACCGCAAATGTACTATGGTGAGCTGGCCGACCAGTTCGTCTTTGTGAACACCAAGCAGCGCGAGTTTGACTATCCCGCGGGCGAGGTCAACGAGTACACGAGTTACGCCGGCCGTGGCGGCGTTCCGGTGGGGAACCTGTTCCGCCGCCTGATCCTTGCCATGCACTTTGGCTCGTCCAACGTGCTGCTCTCCGGTGACATCACGAGCGACAGTCGCGTACTGTACCACCGCCGCATCGCGTCACGCATCCGCAAGGCGCTGCCCTTCCTTCGCCTGGATCGCGACCCCTACCTGGTGATTGCGGCCGACGGAACGCTGCAGTGGATCCAGGACGCCTATACGACGACGGACCGGTACCCCTACGCCTGGCGCTCGCCCGAAGGGATGACCTACATGCGAAATAGCGTGAAGGTTGTGGTCGACGCGTACGATGGCACGATCGCCGCGTACGTCAGCGACCCCGGCGACCCCATCGTGCAGACGTGGGACAAGGTCTTTCCGGGGACCCTGCTCCCGCTCGACAGCCTCTCGGCCGATTTGCGCGGCCACCTCCGCTACCCGGACGAACTGTACCGGGCCCAGTCGACCTTGTTCACGACCTACCACATGGACAAGCCCGAGGACTTCTACCACCGGGAAGACCAATGGCAGATCCCGGTGGTGGAGCGCGCCGATGGATCCGTCCCGTTCATGCGGCACATCGTGATGCGCCTGCCGGACGAGGACTCCGCCGAATACATCTACATGGTGCCCTTCACCCCACGCGGCAAGGACAACCTCGCGGCGTGGATGGTGGCACGCAACGATGGCGCAAACTACGGAAAACTGCGCGTCTACCGTTTCCCGCGCCAAAGCCTCGTCTTTGGCCCCCGCCAGGTCGAGAACCGCATCAACCAGGACACCGAGATCTCGCGGCAGGTCTCCCTGTGGGACCAGCGGGGATCCCAGGTCATCCGCGGGGACCTGCTCGTGATCCCCATCAACGAAGCCCTGCTGTACGTCCAGCCGCTCTACCTGGAGGCCGAGGGAGGACGCATCCCGGAGCTCAAGCGCGTGGTTGTCGCATTCCAGGACCAGGTCGTCATGCGGGAAACGCTCGAAGCCGCCCTGGCGGACTTGTTCGGGGGGAGCACCGGGCAACCAAGCCCCCAGGTTGCCACGGGGACTCCAGCCCCCGCCTCTCCAGCCGAAGCGACCAACGTGCAGGCGCAGCTCGCCGAGGCACGCCGTCGCTACCAGGCCGCCCTGGCCGCCCAGCGTGAGGGAGACTGGGCGCGATACGGCGAGGAGATCCGGCGACTTGGTGAACTGCTGGAGCGGCTCGGGACGGGAGCGGCCCGTCCCCCTCAATAATGGAGCTGCCTCCCACGCACCCTTCCGGGGTCCTCGGGGTACAACGGCCCTTCGACGCCTATCGACCGTGACCGCCAACCGCCTCTATGCCCTCGTCGGGATCACCCTCCTCGGCTCGCTACCCGTGCGGGCCCAGGGGAGTGGGGACGGCTTCATGTTCCGGGCGCCCACCTGGCGGCTCACGGTCGAAACCGGGTTCGCCCAACCGCGGGCCCGGAGCGACATCTTCGACTTCATCACCTCGGAACTGACCCTCGGGCGCGGCGACTTTGCGAGTCCCCACGTCGCCGCCGCCCTCGGGGTTCGGGTCGCACCGCGCGTTGAGATCGCCCTCAGTTCCGGATACGCGGGAATCACTGCGGAGTCCGAGTCCCGAAAGTTCGAGGGGGAGGACGACCTCCCCATCCTGCAGACCACCGAACTCCACCGCGTGCCGTTGTTCGCGACAGCACGCTTCTCCCTGCTTTCCCCGGGCCGATCCGTCGGGCGTTTCGCCTGGATCCCGCGAAAGGTGGTTCCCTTCGTGGGAGGCGGTGGCGGGGCGGTCTGGTACAAGCTGGCCCAGGCTGGCGAGTTCGTCGACAACCAGACCCTCGACATCTTCGAGGACCAGTTCGAGTCCTCCGGGTGGTCCCTTGGCGCCACGGCGTTTGCCGGAAGCGATTTCTCGCTCGGCTCCCGTTACGGGCTGACGGCCGAGGGGCGTTATTTATGGGCCAAGGGTCCGATGGGAGAGGACTTCAGTACGTTCAACAAGATCGACCTCTCGGGGTATAACGCCTCGATCGGGCTTTACTTCAGGTTCTAATCGGAGGCGCTCCATGGTCCGTCGCCACTCGTTCCTTCGCGGTGCCCTCGCTGCCGCCGTCCTCGTCGGTGCGCCCTTTGCCTCGCATGCCCAGGTCACGTCGACCTCCGCGTGGGACGCATGGATTGGCTGCTGGGACCTGATTCCGCGCGCGACGAGCGCGGAGAGCCCGTCTCGGGTCTGTGTCATTCCCACCGCATCGTCGCACGCGGTCGAGGTCCTGTCCGTCGTGGGCGACAGCGTGCTCTCGCGCCAGCGCCTGGATGCGACGGGACAGCCGCGCGGAGTGACGCGTGATAACTGCAAGGGAACAGAGACCATCAGTGCGACCGGCATGCGCGTGTACCTGCGCACCTCGCTCACCTGCGGTACGGTTGGGCGGCTCACCAACAGCGTGATGGCGATGTCGTACGGCGGCGAATGGATCGACGTGCAGGGCGTGGCGATCGGGTCCAACGTCGGCGTGCGGGCGGCGCGGTATCGCGAGACACCGGCGACGACGCAGATTCCGACCGAAGTCGCGACCGTGCTGCGTGGTCGTCCCCGCGGGATGCACGCGGCACGGATCGCCGCCTCCGGCACGCTGCGTCCTTCCGACGTGGTCGAGGCGTCGCGGCACCTGGAAGTTGGCGTAATGCAGACCTGGCTGGCCGAGCGCGGGCAGGGCTTCCTGCTCGATGCGCGTCAGTTGGTGGCGCTGGAGGAATCCGGGGTGTCGCCGTCGGTGATCGACATCATGGTGGCGTTGTCATACCCCGAGGTGTTTGCGCTGGACCGCACCCGACTCGGCGAGGCACCGCCCGACTTGCGCGGCGATGATCGCGTTGTGTTCGGTGGGGACATGATCGACGACTATTACGGTGGGGGGTACGGCTATGACCCCTATGGCATCGGGTATGGCCGTGGGTACGGCTGGTATCCCGGGCGCCAGCCAGTGGTTGTGGTTCGTGCGCCGTCCGGCGAGGTGAATGACGAGGAACACGGCAAGGTGGTGAAGGGACGCGGGTATGTCTCCGGCCGTGGCTCGTCCGATCGCTCGGCCGAATCAGGGGGCTCGAGCTCGAGTGGTCGCGCGGGGTCGTCTGGCTCGTCCGGTGGTAGCTCGGACAAGGGCTCCAGCACTGGACGCAAGGCAAAGCCGAAGGGCGGCTGAACAGCACGCCCTGTCGCTCCGATCAGGCTGGCTCGTCGGCCGCCACCTGATCGGCCCCGCGACCGGTCATCCACGAAGCGATCAGGAAGGCCCCAATTGAGCCAACGAGGCCGAGCGCCGTCCCGCTGACGCCGGCAGGCATCGCGATCACCTTGGCCCAGGCCAGGCTCTCCACGCCCACCGTCACCACAAAGCCGGTGACGATCGATGCGATGGCGCCCTGTCGCGTGGCCCCGGGCCAATTGAGTCCGATGGCCACAGAGGGCACCAGGGTGGAGGCAAAGAGTCCCCAACCAAAGATCCCCAGGAACGCGACGAGCGTTGTGGATCGCAGGGCAATAGCGGTCGCGACCACGGCGAGGCACAGCGTGGCCGCTCGCCCAGCGGTCAACGGGTTACCCCAACGGCGGCCCACCCAGGCGGGAATATCGTGCGTGACCGCCGCCGCCCCAACGTTGAGAAAGGCGTTGACTGAACTCATGATCGCCGCAGCGACCCCGGCAAACACCAAGCCGGCCAGGGCGGCCGGGGCGTATCCGAGCAGGAAGGTCGAGGTCGCGTCGTCGGGCCGGGCGAGGGGAGCCAGTGCGCCGCGGTGCACCAGCGCCCGCACGACCAAGCCAACCCCAACAAAGAGAAGCAGGGTGACGGCCATAACGGCGTTCATCACGGCCGGGTACCAGCGCAGGCGCGCCGGGTCGCGCAGCATGTAGAACTTGTTGATGACGTGGGGCTGACCGAGCGCCCCGATCCCGAACACGAGGAACCAGCTCAACGCGGCGACCGGCGAGAGGCGCCCGAACGGCGACAGCAACGCCGGATCGGCCTGCATGAGGTCGTTGGCGATCCCGGTGACGCCCCCACCCACGCGCAGGACCTGGACCGTCACCGCTGCGGACGCCAGCGCCATCACGGTGCCCTGAAAGACGTCGGTGTACACGCCGGCCAGGATGCCGCCGCCGACTGAGTAGGCAACGGTCACCAAGGCCCCGATCAGGATCGACGCTGGCAGCCCCCAACCGAATACGGCGTCCAGGACGAGGCCCAACGCGAGGAGGTTGGTGGCGACGTAGCCGGCGCACGCCACGACGATCGAAATCGCGGCCAGTCCCTGTGCCGCGGGCGAGGCAAACCGCGCCCCGATGGCATCCGGGACGGTCAGCATCGATCGCTGCGCCGCCAGTGATTGCAGGGGGCGCGCGAGGACCCAGGCTGAGAGTGAGTTGGTGATGGAGAGCGGCAGGACAATGAAGACGGCGCCGAGTCCCACGGAGTAGACCAGCCCCGGCCCCCCGATGAACGCGAAGCCGGAGAGCGTCGCCGACATCGCGGCCATCGCCATGGGAAAGAGCCCCAGAGACCGGCCGGCGAGGAAGAAGTCCCCCGCGGTCTTGGTCCTTCGCGTGGCCCATGCCCCAATGCCGAGCACGACGGCCAGGTAGGCGAGCATGACGCCGACCACCTCGGGGCGGGTCACCGACTGTAGCGTTGCGGACTGGAGCACTATTTCTGCCGCGGCGTGCGGGTGGGGTGCGCAGTCGGGTCCTGCGTTCCCTGGCTCGGGGGAGTCTGGTCCGGCCGGCGCGTTCCATCGACCCGTACATCTCGCGGTGCCGACTGGAAGCCGTGGGCGAACAGGAGTGGAAGAACGACCAATGGAACGAAACCAACGAGGGTCATCATCAACACCGTCCCCAACGGAACGCCCAGAAACCGAGGGGCGGTCGCCGGGATGAGCAAGGCAGCGGCAAAGCCGACCACGAGGCAAGCCGTCGCGATGCGACGCCCCCACACGGCAGCGCGGTCGGCCACGGCGAGAGCGAGGGTCGAGTAAACGAGCATCGCGATCGCCGCCAGCTGAAGCCAGGCGCTCAGGCCCGGCGAAGCCGGCGTTCCAGCTGCGACGTAACTCGCTCCGGCACAAATCACCCCAACTGCGAGCCCGAAGGTTGCCCCTGAACGATACGGAAGCGACATGGGTGTAACGGTAGCCCGGTAGCTCCGCGAGCGGAGGGGTGGACGAAAGGGTTGGGCCATTGTTGACAGCCTCCAACTCCAATCGTAGCGTCTGTCCGCGCTCCCCTGACCAAGTTGTCGGACTTTGCCTGAGGAGCGCAATCGGCATTTGACCGCGATTGAGCGGGCATTCGTGTGCCGTCGCGGTATCTGTCGTCCAGACCCCATCCCCTGGGGTCGCCCACACCAACGAGGGAGTTGTCGCATGGGATCCTATCTCGTCCACCGAAGGGCCTGGCGTACGGCGCGCCGGAGCGTTGTGGTGCTCTCGGCACTGCTACTCGGTAGCGCCGCCGCCGACGCGCAGGCTGCGCGACTCACCGGCCGGGTCACGGATGCCGGCTCCGGCATGCCGGTCAGCGCGGCCCGTGTGTTCGTCGCCGGTACGGCGGCGGCCACGCAAAGTGGTGACGACGGCCGGTATACGCTGCGGGGCGTACAAACCGGGACCATCGAAGTCACGGTAACGCGCCTCGGCTACGAGGCGAAGAAGTTGTCCGTCTCCGTCGCCGGTGAGGCGACGACGCTGGACATCGTACTCTCCCAGGTCACGTACTCCCTCGCCGAGGTAGTGACCACGGTGACTGGGCAGCAGCGCAAGGTGGAGCTGGGCAACACGATCTCGACCATCAGCGTCGGCGAGAAGCTCGCGGAGACGCCGGTGCGCGACCTGGGCCAATTGCTCAATGGTCGTGCGGCGGGCGTCCAGGTGACGTCTGCGGGTGCAACGGGCACCGGATCGCGAATCCGTATCCGCGGCCAGGCATCGTTCGGCCTGAGCAACGAGCCCCTGGTTTACGTGGATGGCGTGCGCATCATCTCCAACACCGGCAGCTCGGCGCTCGGCGTCGGCGGGTCCAGCCCCTCGCGCCTGAACGACATCAACCCCGAGGAAATCGAGAACATCGAGATCATCAAGGGGCCATCGGCCGCGACGCTGTACGGCACCGAAGCGGCGAATGGCGTCATCAACATCACCACGAAGAAGGGGAAGGCCGGCAAGACGGTCTGGAACTTCTACAGCGAGAACGGGAACCTGTACGACCCGAACACCTATCCGCTGCTGTACTACGGCTGGGGCACCCTCCCCAACGGCACGAGTGGCGCGCGCTGTGTGCTGACGTCGGTCCCGACGGGGGCTTGCCGCATGGACTCGGTCACCACGGTCAACGTCCTCAATGAGGATCGCACGACGGTCCTCACGAACGGGATTCGCCAGCAGTATGGCGCCCAGCTCTCTGGCGGAACCGAACGTGTCCAGTTCTTCGGCTCAGGCGAGTGGGAAGACGAACTGGGCAACTACAAGATGCCGCAGATCGAGGTCGATCGCCTGATGAAGGAACGTGGCGTCACGAGCCTGCCGGACGAACAGGTCTACCCGAACAAGCTCAATCGCATCAGCCTGCGCACGAACCTGAACGCCGCCATTACGTCCAAGGCGGACCTGCAAGTCTCGAGCGGGTTCATCACCAGTGACCAGCGGCTACCCCAGAACGAGGACAACGGGAACGGCTTGATGGTCGCGGCTCTCGGTGGACTCGGGCGGCGCGACCTGACCGACAGCCGCGGGGTCCCACTCCTTGGCTACCGCAGCTGGCCGATGGGCGACGTTTTTTCGCGGACCACCACGCAAGGCGTCAACCGCTTTGTCAACTCGTTTGCGACGCAGTACCGGCCGGCTTCGTGGCTGAATGCACGGACGACGGTCGGGGTGGATATCACCTCCCGAGTGGACCAGGCCATCAACTTGTTCGACCAGGGGACCTACCAGTTCCCGGCGCGCAGTGGACAGATCAACAACCAGCGTACGGAGCTGCACCAGTACACCGTGGACGCCGGCCTCAGCGCAAACAAGATGCTGTGGGGCGGCTGGAACTCGAAGACGAGTGTGGGCTTGCAGTACTTCCGAAACTACTTTGCCCGCACCGGCGCGAGCGGCGAGGTCCTCCCGCCAGGCGGACGCACGTTGTCCCTCACGTCCTCGGCGCGCATCCCGAGCCAGGCGACGGACGAGACAATCACCCTCGGCACCTACATCGAGGCAGCGTTGTCCTGGAACGAGCGCCTCTTTTTGACTGGCGCAGTGCGCGCGGACGACAACTCCGCGTTCGGTGACCAGTTCGACGTGGTGCTGTATCCCAAGTTCTCCGCGTCGTGGGTGGCGTCTGAGGAAGCGTTCTTCCCCAAGTGGAACTGGCTGCAGACGTTCCGCTTGCGCACGACCTACGGTGCCTCCGGGCAGCAGCCGGGCACCACCGACGCCCTGCGGTTCTACAGTGGCGTGGGCACGACGTTGACCGGCCAGGTCGAGGCACCGGGCGTCAGTCTGGGTGCGCTCGGCAACCCGGACCTCAAGCCCGAATACTCGTATGAGCTCGAGGGCGGGTTCGACGCCAACATGTTGAACGGCAAGCTCAATCTCGAGATGTCGTACTATCGCAAGCAGACGCGCGACGCGATCATCGATCGCCAGGTGGCGCCGAGCCTCGGCTTTGGCGTGTCGACGCGCTTCGAGAACATTGGTTCGGTCCGCAACCAGGGGATCGAACTGGTGGTGAACTCACGGCTGCTCGACCGCACGTGGGCGGGCATCGACCTCACGGTGACCGGGTCGACGAACAAGAACACGCTACTGGAACTCGGTGAGGGGGTGTCGCCGATCTTCACCGGCAACCGGAACACCCAGTACAACGTGCCGGGGTATCCGCTCTTCGGGATGTGGGGTCGCCCAATGAAGTTTGCCGACGCCAACGGCGACGGGATCATCGTCGGCAGCGAGATCACCTACGACACGCTCAGCTACGTCGGTCCGTCATTCCCGACGCAGGAGTTCGCCGTCTCGCCGAGCATCGAGCTGCTCAAGCGCAAGCTGCGCATCAATACGCAGTTCGACTACAAGGGCGGGATGCGCAAGCTGAACAACACGCTGCGTCACCAGTGCCAGGGCGGGCAAGCCTGCCGGGGCCTCTACGACAAGACCGCCGCACTGGAACGCCAGGCAGCCGCTGTCGCCGCCAACGCCAACGTCTTCACGAACTTCTACGAAGAGGGTGACTTCACCCGCTTCCGCGAGCTTTCGGTCAGCTATCAGTTGCCGGACACCTGGGCGCGCAAGGTGCGCGCGTCACGCCTGAGCGTGATCGGCAGCGGCCGGAACCTAGCCGTGTGGACGAACTACACCGGCGTGGACCCGGAAGCAACGGTGGGCAACAGCGACACGCGCGGGAACGAGGAGTTCTTCTCCACACCGCCACTGCGCGCCTTCAACATCCGTTTCGCCTTGACCTTCTGAGGCGACCATGACGAACTCCATCCTATCCATGAAGCATGTGACCCGCCGTGTCGCCGCCACCTGCGCCATCGCCCTCGCGGCGGTGGCCGGGTGCAGCCCCGACCAGATCCTGGACGTCACCGACCCGGACATCCTCAATGTCGAGGACTACAAAACTGCTGCCGGAGCCAACGCCCTGCGCAATGGCGTCCTTTCGGACTTCCAGGCCGCGTTCTCCGGCTCGATTGATGGCGTGATCGTGTCCACCGGCAACATGGCCGACGAGATCCGTAGCACGGACACCTTCGAGGACCGGCTGTCGGTCTCCTCGCGCACCATGATCGAGAACAATCCCGCCCTGCTCGGGACGTATCGCGCCTTGCATCGGGCCCGATCCGGCGCCGAAACCGCTGCCGGCGTGCTGCGCGCGGTGGCACCAGAACCGAAGCGCAACATCGGAGAGGTGTTCCTGTACAAGGGCTTCGCCGAGGTCTTCTTTGGGGAGATGTACTGCTCCGGCGTAGGCTTCGCGAAGAACACCGACGGTGTGCTGTCTCCAGGACCGCAGCTTACCACCCAGCAGGTCTTCCAAATGGCCGTGGCCAGCCTGGATACCGCCCTGCTCCAGGCCGACACCAGCAACTTCGTGCGCTATGCCGCGCAAATCGGGCGGGCCCGTGCCCTCCTGAACCTGGGGCAGTTCGCCCAGGCGGCCGCAGCCGTGCAAGGTGTTCCGACGACCTTCCAGTGGCTCACCTTCCACTCGACCAACTCGGGACGGCAGGAGAACGCGGATCTGGGGTGCCCTCTCCGTCACGGCGCCCCGCTACACGGTGATCAACAACGAAGGAACGAACGGACTGCCCTACCTGCAGACACCAGTCGATCCCCGCGTGCCTTGGGCTGCCACCACGCGCAACGGGTTCAATTCGCTGCACACGCGCCTTCCGGACCAACGGAAGTACGGGCGCACGTCGTCGATCATCGTGGCTGATGGCCTCGAAGCCCGCCTCATCGAGCTCGAGGCGCGGCTACAGGGTGGTACGCAGGCCGATCGTGACGCCGTGTTCGCGGGGCTCAACACCTTGCGCACCACGCCGCGTTCGGTACCCAACCCCGCAGGTGGTGCGGCCGTCACTTACACCGTCGGCGCCATGCCCGGCGCGGCGCCTACGACGCAGGCGGCCGCGGTCGACATGCTCTTCCGTGAGCGGGCCTACTGGATGTGGCTCACCGGCCACCGCCTGGCGGACCTCCGTCGCCTGGTGCGGCAGTACCAGCGCCCGGCCGAGTCGGTGTACCCCACGGGAACGCAGGCCCAGCCGCTGACGGGGAACTACGGGACGGACCTGAACTTCGTGATCCCGTTCGAGGAGCGGAACTCGCCGACCTTCTCCGGCTGCATCAACCGGAACGCATAGGGCGACAGCGACGTGCGAGGCGAAAGGGCGTCCCCAATGGGGCGCCCTTTCGTTTTCCGGTGAGGGATCCGCAGGGCGCAAATTGGCAAAAAGAAAAATGCAGTATTCAGGCACCGGGCACTGGTGTGCGTGACCGGGTTCGGATAGCCTTCGATGGGCTTCGGCGCACGGTGCGTTCCCCTGCCGGGCTCTCATTGCCGGACCAGGAGGCGTGGCGGAGGTGCCGGCCCATCCTCGAACCGGGCGGACCCCATGGGCGACAAATCTCCACGATCCAAGGAACGCAAGAAACAGCAGGACATTTCCCAGAAGAAGGACGTCAAGGCTGCTGCGGCCGCGAAGGCCGCCCTGCCGGTGCTCAAGGGCCTCAAGGCTCACTGAGTATTCGCCGCGGCGAGCATCGCATGATGTTTGGGCGGGAGTCACACATGTGACAAACGGGCGCCCCGCAAAGGGCGCCCGTTTGCCTGCAAGCTCACCAACGAATAGTCCTCGAGGGCCGTCGTGAGAGGTGGTCGGCTGTTTGGACGCCGCCCACCTCGAGGCGAAGCGCGCGTCGCGACCCGCTACCGAATGGCCTCGGCGTGCACCTCGGGATCGAAGCCCTTCTCTCCCTTGGCCACCACCACCGTCGCCACCGCGTTCCCGATGAGGTTGGTGATCGCGCGCGCCTCGCTCATGAACCGATCGACACCAAGCAGCAGGGCCAGCCCTTCCATCGGGACGACGCGCAGGGCGGCGAGGGGTGGACGCGAGGACGATGAACCCCGACCCGGTCACCCCCGCTGCTCCCTTCGAGGTGATCATGAGCACCCCGAGCACCGACAGCTGCTGCCCGATGCTGAGGTCCACCCCGTAGGCTTGCGCGATGAACAGCGTCGCCATCGAGAGGTAGATCGACGTGCCATCGAGATTGAACGAGTAGCCGGCGGGAATGACCAGGCCCACCACCGGTCGCGCACAACCGAACTTCTCCATCTTGTCGATCATCCGCGGCAGCACCGCCTCGCTGGACGAGGTCCCCAGCACGATCAGGATCTCGTCCTTGATGTAGACGATGAGCTTCCAGAGCGAGAAGCCGTACAGCCGCGCGACGAGGTTGAGGACGATGAAGATGAAGAGGAACATCGTCAGGTACACCGTCCCCATCAGGCGCCCGAGGGCCACGAGGGAGCCAAGGCCGTAGTTGCCGATGGTGTAGGCCATGGCGCCGAAGGCCCCGATCGGGGCGACCACCATGACGATGCCGACGATGCGGAAGAAGACCGTCATCAGGCGATCGAGGATCCGCGTGACAGGACGGGCGGTCCGGCCTAACGACGCCAGCGCCACGCCGAAGATCACGGAGAAGAAGACCACCTGCAGGATCTCGCCCTCGGCGAAGGCGCCAACCACGCTGCTCGGGACGATGTGGGTGAAGAAGTCCACCCAGTTCATCTGCTCACCGGCGGTGGTGTAGCGCGAGATGTCTCCCGTGGCCAGGCGCGAGGCGTCGATCCCGTCGCCGGGACGCACCACGTTCATCACGATCACGCCAATGGCCAGCGCGAAGGTGGTCACGATCTCGAAGTAGATGAATGCGCGCAGCCCGACACGCCCGACCTTCTTGAGGTCGGTGGTCTGCGCAATCCCGATGACGATCGTGAGGAAGATGATCGGGGCGATCACCATCCGGACGAGGTTGACGAAGGTATCGCCAACCGGCTTCATCGCCTTGCCCCATGACGGCGCGACCACCCCCACAATGACCCCAAGGGTGATCGCGACGAGGACGCGGAACGTCAGGTTCTTTCCCAGCCGCGCGATCGTACTCGGTGGTACCGGGTGCGCGGTCGGCGGAAGCTCAGGCTCGCCGTGCGTGGGGGCGGCAATGTCGTCCCGGGTTTCGTGCTGGATTTCCGGGTTGCGTGAACCTTCGGACATTCAGGAAGGGTGAGGGGCGCGGGATGGTAAGTGGGGGCAGCAGTGGGCGGAAGAGGCGGTGCCAGATACCGATGAAGCACGGGCGGCACGGGTCTGGGGCAGCACGGGTCCCGCGTGCCCCTCGTGCCGCCCGTGCTCCCCGTACCACCCGTGCTGCGCCCTTCCGGTCCGTTCCTCCTGGCCGCTCTGGCGGTCTCCCTCCTCCTCCGCTCCGGCGCCGGAAGCCCATCGATGAACTCCGCGAGCTGCTTCCGATGCGCCGCCGTCGGCGACCGACCGACCCCGCCCGCGATGTTGTCGAGCATGTTCTTCGCCTGGCTCGTGGCCGGAGTGACCGCCGTGATCGCCGGGTGCCCAATGATCCACTTGAGGAAGACCTGGGCCCAGGTGGTGGCGTCGAACTCCCGCGCGTACTCCGGCACCGGCCGGTCGCCCACGCGACGGAACAGCCCGGTTCGCCCAAACGGCGCGTAGGCCAGCACGCCGATCTTTCGTTCCTGCGCCAGCGGGAGGATGCGCTCCTCCACGTTGCGGTTGTCCACCGCGTAGTCGATCCCGATGAAGTCCAAGGGTTCGTTGCGCATCACCTGCTCCAGCTCCCCGTATTGGCCGTCGGAGGTGGTGGTGATGCCGATGTAGCGCACCCGTCCTTCCTTCTTGAACTCCTTGAGGATGCCCAGCTGCGTGGCCGGGTCGCCCATGTTGTGCACCTGGATCAGGTCGATCTTCGGCTGCTTGAAGATCGCGAAGGAGCGCTCGACCTGTGCCTTGGCGGCGGCGGGGTCCGCCGTGGCCGCACCACGTCCGGCAACATTGAGCTTGGTGGCCCAGAAGAACTTCCTGGCGGCCCCCATCTCGTTCACGATGTTCCCCGCGGTTTGTTCCGAGGCGCCATAACTGGGCGCCGTATCGAACACGGTGGCCCCGCGGTCGATCATCGCCTGAAACACTGCCTTGAGCGCGGCGACGTCTTCGCCGCGGGCGACCTGGGAGAAGGTGGCCGAACTACCCAGACCAATCACCGGCAACATCTCACCGGACCCGGGGATAGCCCGCCGGATGAGCTGGCCCTGCGCGAGGGCCTCCAGGAGGCGCGGGGTCAGCCCGAGCGAGAGCCCGGCACCGGCGGTCACCTGCATCCAGTCGCGTCGCGTCAGCATGGGTCGAGTCTCCAGCGCCGGGGCGCCAAGTGGGTAACAGGGATATTACGCGCGACCCCCGCGCTCCGCTCGACGCTACGTGATAACCGGGACCTCGACGGTGACCAGTTGATTGCGCCCCTCCCGCTTGGCCCGCAGGAGTCGGGCATCGGCCTGCCGCACCAACGACTCCAGGGTCATCTGCCCCGTCCCCCCGGCGAGTCCGGCGGAGATGGTGACCCCGATCTCCGTGTGCCCCGACGCAACGCGGACCCGGAGGGCGCGCACCCTGGCCCGGAGCTGCTCCACGTGGACGGCCGCGTCCTCAACCGAGGTATCGAGGTAGACGATGGCGAACTCCTCGCCCCCCCACCGGCAGACGAGGTCGGTCCGCCGGATCGCCCCGGTGAGGACCTGGCCAACGGCACGGAGTACGGCATCGCCCGCCTGATGGCCGTAGTCGTCATTGATCCGCTTGAAGTGGTCGATGTCGACCATCGCCACGCTGAGCGGCGTTCCGAGACGCCGGGTGCGCAACAGCTCGTCCGAGACGCGTCCCTCAAAGGTGCGTCGCGTCATCAGGCCGGTCAGGAGATCGGTGGTCGCATGCTCGCGCAGGGTCACGGCCCAGGCGGCAATCCGCCCGCAGACGAACCCAAACAGGACGAGCATGATCGCGCGTTCGACCTGAACGCCCCAGTCGAAGGCACCGTACTGGAGCACGTCGCGCGTCGGTGTCGTTGGCCACATCCGGGCACTGGCGATGACGATGCCGAGGTACTGCAGGGCAGCCACCGCCCCGGCACTCCATGCCACCCGCCGGTCCCACCGGATGCAGGTGCCCACCAACGCCAGGAAGTACCCCATGAAGGTCACGCGCCCGTTCACTGCAACACTGGGGTTGCCTTGCGCCAGGTCCAGCACGTGCAGGAGGGACACCAACGAGACGTCGCCGATGGCGGTCGCAATGGACAGCCACACTGGGCATTCGCCCCGTCGCGTCACCACGAGCATGGCGAAGGCGAGCGCGAGGCAGCCGAGATTGACCGGCACCGCTCGCACGTAGTCCACGTGGGTCGGGTCGGAGATGGCGAGGATGCCGCCAAAGACCGCCAGCACGAACATCAGGACGAAGCGCGAGCGGGCAATCCGGTGCTCGGCTTGCATCGCGAGATCGGAGCGATCCATGTCTCCCCGCCACACCTCCTGCCACCAGCTCAACACCATCAGCGCCGCACCTGTCAAAGGTTCCGTGTCCCGCACCCGGTGAAGACGATTTACGGGGTGCGACGGTTCCGACCCGGGGTCGCGACCGGGGTCCCGGTCACCTCGAGGAGGAGCCCCTTCCCGCCCGGGACGGTGATCGGATCACCCGGCGCCCACTGCCCCGCCTCCTGGAACTCCCGCACCGCCGGCGCAGCGATTCGCGCCCCACGAGACTGTATCCCCAGTGCGGGCCAGTCGATGCGCAAGCGAACGGACCGGGAGTCCGAACTCCAGTTCCCCAAGGCGACGAGGGCGCGCCCCGGCTTCAGGTAGGTGGTCGCGAGAACCAGTGTGTCACCGGTCACAATCGGGGCATCCGGCGCCCACCACCCCACCATCCGGCTGCCTGTCATGCCAAAGGCATCCCACAGCGCCCAGAGCGGCGCCGGATCGCCGGACCATGGCATGCGATTCGTCATCCCGAAGGTCATCCCGCGCCAGGGATGACCGCCCTTCTCCAGCATCTCGCCCATCAGGCCAAAGGGAATGCCGGAGAGTTCCACGAGCCAGTAGTCGGGGTTGCTGTTGTAGTCGAAGTACTCGCCGAACCAGAGGCGATTGATGAACGGAAAGTGCTCCAGGTAGAGGTTGGCGCTGGAGGCGAAGCCGTCGCGGACGTTGAACTGGTTGGCACTGTGCAGGTCGATGAGGGCCCCGCGATTCCCCTGGTCGAGCACGCGCCGCACGCGCTTCATCGTCGTGCGGTCGAAGGCGACATCATCGATGTAGAGCCCATCGATGCCGACGTGCTTCACGAGCCAGTCGAGCCCCTCGACGTAGAAGTTGTGCCAGCGCGACACGCCACTCGTGACGAGGGCGGCATCACGGATCGGGGCCACATGCCAGGCCGAGAGGTAGTCGTCGCCCCCGTGCTCCATGAGCCACGCGCCACCGCCCCCCGGGCCACGGGCGAGCACCTCGTCACCTAACGAGCGAATGGCCCACAGTTCGGGGGCATGGTTGGTGATCTCGCGCACCGTGTAGTAGATCTTCGCCTTCATGCGGCGCGCGTGGGCGCTGTCCACGTAGGCCTTCATCTGCGCCGGCTCGAGGAACGGGTAGTTGATCCACGGGTTCACGCGGTTGGCATGGTGCACGTTCACCGTGTTGGCCCCGCGGCCGGCGATGGAGTCCACCGGCACAAAGGCATGGAAGTACCGCGTGGCCCACTGGGCGTCCGTGTCGATCGGCTTGAACGGCGTCAGCGCGAAGCGCATGTCAAAGCGCAGCGTCTCGCCCGCGGCGAGGGAGTGTTGCCCGGAGAAACAGCTGAGCGTGACGACGCTGTCCGGCGTGGCGCGGGCTGGCGCCCGGGGCCGCGTGACCGGGCCCACGACCGGCACCGCCGCGACCGAGAGATCGCATCCGCCGCGCCCACCGTTCCCCCACGACCGCGGGAGGACGAGCGGCTTGGACAGGTAGAAGTTGGTGTTGAGTGGCCGGACGTACGACTCGTCCTTGAGCGTCACCTGGACCCCGGTGTTCACGTCGCCCAACCAGACCGCGTCCTGGTTCTTGCGCGCCACGTCCCACGTCCAGTGAAAGGCGCCGGGCCGGCGTCCTCCGGGTTGGCCGAGCCCCATCATGTACCGCGCGGCGTCCGCGCGGAGTGGGACCACCAGGCGCACGTCGCCTAACGACGTGGCCTCCCGGGCGCGCAGGCTCACCTGGTACTCTGCGGTCCCGTCAAACTCCATCCGCGCCTGGACGTCCATCGTGAGCCCATCGCGCCCCTCGCGCTGCACCTGCCAGGTAACGACCCCATCCGTGCGCGGACCGAAGGCCACCGAGGCATTCTGCCACTCGACCGATCTCCCTCCCGCCGCCGTCACGTCCAGGCGCATCGGTGCGGCCAGGAGCTGGCGCGGCATCCCCCGCGCACTCGTCACACTCGGCGTGAACGTGGAGGTGACCTGTTCCGGCATGCCGTCCAATCCAACAGTCAACTGCCGGCCGAGGACGCCGACCCGCCGCCCTTCGCGCGTCATCGGGGTGAACGGGGCCACCAGCTCATCGTTCGCCGCGAGCTGCGAGTTGAGCCAGCGGAGTCGGGTCAGCCGGCTGGGTTCGTCATCCCCGTGGTTTACCGCCAGCGCGGCCCCGACGGTCAACGCGACACGGATCTTCTGGGGCCGCACCCCTTCGGCGCTGATCGTGACGTCCCCTTCGTAGACGTCGGGGGCCAGGGTCGAGTCGACGTCTACGCCGAACCACAGGGGTTGCACGCGCCCGGCGGCGACGCTGATCGCCTTGCTGAACCCCTGGCCCGCCCAGTCGATCCCCTCGACGTTGAAACAGGTCAACGCCCGTCGCGGAATCACGCCGCCCTTGCGCCCCCTCAGCTCATCGATCTCGACCGCGAGCCGTGGCAAGGCCGCCCGATGCGCCCACACCCCGACCTGGAAGGTGTAGTACTCCCCCCGATCCGTGTTCCCCTGGTGCGCCTGGAACGGGCCGCCGACGGCCCATCGTTGCGGCACCTCATCGAACATCCGGATCGGCCGGTTCCGGTCTTCACTAAAGAGAAAAAACTCCGCCCAGCTGTAACGCTGCCGGAGGGCGTCCAGTTCGCTGCGCGAGGCCACGCGCTCCATATCCGTGAAGGTGCTGAACGCGTCGGAGGACTCAAAGCGCAGCACCTGCACCGGCGGCAGTTGCCGGTACCCGCGGAATCGCGAGTTGTCCGGGGTGAGCGCGTTGCGCAGGAGCCATTCGCGCTGCGGGGCATCGTCCGGTGTGCGCCAGGCCAGCTTGGGATACGGCGACTGGAAGGTGCCCGTGTAGGGGAGGTAATAGATGTAGTACGTCCCCGGGACGGTGGGGGGCTGGAAGACGATCTCCCCGAATTCGCGGGTGATTTCCACCCGGGCCGCATTCACCACTCGGCGATTGGTGGCCGCGTCAATCACGACCACCTGCACCTCCTCCGGCGCCTTGTCGCGACGCCTCCAGTCCAGGCGCGCCAACACGGCGTCCGCACGGGTGTTCACCTGGACTACCGCCCGGTGATTCCCCAGGGAGTCGGGCTCCCAGGCGGGGCGTGACTGGGCAAGGACGCCAGCCGGCGCCAGGAGCAAGGCCATGATGGGGAGACGCATCCCACAAGATGCGATGGCCGGGCGCCCCGAGGAACAACCGGTCACCCGGTGGAGCGCCCTGTCCCGCCTGCGTTCCGCAGCCGTGCTACCCCCACCATCGTCCGACCTTCGTGCCGACCAGCCCATGACCAGCTCACCTCGCCTGTTCGCCCTCGCAGCCGCACTGGTTGCATGTTCGCCAGCCGGGTCCCAGGCACCTCCCGTCGCCGTCACCGGTCCAGTGGACGACCGCGCGCGCGCCGTGCTCGAACGCGACGCCGTTCGGCTGGTCGAGTTTCGCCGCGACCTCCATCGCCACCCAGAAACGTCAGGGAACGAGGTGCGCACCGCCCATGCCGTGTCGGTGGAACTCCGGCGGCTGGGACTCACCGACATCCGCACGGGAGTTGGCGGGCACGGCGTCGTCGCCCTCGTGCGCGGGCGCCGCCCGGGTCCCATGGTGGCCTACCGGGCGGACATGGACGCGGTGCCCTCCAGCGCCCCGGATCCCGTGGAGTTCCGGTCGCTGACGGACGGCGTCCGCCACATCTGTGGCCACGACATCCACACCACCATCGGCATCGCCCTGGCGGGGATCATGCAGAGCCTGCGCGACTCACTTGCCGGCAGTGTCATGTTTGTCTTCCAGCCCGCCGAGGAACGGGCGACGGGGGCCAACGCGATGCTCGCGGCCGGGGTCTTCGGGAACGAACGGCCGGTCGCGATCTACGGCCTGCACACGGCCCCATACGAGGTGGGGGCGCTCGCCACCGCCCCCGGCCCCATGATGGCCGGCCGCGATCCGTTCACGGTCACGCTCACTGGTGCCGGTGACCATTCGGTGGCGACTAACATCACCCTGCAGGCGCTTCAGCAGCTCGCCACGGCCACGCCGGACCAGGCATTCGCCAACCAGCCGTTCGACTTCATCGCGCTGACGTTATCGCCGCCGCAGGCCACCCCGGGCCGGACGACCATCTCGGGGACGGTGTCGGTGGCCTCGGCGACCTCTCGGGCGCGGGCCCAATCGCTGGTCACCGCCGGCCTTGCGGCCCTGATGCCCATGGGGGTCACGATCCAGGGGACCTACCAGGCGAAAGCGGTCGCCGGGGTGACCAACGACAGCACCTTGACCACGCGCGCCACCGCGGCGATCCGCGCGCGACTGGGGGCCGATGCCGTCCGCGCCGTGACCGGGATCGTCCCGGCGTTCAGCGAGGATTTCGGCTCGTTCCAGGAACGGGTCCCGGGCGTGTTCTACTTCCTCGGCGTGTCGAACAGCGCCAGGGGATGGGTCGGGATGCCCCATTCACCGGGCTACGTCGCCGACGAAGGGGCCATCGCCGTTGGCGCCCGGGCGATGGCCGCGGTGCTGCTCGATCGGCTTGCCTCGCCCTGACCGCCACACCTCCCGCCGACCCGCCTAACGCTGGAAGTACATCGGGCGCGCCGGCCGAGGATCCGGGAACACGCGCGCCGCATCCTTCCCGCTGTACAACACGCCGTTGAGCATCACGCGATCGATGCGGCGCGAGTTGCGGATGTCGACAAGTGGGTTGGCTTCCAGGATCACTAGGTCCGCGAGCTTCCCCGCCTCGAGGGAGCCGAGTTGGCGGTCCAACCCGAGGTAGCGCGCAGACGAGATCGTCGCAAAGGTCAGGGCATCGAGGGCGCTGAATCCGCCCTTCACGAACAGCTCCAGCTCCCAGTGCTTGTCGAGCCCGTGCTGCTGGCCGTGCCCGCTGCCCTGCAGCGACACGCCGGCCGCCGCGAGCTTCTTCAGCTCGGCCGCCATCTCCACCGCGTAGATGTCGTCGTCAAAGAAGTGCGTCGGGCGCCGACCGGCCAGCATCTGGTCACGACGGAAGAACTGCAGGACCTTCGGGTCCTCCCAGAGACGTTCCGACTGCCGATACAACGTCTCACCCTGCGGCCCGTTGTACGAGACGATGAGCGTCGGGGTATTCCCAGCCCCACTGGCCGCCCAGAGGCGCGTGACGTCGTCCTGGATCGGCGTCAGGCCGATGGTATGCTCCAGGCCGCTGACCCCATCGAGCAGCATGGTGAAATTCATCGGCGGATCGACGGCTGTCTCCGCCACCACGTTCACCCCCATGGACCGTGCCGCCTCGTACAGCTGCTGTCGCGCCGCGCGACCAAACTGGACGTAGTCCTTCAGGGCCGTCGCCCCATGGTCCTTGTTGAAGCGTACGATTTCCTCGGCGTCCGCCAATGACGTGATCGGGCGGAAGATCTTTGGTCGGTAGGTGCGCAGGCCATAAATCGGATTGCCCGTGGAGAACAGGCGCGCTCCGGGAATGGCGCCACTCCGCTGCAGGTCCGAGACGAGGAAGTCCTTGTACACGTTCCCGTAGACCTCGTACATCGTCGTCGTACCGTACGCGAGGTTCGCCAGCAGCCCCTGGTGCCGCTGTTCCACGGTGTGGAGGGTCGAAAGCGTCGGGTTGTAGTGGGCGTGCGCGTCAATCATCCCGGGAATCACCGTGCGGCCCCGCAGGTCGAAGGTGCGCGCGCCGGCGGGGACGCGCACCGAGGGGCCGACGGCCGAGATCACGTTGCCGGTGATGATGACCGTGGCGCGTTCATGCACGGTGCGACGCGCGTCCATCGTCACAACCCGCGCGTTGGTGAGCGCAATCGTCCCGCTCGGGCGATCGACGAGAAAGTCGAACGACAGGTCGGTGCGTGTCGGTGACCCGCGCGCGGCCACGATCTCGGCCACCGCCTTCTCGTAGTAGCCCGTTCCCCGGGTCCAGTGCACGCGGGCGCCGTCGCGCGACCAGCCGAGGTATCCCCCATCGTTCGCGTCAACACGAAAGGCGGGGCCCAGCTGATCGTAGGCGCTGATGGCGACCGTGCGTCCCGCAAAGGCGAACGGCGTCACGAAGCTCCGCTGGTATTCACGGAAGGCGACCCAACGCCCATCGGGCGAGACGTTGGCCGTGACTGCGTGCGGGAAGGCATACAACGTCTCCTTCCCCTCGCCGTCGAGGCGCACGCGCCGGAGATAGAGGGTGTCACCTGCAAATTCCGTGTAGTAGATCCGGCTACCGTCGGGCGTGAAGCTCACGCCCGGGGGCTGCCCGGCGGTCCCCATGTGGTTCGACCCCGCCATGGACACCCCCGCCACGCGCCGCTCCGACCCGTCAGGGCCTCGGACCATGAGGTCAAAGGTGAGCTGCTCGTCGATCGTGGTTTCCCCACGCTGCAACTCCCCTGCTCCCCGAATGTAGGCCAGTGACCGCCCGTCCGCCGAGAGGGCGAGGGACCCGTACTGGGACGGGACCGTCGTCAGGCGCTGCGGCGTGCCACCGCCAAGGGGGCGCGACCAGACCGCCCCAAGCGAGTCATCGTCCCACGTCGCGTAGTACAAGGTCCGGCTCCCCGGATCGAACACCGGGCTCGACTCATGCGCGGCACTGTTGGTCAGGTTGGTGCGCTGCGTCCCGGCCATGAGGTGCAAGTCGCCCAGCGCCTCGTACACGACACCACCATCAACGGCGATCCCGAATCGGTGCGATCGCGTCCGCGTGGTCCCCTCGGCGGGGACCGCGACCGGGAACGCCAATCGCTGTGCCAGCTGCCGCTGCACCGGTGCCGTGAACGGAATCTCCCGCACCGCACCGCGCTGGGTGTGAACGGCGATGAGCTTGCCGTCCCTCGCAAGCACGATCTCCGACCCATCCGGGGTGAAGCTCATCTGCGGATGGGCACCATACCCGGTGCCGGCCCCAGCCTCCTGGCGGTCGCGATCCAGCGCGGGGAGGAGCACGCGCTCCGCGCCGGTCCCCAGCACGCGCAGCACGAGCTGCGTGGCCTTGTCGTCGCGATGGGCATAGGCGAGGTAGCGGCCATCGCGTGACAGCGTGGGTGAGAAGGCCCCGCCGGGTCGTGCCACCAGGGTGGACGTCTCCCCGGTGCGAAGGTCGTACGAGCGCACCTGGAAGCCGGCGGCATACACGGCCCCTGCCGGAATCGAGTAGTACACCTTGCCGCCCGCCTCCACGAAATGCGTCGGCGGGGTGAAGACCGCTGGCCGCACGAACTCGAGCCGATTCCCCCACTGGTCCAGTCGAACGGCCGAGAAGCGAGCGCCGAGGTCCATGACGGTGGCGAAGAAGGCGTGCCCATCCGCTGACCACGAGCCCCCCGCGGTCCACTGCGACCCCTTGGATAGCTGCTCCACCTGGTCGCCACCGCGGGTGAGCGCCCAGAGGGCGTTCATCCCCCCTCTGTCGGAGGTAAACAGGACGCGCGCGCCATCGGGGCTATACCGCGGCTGCATGTTCCAGCTGCTGCCGCGCGTAAGCGCGCGGGCCTCTCCTCCGGCGAGGGGCAGCTCGTACACATGGCCGAGGAGGTCAAAGGCGATCGAGCGACCGTCTGGCGAAACGTCCACGTTCATCCACGTGCCGCGAGTCGCCGTGAAGTCGAGGCGTGGACCGGGCGCCCGCACCGTGTCGACGCGCCACGATGGGACGGCCTGCGCGGCGAGGGTCACGGGGAGGAGCAGCGGTACGAGGGAGCGGACGAATCGGCGCACGAGGAGTCTGGGTGGGATCGCCCCGAAGATGCGGCGCCGCAGCCTTACCCGCGAGCCGAAACCCGCGGGTCCAAGGGTAGATTTCCCGCCGTCATTCCAGCGGCGGCCGCCATGTTGGCCGGCCCGAACCTGGATCGCCCGAACTCCCGTCCCATGCGCTCAATGAACCCGCAGCCCTTTGGCCGCCCACGCGCACGCCGCGGCGCCGCACTGCTCCTCGCTGTGCTCCCCGCGATTCTGGAGGGCCAACGCGCCCGCCCCGCGGCGCCCGCCGCCCCCGCCGCGACACCGTACTCGGCGACGGTTTACTCCTCCCCGACGGCTACACGCTCCGCGTTCAAGGGGATGTACTGGCGCAACGTGGGCCCGATCCGCGGTGGACGCGTGGATGCTGTCGCCGGCGACCCGACCCGTCCAATGGTGTTCTACCACGGCGCCGTGAATGGCGGCGTGTGGAAGACCGTGAACGGTGGAGCCTCGTGGGTGAACCTCACCGACGGCAAGACCGACATCTCCTCGGTAGGCGCCATCGCCGTGGCACCATCGGATGCGAACGTGATCTACGTCGGCACCGGCGAATCCCAGCTCCGGGAAGACCTCACCTTTGGTACCGGGGTCTACCGCTCCACCGACGCTGGTGACACCTGGCAGCACCTTGGCCTCCCCGACACGCACCAGATCACGGACGTTGTCATCGACCCGCGCGATCCGGATCGCGTCTTTGTGTCGGCGATCGGACATGCCTTCGGCCCAAACGCGGAGCGCGGCGTCTTTCGCACAACGGATGGGGGCAAGAACTGGAAGAAGGTGTTGTTCCTCAACGACTCGACCGGGGCCAACGACCTGTCGATGGATCCGTCGAACCCGCGGATCCTCTATGCCACCATGTGGAAGTTCCAGCGGACCCCATGGTCCATGGATGCCGGGGGCGGCCGCAGCGGCATCTGGAAGACCACAGACGGCGGCGACACCTGGAAGGAGCTGACGTTCAACGAGGGGATCCCGCGCAAGCCGTTAGGCAAGATCGGTATCGATGTCTCACCGGCCAACCCGCGTCGCATCTACGCAAGCATCGAGGCGCCCGACTCGTCCGGCGGAATGTTTCGCTCGGACAACGCCGGCGACACCTGGCAGCGCGTGGGATCCGACCCGCGCCTCTGGGTCCGCGCCTGGTACTACAGCGCCGTCACCGCCGACCCGCTGGACGAGAACGCGGTGTACGTGATGAACCTGCAGGTGATGCGCTCCACCGACGGCGGGCGAACGTTCCAGACGGTGCGGGTCCCCCACGGCGACACGCACATCATGTGGGTCGACCCGAAGGACAACAAGCGCCTGATCAACGGTAACGATGGCGGCGCGGTCATCTCGTTCGATCGCGGCCAGACCTGGTCGACGATGTCCAACCAGCCGACCGCGCAGTTCTACCATGTCACGACCGACAACCAGTGGCCGTACCGGATCTACGGAGCCCAGCAGGACAACTCCGCGGTGTCGGTGCTCAGCCGGTCGGATGACGGCGGCATCGGTGAGCGCGACTACTACAACACGGCAGGGTGCGAGAACGCGACGATCGCGATCGACCCGCGCGACCCGATGGTCACCTACGGCGGGTGCTACATGGGGATGTTCTCCCGCTATGACCACCGCACCCGCCAGGAGCGCGACATCTCGGTCGGCCTGATGAACTACGACGGGTACGGGGCGGGCGAGGTGCCGCATCGTTTCCAGTGGACCTTCCCGGTCCTGATCTCGCCGCACGACCCGAGCACCCTCTACGTGACGTCGCAGCATGTCTGGCGTTCGCGCAACGAGGGGGCGAGCTGGGAACGCATCTCCCCGGACCTCACGACCGCCGACCCCAACACCCTCAAGCGGACCGGTGGCCCCATTCACGGGGAGATGACTGGCGCCGAGTGGTACGCGACGGTGTATGCGTTCATGGAGTCGCCCGTCGAGAAGGGGGTGTTGTGGGCCGGTTCCGATGACGGGAAGGTGCACATCTCCCGTGACAACGGGGCCACCTGGCAGGACGTCACGCCGCCGGCTTACGGCAAGTTCACCCGCACGGCGCACATCGATCCATCGCCGCACAGTGGCGCTGTCGCCTACATCGCCGCCAATCGGTACCAACAGGACGACTTCACCCCGTACCTATGGAAGACCACGGACTACGGGAAGAGCTGGACGTTGATCACGAAGGGGATCCCGTCCAATGCCTATTCCCGCGTTGTGCGTGAGGACCCCAAGCGCCGGGGGCTGCTCTACTCGGGCTCCGAGCTCGGGGTCCACGTCTCGTTCGACGATGGTGCGAACTGGGAGCCGCTGCAGCTCAATCTTCCGCGAGTCAGCGTGCGCGACCTCAAGGTGCACGAGAACGACCTGATCGCCGCCACGCACGGGCGCGCCTTCTGGCTGATCGACGACCTGTCCCCGATCCGCCAGATGGCGGACAGCATTGCGGCGAAGCCGGTGCACCTCTTTCAGCCGGCGACGGCAGTGCGCTGGCGCGGGAGCCCGCGCGGAGGCACCAACACCGCGGGGAGCAATCCCCATGGCGGCGCGTACATCGACTACTGGTTCAAGGAGCGTCCGACGGGTGAGGTGAAGCTCGAGTTTGTCGACGGCAGCGGCAAGGTGGTGCGAGCGTTCACCAGCACGGCGAAGAAGCCCGACACCCTGAAGACGACCGCCGACTCCCTGGCGAAGAAGGTGGACGACGAGAAGGCCGGCGCACTCGCCTTCATGCCGGGCACCGAGCAGGTGCCGATGCGCGCCGGGTCGAACCGGTTTGTGTGGGACCTGCAGGTCGAGGAGCCCAAGCGACTGCCCAACACGGTTCTCGACTTTGGCTCGACAAGCGGCCCGCGCGTCCCACCGGGGACCTACACTGTGCGGCTCATCGCCGGCAAGGACTCGCTGACCCGCCGGTTCGCGGTCATCGCCGATCCGCGCGTCAAGAGCACCACGGCCGAGTTGACGGAGCAATACGCGGCCGCCCTGCGTGTGCGCGACCGGATCACCGAGATCACCGAGAACTCGCAGCGCACCGAGGACGTGCAGCAACAGATCGACAAGCGCGTCGCCCAGGCCAAGGACCAGGCGTTCGCGAAGCGCGTGGATTCGCTGGCGAAGGACGTGCGCGGCAAGTTCGAGAAGGTGCGCGAGGAGTTGTACGAGATCGGCTGCCATGTGGACCAGTGCACGCTCGACATGCCGATCAAGCTCTACAACATGTTCATCACCCTGAACATGCAGGTGCAGACGGGAGACTACACCCCGACAAAGCAGCACGGGGAGATCTACAACGACCTCAACGGCAAGTTGCAGGTGCAGCTGCAGCGGCTGCAGGCCCTGGAGGTGAATGAGCTGGCCGCCTTGAACAAGCTCTTGCAGGAGGTGGGGTTGCCTCCGGTGTACGTCGCGCCGCGGAAGACGATCTCTTAAGCGGGGACGGATGGTGGGGGCGCCGATGCCCCCACCACCTTACCGGTCCGCCTGGTCAGTCAGCAAAGAGCCACGCCAGATCGATCAGCAGCGGGGACGCCGCACCGGCTGGCCACCAGCTCACGCGCTCGCGCTCGACCACTGGAAACTGCGCATCCGTGCCTGTCGCAGTAGTCCGCCACCACGCGATACAGCCTTCCCAGTACATCCTGGTGCCGGTAAACAGGCGACGGGCTCACGAGCAGCTTCCCGTACGCGAGTTCGTAGCGATTCCCGTCGCTCGGCAGGGCGAGGACGTCGGCCACGGTGTAGTACTCCTGCAGCGGGGCGGGCATGCCCATAGGTTCGGCTCGGCGGGGCCGAGGGCGCAAGGGGGAATGAAGAGACGCACGAGGCAAGGGTGACCAACTCCCTCGCGTCGTGCGTCATCATTTCATCCCCAACGAGCACCGCTGCGACAACAGCCCCACGAGCGGGCGACCGTCCGCCCTGTCAGACCTGAGCCGCCGGCGCCTTTCGTCCCAGCACCTTGTTCGACAGGTCGTCCAGCATCGTGTAGACCACCGGAACGATGAACAGCGTGAGCAAGGTCGACGTGATGAGGCCGCCGATCACCGCGTGCGCCATTGGCGCGCGTTGCTCCGCCCCTTCGCCGAGCGCGAACGCCAGCGGCAACATGCCGAAGATCATCGCGGCCGTCGTCATGATGATCGGTCGCACGCGGATCCGCGCGGCATTGAGGATCGCGTTGCGGCGGTCGATCCCACGCTCCCGCTCCTTGTTCACGAAGTCGATCAGCAGGATTCCGTTCTTCGTCACGAGCCCCATCAACATGATGATCCCGATCATCGACATCACATTGAGTGATCCGCCGGTGACGAGCAGTCCCAGGGCGACGCCAAGGAACGACAGCGGGAGCGCCAGCATGATCGACAACGGCTGGATGAACGAGCCGAAGATCGACGCAATGATCAGGTAGATGAACACCACCGCCAACACGAGCGCCTCGCCCACATACCCCTTGGTCTCCGTGAGGTTCTGCACGTCCCCACCGAAGATGGTGCGGTACCCGGTGGGGAGGCCGATCGCGTTGATCTTCGCACGCGCGTCGTCGGCCACGTTCCCCATCTGGAACCCGGGCAGGACCCCGGCCGAGATGGTCACGCGACGCTCGAGGTAGCCGCGCTCGATCTGCTGCGGTCCCACGCCCGGCCGAATCTCGGCGACCTGCGCCAACGGGACCGTCGCGGCCATCCCCGTGCGGGCATCAAAGTTGTTGCTGAGCAAGGGAATCTGCGCAACGTCCTCGGCGCTGACCCGTTCCGAGTCCGGGTACACCACCATCACGTCGTGCGAGTACCCGTTGGGGTCCTCCCAACGCGTTGCGCGCTGCCCCTGAAAGAGGGGCTGCAGGGTGGAGCCAATCGTCTGCATCGCCAACCCGGCCGCCCAGGCCTGCTGCCGATCCACGCGCACATCCAGCTGGGGGATCTCGCCATCGTCACTCGATTGCGGCTCGGCCGACCCCTCCACCGTGCGCATGGTGGTCAGGACCTGTTCGGCGGCCAGCTTCAGTCGTGTAGGTTCCGGGCCCTGCACGTAAATCTGGATCGGCTGCCGCATCCCGCCGAAGATCGACATGTTCCCGGTGATCGTCGGACGCACCCCGGGGATGCCCGCCAGCTTGCGGCGCAACTCGGTCTGGATGTCGAACATTGACTTGTCGCGCTCACCAATGGGCTTGAGCCGCACGAAGATCTGCCCCCCACTCGAACCGCGCCCGCCAAACCCACCGCCGCCGCCGATATTGAGCGAGGTGAACTCGACCTCGGGTTGCGAGGCGAGAAAGCGCTGGATCTCCTGGCCCTTGCCGGTGGTGTACTCAAGTCGTGAACCCGGGGGCAGTCTGAACGAGACGTTGAACTCGCCGCTGTCGTAGTCCGGGAGCCAGGTGAACCCCAGGAGGGGGAAGAGCATGAACGCCCCGACCACCGACGCCACCGCGACACCCACCATCAGCCAGCGACGGTCGAGCGCCCAGTCCAGCCCGCGCTTGTACCGCTCCGACGTGCGTTCGAACCAGGCGTCAAAGGCAAAGGCGAACTTGCGGATCGGGTTACGCGTCCGGCGGCGCGTCTCGTCGTGGCCACCGTGTTCGACCTCGGGATCTGCCCACACGCTGGACAGCATCGGGTCGAGCGTGAACGACACGAACAGTGACACGAGCACCGCGAAGGCCACGGTCACGCCAAACTGGAAGAAGATCTTGCCGATCTGGCCTCCCATGAAGGCCACCGGGATGAACACGGCCACGACGGCCAGGGTCGTGGACAACACGGCCAGGCCGATCTCTTTCGTCCCCTCGAGGGAGGCCTCGAGGTGGCCTTTCCCCATCTCGATGTGGCGCACGATGTTCTCGCGCACCACGATCGCGTCGTCGATGAGCAGCCCAATGGCGAGCGACAGCGCCAGCAGGGTCATCGTGTTGATCGTGAAATCGAACATCCACATCACGAAAAAGGCCGAGATGATCGACACCGGGAGGGTGAGGCCCGTGATGACCGTCGAGCGCCACGAGTTCAGGAACAGGTAGATGATCAGGATGGTGAGCACAGCGCCGAGGATGATCGACAGCTGCACATCGGCGAGGGAATGCCGGATCTTGATCGAGTCGTCGCGAATGAGGGTCAAGTTGATGTCGGGTGGCAGCGTGCGCTGCACCTCCTCCACCACCCGCTTGACCCCATCGCTCACCGCCACCGTGTTGGACCCGGTGACCTTGAGCACCTCCAGGGTGACCGACGGCGTCTCGCCGATGAATGAGGCCGAGCGACGGTCTGCGACGCCGTCCTCGACCGTCGCCACGTCGCGCACGCGAATCGGCGCGCCGTTCCGCACGGCGATGACGACGTCGGCGAAGGCGCGTGGGTCCCGGATCTTGCCCGTGACCCGCACCATGCGCTCGGACTCGCCCCGGATCACCCGCCCGGCCGGCGTTTCGGTGTTCTCGCGCGCGAGGGCCTGCGACACCTGCGCCGGCGAGATGCCATACGCCACGAGCGCGTCAGCATTCAATTGCACGCGCACCTGGCGTGTCGTGCCGCCGTTGACGTTCACCCCACCCACCCCCGACACACTCTCGAAGCGTGGCTTGATCGTCTGTTCGGCCAGGTCAGTCAGGTCGCGCAGCGGGCGTTCGCTGCTGGTCATCGCGACGGCCATGATCGGCCGATCGTTGGGATCAAAGCGATTGATGACCGGATCGTCGATATCCGGGGGCAGCTGGCGGCGGATGCGGGCGAGCTTGGCGATGACCTCCTGCTGCGCTTCCAGCGGGTCCATCCCGAGCTGCAACATCACGCGCACGCTGGAGTTGCCCTCGGACGACGTCGAGGTGATCTCGCGGATCCCCTGCACCGTGTTGAGGGCTTCCTCGATCGGGCGCGACACATCGCGCTCCATCACTTCGGGCGACGCACCGGGATACGAGGTGTTCGCCATCACGATGGGGTACGTGATATCCGGGTATTCGTCCACGGCGAGGCGCTGGTACGCCACCACCCCAAAGACCACCAGCGCCACCATCATCATGGTGGTGAAGACCGGTCGCTTGATCGAGACTTCTGTGAGGTACATGGGCGCCTCCGCCTAACGCTTTGCCGCGGCATCGCCCGGAGGGCGCCGCGTGCTGGTCGAGTCGCCACCGCGCGACGGTCGTGTCCCACCATTCGCCCCGGACCGTGCCCCCGTGGCCCCAGCTTCCCGCGCACCGCCACCGCGGCCCTGTTCAGCCGAGACGACCCGCACCGGCATGCCGCGCCCCAAGGCCCCCAGGTTGCCGACGATGATCCGGTCGCCCACCGCAAGTCCGGACAACACTTGCGCCGTCGCCGCCTGCTCGTCACCCACGCCAAGCTCCACCTGGGCGACATCCACCTTGTCGTCGACGATACGATAGACAAACGACTGGCCACCGGTTGCGGACTGGCGCAATGCCGCCGCGGGGATAACAATCGTGTTGTCCACCCGCTTGGTGACCACCCGACCCGTGGCAAAGGTGTTGCCACGCATCTCCCCACGCGGGTTCGGCACCTGCAGGTACACGGTCAACGTGCGGTTCGCCGGGTTGATGGTCGGCGAGATCCGCGCAACCTTCCCCTCGAGCTGTCGGCCGTTTGCCGCAAACTTGACTGCTTGCCCCGCCCGCAACTCCGCCGCCTGCCGTGACGGCACGGCCGCCTCCAGCTCCAAGACGTCGTTGCGCACCACGGTCATGAGGGTGGCGCCGCGCGTCACGTGTTCTCCCGGCTCCACCGCACGGGTGGACACGACACCGGTCGTGGGGGATCCCAGCCGCGTGTCCTCCAGGACCTGCGCCACGCCGCGCAACCGGGCGTCCGCGGCCGCGAGGCGCGACTGCGACGCGGCCAGGGTCTGCTGCGCGGTCCGCAGGTCCCGTTCCGGGATCGCGCCCGCCTTGAACAATTCCGCGGATTGATCGGCGTTCCACTGCGCGTTGGCGACATCGGCCTTTGACGACTCCACTTCCGCCTGGGCCGATGCGCGGTCACCCTCCTGCACGGCGTTCTCGAAACGCACCAGCACCTGGCCGCGCGTCACGCGATCCCCTTCGCGCGCGAGCACCGCGGTCACGTCGCCTTCCATGCGTGCACGAACCGCGATTTCCTCGATCGGCTTGAGGTCGCCGCTGATCAACAGCACCGCCTCGATGGACCCGTTCGTCACCTCCAGCACGTCGGTGGGTCCAAGGACCGTTGGCGCACGGCCACCACCCGGTCCCCCTGGTGCCCCACCACCGGCCTTTCCTTGGGCTGCCGGTGCCGCCCCCCCGCCGCCGCCGCCACCCGGCGGCGCCCCGGAGGCCTCCTCGCGGTTGCACGCACCACCCGCGAGGACCAGCAGCGCGCCGCATGCGCGCGCGATTGTCAATCGGAACACGAACACCTCTATCGTGAAGTCGGACGAGTGGGCGGCAACGGAATCGGCAGCCCCCGGGCGCGCGCCAGGTCGGCGGTCGCGAGGTAGAACTCGGTGCTGGCCCGCGCCGCGTTGGTGCGGGCCGTGAGCAGGAGGAGCTGGGCATCCGCCACCTCGAGCTGCGTCGACAACCCGCGCTCAAAGCGCAAGGCCGCGATCTTCCACGCTTCCTCGGCCTGAGAGGCATTTTCGCGTTGGGCATCGAACGCTGCCTCGGCCCGGCGGAACTCCGCCCAAGTGCGCGAGCGCTCCACCGACACCCGCTCCCGCTCCTGGTCCAGCTGGAGCTGTGCAAGCTTGGTCTGGGCCTGGGCCAGGTCGATGTTGCCCTTACTGCGCAACCCGTCGAACAACGGCCAGGCCACCTGTAACCCGAAGTTGCGGTCCTCGAACCAGCCGTTGTTCTGGCACGGACGCGCCGGGTTGGGCGTGCCGCAGTTGGCGAAGGACGTGCGCCCCCACACCGTCGGGAAGCCGTTGGAACTCGGCAGGGCGGTATACCCGGTCTGGAAGAACGCCGTGACCGTCGGCATGAGGTCGGCGCGCGCGACCTTGATCCCCTCGCGCCGCGCCTCGAGGCTCGACTGCGCCGCCCGTTCCGACGCGCGCAGTGGGTTGGTCGTGGAGTCGGCGCTCACGGTCGCTGCGACGGCGCGCAGCCCTGCCGTATCCAGTGCACTGGTCAGCGCGACCGTCGTCGTCGATGGGAGGTTCAGGATGCGCCGCAGCTCAATGATGGCCAGCTCCACCGCATTCCGCGCCGCCAGGACCTGCGGCTCGAGGTTCGACCGCTCCACCCGGGAGCGGAGGACGTCAAAGCGCGACGCCCGACCGCCGCGCTCGAGCTGCTCGACCAGGGTCAGCCGCTCGGACGCCAACTGCGCGTTGCGCTCCTGGATCTGCAGCAACTCGCGCGCGAGCTGCGCGTTCAGGTACGCCCGCTGGACGTCGACCGCGAGTGTTGCCTCTGTCTCGGCACGATTGTGCGAGGCCGCCCGGCGTGCATCACCCGCCGCCCGCGCCCCGGCAAAGACGCGCCCACCCTGGAAGAGCACCTGCGAAAAGTTGACGTTCCCTGTGTAGTTGTAGTTCTGGCCAAAGATGCTCTGTCCAACGATTTCGGCCCGCGCATTCCGCAGGACCTGGCTGTACTGGGAAGAGAGCCGCGCCTGGGGAAGCCCGGCGGCGCGGGCGGTGGTGATTTGCGCGTCCGTCACCTCCACCTGGGCCTGGGCGATCCGCGCCTCGTCGGACTCGCGGACCACGCGCCGGACGGCGTCTTCCATGGAAAGGCGAACCGAGTCCGGCCGCTGGGCCGCGAGCGATCCGGCCCCGGCGAAGACGAGAGCGCCGAGGACGGCGAGAGATCCAATAGGTATAGGCATACGTGTGAGTTGTACGCGCGCCGACAGTCTGGCGTTCGGGCGTGGGACGCCGCCAGACCGGAGATGTGAATCCCGGTGAGGACGGCCTTCCGCACCGGCGCAATCCGAGGTAGACCTGTGGGCGCGGTTCGAAACACGCTGCCCCTCCGTATCCCGATGACGCCGGATCAACTACAGCTGTTTGCGACGAGGTACACCCAGGCCTGGTGCAGTCAGGACCCGGAGTCCGTTGCCTCGTTCTTCGCCCTCGACGGCACCCTGACCATCAACGGCGGCCCCCCGTCGGTGGGTCGAGCTGCAGTCGCCGAATCGGCCCGGGGGTTCATGACTGCGTTTCCCGACCTCGAAGTGACCATGGATGGTCTCGGGATTGAGGGTCAAGCCGTCGAGTACCGTTGGACGCTGACAGGCACGAACGCCGGCCCGGGGGGCACTGGGCGACGGGTGCGCATCAGCGGCTCCGAGCGATGGGTATTCGACCCCTCCGGGGTCGTGGCCACGTCGATCGGCTCCTTCGACGCCGCGCTCTACGAGCGCCAGCTCAGGGGCGAGGCATAATCCGACCGCTGTGCCCGGGGTTCGCGGCCGGCCGCCACCCCAGGCGTGCTCGCTATTGGATCACACCTTGAAGCAGCGCCACGAGTTTCCGGACCTCGGGGACGACCGACACCCGCAGCAGACCTTGCGGCTGGTCGAAGCGCTTGAGGTCTGCCGTCGCGTTCGCAAGCCATGCGGAATCGGGCTTGGTCCCGCTCCGGACGAACCCCATCGCTTCCAGGCCGATCGCCGAGGTGCGTTCGAGGGCGACGGCGACCGGAACCGCTTCGCCGATGGCCGGTGTGGCGCCTGCCAACTCCTGAATCACCGGGGCGAGTGCCCTCCAGCGCATCATGAGCACGGTGAGCGAATCGTGCGACACGGGGTCCATGCTATTTCCCACGAACTGCCGAACCAAGCGCTCGGTCATCCAGCGGGCCGGCGGATCGGGGCGGGCGGCGTCCACAATCCGGGTCAGCGGGTGCAGCTGCGTCGTCTGTTTGCCGTTGAGGGCCTGGCCGAAGTGTGGCGGCTGCGCGACGGTGAGCAATGACTCGAGGGGCGCGAGGTCGCCGCTCGGGAACAGTTTGCGGAGCATCCGGGCGCTGTGCGACTGCACGCGGAACCCTCGCGCCTCCAGGCGGCCGGCCAGGATATCCAGGCGTCGGTACATGTCCGGGACATCCGTGACCGATTGGGACGACCACAAACGCTCCGCCACCGCGCCAAGCCGGGGCCACAGCCGGGAGTCGGTGGTTTCGTAGGAGACGAACTCGGACCACATGCAGGCTTCGCCGCCAAGGACACGTTGCTGCTCTTCGGCCGTCAGGTCGGTGGTGGTCGGGATGGGATCGGCAAGATAGAAATCGGTGGCCGGCTTGATGTGGTCGAGGTAGTACGGCGCCGAGAGAATCCCGGTGAAGCCGCGCTTCGCGGCATCGCGCAGGTAGTTGGTCCCGCGCCAGGACTGGATCACGGTATTGGCTGGCACCTTGGGGTGGAGGATCTCATCCCACCCGACCATGCGCCGGTTGTAGGTGCGCAGGATGCGCATGAGGCGCTGGTTGAAGTGCGCCTGCAGTTCTTCGTTGTTTCGCATGCCGCGCGCGCGGCGCCACCGGACGATACGCGGATTGCGGTTCCAGTGCTTGTCCTCGACCTCATCGCCGCCGATGTGCCAATAGGCATCGGGGAAGATGCGCACCATCTCGCCGATGAACTGGCTGATGAAGGTGTAGGTCGCCTCCTTCGTCGGGTCGAAGATGGCGTCCGCCCCGCCCCACGCCCGGCGGATGCTGATGGGTGCCGCGCGCGAGGCGTATTGCGGATACCCGACCAACCAGGCGGTCGAGTGGCCGGGCATGTCAAACTCCGGCACCACCCGGATGCCCCGATCGCGGGCATAGGCCACCACGTCGCGGAGCTGGTCCTGCGTGTAGTACTCGCCGTCACTCCCGAGTTGGTGCAATTTCGGGAAGCGCTTGCTCTCGACGCGGAAACCCTGGTCCTCGCTCAGGTGCCAGTGGAGGACGTTGAGCTTGACCATGGCCATGCCATCGAGCGTCTTCTTGATTTGCTCGACCGGCATGAAGTGACGCCCGACGTCCACGAGCAGGCCGCGCCAGCGAAAGCGTGGCGTGTCGCGAATCGTCACCGCGGGCAGGTAGTGGGACGACGCATCGCTGGTGATAAGCTGGAGCAGCGTTTCCAGGCCGCGGAGCGCGCCCACGACCGTCGGGGCCGCGAGCGTGGCACCGTCGGCCGAGACGTCGAGGGCATAGCTCTCGTTCTCGTCGATCGACTGGATGCGGTCGCCCGCCCCGTCCACCACGACGCGTAGCTGCACCGTTGCCGTGGGCGCCGCAACGGTCCGCGCGACCTCGACGGCCGTGCGTTCCTCGAGCCGGAGGATGGCCCGTTCGACCCCGCGACGCAGCCGGTCATCGCTGAACCGCGTGATCGCCACGCGGAAGGTCGTGTCGAGGACCAGGCGGCCACTCCCTGACGTCACGCTGGACGGAACCGGGAGAAGTGAGCCCACCTGGGCCCCGGCGGACGGGGCGGCGAGGGCAAGGAGCAGGGCAAGTCGGCGCATGCACAGAAGTTGGCAGGGGTGCAGCGTCCCGGGCCAGTCTCACATGCCCTCGTGCGCGATGCACCGGCGAGGGTTAACGTCCCGCCCGCGCGCGGGCGCGCAGGATTGTCTGCCGTCTGCCGTCTGCCGTCTGCCGTCTGCCGTCTGCCGTCTGCCCTTCGCCTCCCGCCGTCCCCGCAATGACCCTCACTCCCCTCGACTGGACCGTCATCGTCGTCTCGATCCTGGTGGCGTTCCTCCCGGCGCTCCTCTTCACGAGGCGTGGAGGGTCAAGCACGAAGGAGTTCTTCACCTCGGGACAAGCCGCCCCCTGGTGGCTGGTCGGGGTCTCGATGGTCGCGACGACCTTCTCGACCGACACCCCCAACCTCGTCACCGACCTCGTCCGCACGAAGGGCGTGGCGAACAACTGGGCCTGGTGGTCCTTCCTGCTCACCGGGATGATGACGGTCTTCTTCTACGCGCGGCTTTGGCGGCGGTCGAAGGTCCTCACCGACCTTGAGTTTTATGAGATCCGGTACTCGGGCAAAGCCGCGAGCTTCGTCCGTGGCTTCCGCGCGATCTACCTCGGCCTGTTCTTCAACTGCATGATCATGGCGAGCGTAAACCTCGCCGCGGCCAAGATCGCCAACGTGCTGTTCGGCTGGCCGATGTGGGAGACGCTGCTCGCCTGCGCCGTGATCAACGTGCTCTTCGCCGCAACGTCGGGCCTGTGGGGGGTGCTCGTCGTCGACTTCATCCAGTTCGGCATCGCGCTGACGGGGTCGTTTGCGGCGGCGTACTACGCCCTGCAGCAGCCGCAGGTTGGGGGACTGGCCGGCTTGATCAGCAAGGTGGATCCCGCGACGCTGGCCCTCGTGCCCGACTTTGGCGACTGGGGGATGACCCTCTCGGTGCTGATCATCCCGCTGACCGTGCAGTGGTGGTCGGTCTGGTATCCTGGCGCCGAGCCGGGGGGCGGGAGCTACATCGCGCAACGCATGCTCGCCTCCAAGAGCGAGAATGACGCGCTCGCCGGCACGATGCTGTTCAATTTCGCGCACTACGCACTGCGCCCGTGGCCCTGGATCATCGTGGCGCTCTGTTCGATCCTGGTCTATCCCCAGGTGAGCGACATCGCGACAACCTTCCCCCACGTGGACCCCGCGCTGCTCGGCAACGACATGGCCTATCCTGCCATGCTGCGGTTCCTGCCAGCCGGCCTGCTGGGGCTGATGGTGGCCGGGCTGCTGGCGGCCTACGTCTCCACCATCGTCACGCACCTCAACTGGGGTGGATCGTACCTGGTGCACGACTTCTATCGGCGGTTTGTCCGTCCCGATGCCGACGAAAAGCACTATGTGATGGTGGGACGACTCACGGCGGCAGTGCTCATGCTCGCGGCGTCGGGGATCACGTTTGTCCTCGACACCGCCCAGGACAGCTTCAACCTCCTGATGTCCGTCGGCGCGGGCACGGGCCTTCTCTACCTGCTCCGCTGGTTCTGGTGGCGCGTGACTGCGTGGAGCGAAGTCGCCGCCATGGCCACGAGCTTCGCGGTCGCGGTCGGCTTCTTTGTCGCCGGCAAGATGGGCCTGACCGTCCCCTCCCACGTGTCGTTGATCATCGGGGTCGCGATCACGAGCGTGGTCTGGATCGCGGTCTCATTCCTGGGGCCGCAGAACGACCGCGCCACCCTCGAATCGTTTTACCGACTCGTCCGCCCGGCCGGACCGGGATGGGCCGGCGTGCGCCAGGCGACGGGACTTCCCGCCTCCACCGATTCGCTGCCAATGTCGTTTGCGGCCTGGATTCTCGGCTGCCTCTTTGTGTACGCGGCGCTCTTTGGCACCGGCTCCTTCCTCTACGGCCGCACCTCGCAGGCACTGATGTGGGCGGGCGTCTTTGCGGTGAGCACCATCGGCCTCATGCAGATCCTGCCGCGCATCTGGCGAAGCGGGGACGCGTCCTGATGCGGCGCCGCGGACATACTGGCGCCACGGCGCGTGACGCCAGGTGGCGCCCCATCGTTCGCGCGTGAAGCGCCGGCTCGCACGGTAGGCCTCAGGCCCCGCCTTCGCGCATGCGACCGTATTTCCTGGGCCTCGCCCTCGGCATCGCGCTGCTCGCCGGCGTCGGAGCCACGGCCTGGTGGCTACTGGATCGTCGCGCCCTCACGCTTGCGGCAACACCATACGACGTCCCTCTGGAATCGGTCACCATTCCCACGGACGACGCGTCCCGCATGGAAGGCGAACGGCTCGCCTGGCTGCACGGATGTCACGGGTGTCACGCCGACTCCCTGCAGGGGAAGGTCTTCGTTGAGGAGCCTCGGGTCATTCGGCTCGTGGCCCCAAATATCACCCAGGCGATCCGCGGCTACAGCAACCCGGAGTTGGCGCGGCTGATCCGACACGGCGTCAAGCGCAACGGCACTGCAGCCTTCGCCATGCCATCCGGTGGCTTTTTTCACCTGTCCGACGTCGATCTCGGCCGGCTCATCGCCCACCTTCGCGCCGCCCCCGTTCGCGGTGACACCTGGCCACCGACCGAACTGCGCGTCCTCACGAAGGTCGCGTTGCTCCGCGGTGAGGTGCCCACCGACGCCGGCACAATGGACCATGCGGCCCCACGCCTCAACGGCAGCGTCGACACCTCGCTGGTCGCGCTGGGTCGCTACCGCGCGACCACGGTGTGCACCGAGTGTCACGGGTTAACACTGCGCGGACAGGACAACGCGCCGGCTCTCGTCCAGGCGCTGGGGTACACCCTGCCGCAGTTCACCGCGTTGTTGCTCGATGGCCGCGCGCGCGACGGGCGCGATATCGGCTTGATGGGCACGACCGCGCGTCGTCGCTTTCGACGCCTCACGACCAGGGAGGTCGAGGGACTGTGGCATTATCTTCGGGCGATGCCGCTGACGACGCCCCCATGACCACGACGCACAAAGCGGTCATCATGGCCCGCGGGCTCGGCAGTCGGATGCGCCGCGCCGATGACGCCGCCCCGCTCGACGACGCGCAGGCGCGCGCGGCAGACGCCGGGATGAAGGCGATGATCCCCATCGATCGCCCCTTCCTCGACTATGTGATCAGCGCACTCGCCGACGCCGGGATCACCGAGGTCTGCCTGGTGATCGGGCCCGAGCATCAGTCGATCCGCGACCACTATGCGCACGGATTGACCCGAGTGCGTGTGCACTTCGCCGTGCAGGCGGAGCCGAAGGGGACCGCGGATGCCGTCGCCGCAGCCGAGGCATTTGCCGGAGACGACACCTGCCTCGTCCTCAATGCCGACAACTACTACCCCGTCGAAGCCTATCGCCGGCTTGCAGCCGTTGGCGGCGCCGGCCTCGTGGGGTTCGACGCCGCGGCGCTCGTACGCGACAGCAACATCCCGGCGGAACGGGTGCGCGCCTTTGCCCTGGTGACCACCGCGGACGTCGGTGACCACCTGCACCTGGCGGAGATCGTCGAGAAGCCCGACGAGGCCACCTACCAGCGCCTGGTGCCGCACGCGCTCGTGAGCATGAACCTCTGGTCGTTCACGCCGGCGATCTTCGAGGCCTGCCGTCGCGTGCGTCCTTCCGTGCGCGGCGAACTGGAACTGCAGGACGCGGTGCGGATCGCCCGCGAGGAGCTCGGCGAGCCGTTCACCGTCGTTCCGTTCGCGGGCGGCGTCCTCGACCTCTCGCTCCGCGGCGACGTGCCCGCCGTCGCCGCTGCCCTCCGAGGAGTCGCTGTCCTCCTCTAGCGTTTCGCCGGCACCACCGTCAGCGTGATCGACGACGGCTGCTGCGGCCCATGGTGGATCGACGTGTGCGCGACCACCGGATCCTTCTCGTTGTAGTTCGGGCCGCCCGTGTTCAGGTTCCGCTCGTACACCGGGAACGAACTGCTTGCGATCGAGACGCGAATGCGGTGCCCCGCCTTGAACGTGTTGCTGGTGACCAGCGGGGGCAGCTTCACCTGGTACACCTTCCCCGCTTCCATCATCACCGGCGCGTCCCACCCCTCACGCCATCGCAACCGCAGCGCCTGCTCATCGAGGTTCCAGGCCTTCCCGTCCGGCTGCACGTCGACCAGCCGCACCATCAGGTCCGTGTCCTTCACGTCGGACGACACATACAGTGTCACCTGCACCGGCCCGGTCACGTCCACCGGCGCGGTGAGCACGTCCGAGGTGTACACCAGCACGTCGGCGCGTGACTGCATCGCCGACTGGTCAAAGGCACCCGCCTGCGCCGCGTTGAAGCAACACACCTGACCCCCGGCGCTCGGCGTCGGCTTCAGCGGGTCGTAGGTGAAGGTGTCCCGCACCATCGCCTTGGGCGCCTTGAGCACCAGGCGTCCGTTCCCCTTGGACGTGTTGGCCGTCCCGTCGCTGTCCAGGTAATACGTCATCGGCGTCGCCTCACGCGGGGGCCACTTCGAGTACGTGCGCCACTGGTTTGCTCCCATGTTGTACACGCGCACCCGCGGCTCACGCTCGACGCCGTTGTCGATCCCCTTGAGCCAGCGGTCGTACCACTTGACCATGAACGCGGTGTAGTCGAATCGCGCATCGCCCATGTCGCGCTCGCCGACGACCGTGTGCTCCGTCTCTACACGCCCCATCTGGCAGTGTCCCGTCGGCGCGATGATCATGAAGGTGTTGTCCCGCGCCTGCGGTGAGGCGGCATTCCGCGACTGGTACTCGAACATGGCCATGTTTGGCCCAGTCGAGACGTCGTACCACGAGTTGATGTACAACGCCGGTGCATGGTTCCGGTCGCCCTCGTTCCCGAACTCGATCGTCTTCCAGCGCGGGTCGTTCATCGGCCAGGTCATGAAGTCGTCGAGGTCACTCGGCGCCGAGCCGATGCGTCGCGGGATGTCGCCGATCGGCAGGGTCGCGATCACCGAGTCGAAGTTCACGCGCGCAATCGTCTGCGGCTCGGTGTTCCAGTTGCGGGCCAGGCGCAGCATCTGGTCGCGCGTCAGCTCCTCGGGAAACGACGGCTTGAACTTGTACCCGGAGCCGTGATACCAGCTGTACCACAGGTTCTGGAAGACCCCGCCCCGGTAGTGGTTGCCCATCTCGTTGTAGGGCCCCATGCGACCAATGCCGGCCCCGGACGCCCGCGGCACCGCCGCCGCAAACGCCGGGTGCCCCATGGCGTTCATCCGGTGCTGCTCCTCCGCACTCGACGAGCAGCCTAACGCGCCGACCTTGCCATTCGACCACGGTTGCCGCGACAGCCAGTTGATGGTGTCGTAGGAATCCGGACCGGAACCGCCGAGGTAGGTGTAGGTCCCCTCGGAGAAGTAGCGCCCGCGCACGTTCACGTAGGCCAGGGCGTAGCCATTCTCCAGGAAGGCGCGGTTCTCCGCACTGACCGGGTTGATCTGGTAGGGAAAGAAGGTGAGGATCGTCGGCAGGTCCTGGCGGGCCCGTGCCTTCGGGAAGAACAGCGATGCATTGAGCCGCTTGCCGTCGCGCATCGGGATGCGCACGAGCTCCTCCCGATCGACCTGCGTGGCGAAGTATCGCGACAACTCATCAGGTCGCCCCTGGCCGGCGACGAGGCCGGGGGCCGCGAGCAGGATCAGGGACGCAGCGACGTGGTACAATCGACGTGACGGCATGCGGCGAAGGGCGGGAGGCACTGGAACCAACGCCCGATCCGTGGGCACCGCAAGCGACCCCTTCGCCTGCGATGCCAGGTCACGCGACGTTACGCCGATCGTTCGATCGGGACGAGGAGATCGGTCACTGCCTCGGATCCCGGGTTGATCATGGGTCCATCGCGGTAAATCTCCACTGCAGCGCCAATGGCGAGTCGGTGCCCACTTGCCGGCAGCCACTCACCCATGAAGCGGGCCCACGCGTCGCCGAGCCCTTCATATGACCCGCGGTAGCGGGCTCGCGCATACGTCCCGCCCGGCAGCCGTCCTTCAACGATTCCCTCGGGGAGATTGACCTCTTCGGTGACTACCAGGGCCGCGTCGGACCGCAGCTCACCAGCGGGGACCGCTTCCGGATCGTCGTGATACAGCGCCAGCATCAGGCTACGCTCGGAGAAGAGCCCGAGCGGCCCCCCGATCGCCCCAAGCTGGTGAAACGCGTTGCCGACCTGGTTGTACGGCCCCACATGCCGCACCATCGCCAGGCGATACGGTGGCAATTCCTCGAGTACGACGTCCATGGTGACACCTCCGGTGTCGCGAAAGCGTGGTAACGGCGCGCGGCCGTCTGGTGTGAAGTGAATGCCATTCACCGCGGCGATCTCGATTCGACGGACCTGTGCTCGGCGGAAGTCGCTTGGCGACGATCCGTACGCCACCCGGAAGGCCCGCGTGAAGGACTCATGTGACTCGTAGCCGGCCGCAAAGGCGACCTGCGTGATCGAGTCTCGCGCGTACCCCAGTTGGTATGCGGCGCGTTCCAGTCGCAGCCGCCGCGCGAGCTCGAGCGGCGTCTCACCCAGCATCCCCCGGCAGATCCGGTGAAAGTGGAAGGGTGAGGTCCCCGCGAGTCCCGCCAGTTCATCGAGGTCCACGGCCCGATCGAGGTGCGCGGCGATGTGGCCGACCACGCGCGTGACGGCGTCCTGGTAGAAGCTTCTCGTGGAGGCTTTCATGCGGCGGCCGGCTGGTCGCGCGGGAGTCGATGGATCGCTCATGCCCTGCCAAGGTACCGCGCGCGCCACTCCACGTGCTTGACATGTGTTGCGCATTTTGCGGGTGGGTATCTTCCCCCGATGTTATCCGACGCAGACGAATGGCTCTGGGGGTGGGACCCCACCCCCGGGATCGTCTCCGTCTGGGCTGACGATCGGGGGCGCGCCGATGTCTGGCGGCGGGAGGGTGGCAGGCTCCACCACGACGTGGTGCGATTCCGCCCCTGGCTCCTCCTCGACCGCCTCGATGACCTGCAACATCTCGGGACTGGCCTCGGGACGCATGGCGACGCGCACGTCCATGTCCGCGAACTCGAGGGCGACGGCGCCTTGCGTTTCCTCGTGGGCGCCGACGACGGACGTTTCCTGCGCCGTGCCGTCCTCGAAGGCGCGTCGCGTCGGCTGGGCCACCCGGTGTCGCACCTCGCCGCGCTCGGCGAGGATACACACCTCGCCCTCCCGCCGGACGAGCAGTTCCTCGTGGCGACGGGTCGCACCTACTTTCGCGACTTTGCCTTTGACGACCTGCATCGCCTGCAGTTCGACCTCGAGACCACCGGGCTCGACCCGCGCCATGACCGCATCTTCATGGTGGCCGTGCGTGACCCGTCCGGCGTGGCCACCGTGCTCGAGGTGCCCAGCGATGACGAGGCCGGCGAACGGGTGCTGATCGAACGTCTTGTGGCCGTGATCCGCGAGGCAGACCCCGACGTCATCGAGAACCACAACCTGCACGGCTTCGACCTTCCGTTTCTCGAGCGGCGCGCGCGGGTGGCGGGCATCACGTTGCGCCTCGGCCGGAACGAACTCCCCCTGCAGCGTCGCGCGGCGCGCCGCGGCATCGTGATCGAAGGGGATGCGCAACGGCGGCACCGCTACATCGTCCCGGGGCGCGAGTTGATCGACACGATGGACGCCGTGTTGCGGTATGACTTCTCTACGCGGGAACTCCCGGGACATGGCCTCAAGGCGGTGGCGCGCCACTTTGGCCTCGCCGGCCCCGATCGCGAGTTGGTGCGCGGCGACCTGATCCACGCGACCTGGCGCACCGATCCCGAGCGGGTGCGTCGTTATGCGACCGCCGACGTCGAGGAGGTCGCTGGCCTCGCCCGGTTGCTGGGGGGATCCGCCTTTGCCCTCGCCCGGATGGCCCCGCGGCGGTACGAGCGCCTCGCTGACGCCGGCGCTGCCACGGGGGTGATCGACCCGCTGCTCGTGCGTGCGTACCTGCGCGCCGGGCGAGCCGTCCCCGTTCACGCCACGGGCGATGGGACGGTCCACACGGGTGCCGCCCTGCACCTCTTTGCCGCCGGGGCGGCCCATCGCGTGGTGAAGGCCGACGTGGCGAGCCTGTACCCGTCGCTCATGCGCACCTATCGCATCGGTCCGGCGCGTGACTCGTTAGGTGCGTTTCTCGCGCTGGTTGACCGGCTCACGGAGCACCGGCTCGCGGCCAAGGCCGCGGCCCGCGCCGCCCCCGCCGGGTCCCCGTCGCGACACCTGCACGACGCCACGTCGGCGGCCATGAAGATCGTGATCAATTCGGCTTACGGATATCTGGCCGCCGGGGGCCTGACGCGCTTCAATGATGTGCATGCGGCCAACGAGGTCACGCGTCGCGGACGCGAGCTGCTTGACCTCCTCTGTCGCGAGCTGGCCGCGCGCGGCGTCACGCTGCTCGAGGCCGACACCGACGGGGTGTACTTCGCGGTCCCGCTCGAGTGGACCGAAGACGACGAACGCCGCGTAGTCGCTGAGGTGGCCGCGCTCCTGCCGCCCCTCGTGCAGCTGGAGTTCGAGGGACGCTACGCCGCGATGCTGTCGCACGAGCCGAAGAACTATGCCCTGCTGAAGTACGATGGCACGTTGATCCTGCGTGGCGTGGCCTTTCGGTCGAGCCGCGCCGAGCCCTTTGGCGAGGCCTTCCTGCGCGAGGCCGTGCGCTCGCTGCTGGTGGGCGACATTCCCGCCGTTCGGCGACAGTACCTCGACACGATCGCCGGCCTCCATCGGCGCGACCTCGCCACGCGCGAGGTGAGTTCGCGCGTCCGACTGACCAAGTCACCTGAGCAGTACCTCGCCGTGCGCGACGCACGCAAGGAGGCGGCCTACGAGGGGATGTTGGCCAGCGGCAGGACGCATTGGAAGTCGGGAGAACGGGTGCGGATATATCGCGCCCAGGGCGGTGAGTCGCGCATCACGCCAGCCGAAGGGGCGGAGGATCGCCGGGACTACGACGCCGAGCACTACGCGAGGGTGTTGCGCACGAACTTCGCGGTGCGGCTCGCCCGGGCCCTGTCGGTGGAGGACTGGGAGGTGGTGTTCGCGGATCCAGTGCAGCTCAACCTGTTTGCGACCTCGTTCGATCGCATTCGGACGATCCTTCAGGGCTTGCGGGGAAGTGAGCGGCCTGCCTCACCCCCCCGCCGCCTAGAGGCGCCTAGTTGAGGCGCGTGATACGGCCGGCTCCACCAACGGGGTACGCCGCTGCTGTCACCGTCCCTCCCAGGCCGACGCGCAAGTAGTTGCTCAGCGCCTGCTGGTAGGTGGCCCCCACCCGGACGAATGGCAGGCCTCGGAAGGGATACTGGTCCCCATTCTGCACGGCGAGAAAGTCGATGGTGGCCACGGGGATGTCGGCACCGGCCACGACGACTCCGTTCTGCACGATCACGGTGCCATCGGCAAGCGTCACGTCGCGCACCCGGGTCCCCGGCGTCGTGACGTTCAGGCTTGCGTCAAGCACCTGGGCCGTGCCGTTGGCATCCCACACGAAACTCAGTCCGGCCACCTGCGCGAAGCGCCCATCAAAGAACGCGACGCGCGAGACTGCATTCTCGAGGATTTCCTTGAGTTGCGCACGTGGAAGGGCCGGCACGATCGTCACGAAGTTGGCGAACGGCAGGATATCGATCGTGTTCTTCTCGCTCAGGGGACCGGCCGGCAGCAGCGAGGCGTTGCGAATCCCCCCACCGTTTTGAAATGCGACCAAAGGCTGCGGCGCACCAAACGACGCCGCCCGCTGCTTCGCCTCCCACAGGAGCGCGTCGGCCACCAGGTTGCCGAGGTTGGTCTCGACCGACCGCACGTTGTTCCGGATGCCATCGAGAGCCACCTGGCTGTTGGCGACCACCGTGGACGCGAGGTTGGCGACGTACGCCGCGACCGGCGTCACGACCTGGCTCTGGACCATGGGGTCAGGAAGGACGGCGTCGGGTTGCGTGCCTCCAGCAACGCGCACCGGCCCGCTCTTGTCGGAGATGCGCATCACGTTCCCCTGACGATCGAAGCCCACGATGAGTCGTCCCACGTAGCCGTATCCACCGGCGGTGGTCACGACCGAGACCGTCTTGCCGTTGGCGTCGACGGCGCTCAGCGGGTACGAGCCGACCGCGATATCACCGGGGATGAGGAGATCGTCGCTGTTGGCCAGGAGGTCATCACCGCCGCCAGCCACCACGATGTCGACGTCGCGCAGCGACGGGATCAGCGCGAGGTCCTCGAGCCGTGATTGCAGGTGACTGATGAGAATGATCTTGTTGACACCCAGACGCTTGAGTCGCGCGGCCTCGGCGTTCACCGCACCGGCCACGTCCGGGTTCACCTGCACTTTGCCTGGGCTGGAGATAAACGGCAGGAGTGGCGTCGTGGCCCCGATGATCCCGATCGGCGTCAGGCGAGCGAAGGCAATGGTGCTCCGGGCGATGCGCCGCGTCGCGGCGAGGCGCGCGAGGGAGGGCTCAGCGCTCACGTCCAGGTTCGCACTGAGGAATGGGGGACGAATCGGGTTGAACTGCTGGACAAAGCCACCGAGGATGCTCGGCCCGAAGTCGAACTCATGATTGCCGATGGCGAGCGCATCATAGCCGATCAGGTCGAGACCGATCGCATCGTAGTAGGACCCTGAGGAGAGGCTGGCCTGGAACTCGGCACCGGCAAGGTAGTTGTCACCCGACGACACCATGAGGGCCCCGCGCTTCAGCAACCCGACGCCCCCACAGTTCAGGTCACGCGCGTCGGGACTCAGGTCGTTCTGCGACAGGCTGCGGAGGTTCTTCACCACGGTTGCAAATCGCGCAATGCCGCCGAAGTCCTCGCGCCCGAGGCCGAGGTCGATCAGGTCCGACTCCCCATCGTTGTTGTGCAGGAGGGTGAGACAGAAGTCCACCGGCGCCGCTGCCGCGACGGCGAAGGAGGGTTCAGAGGGAAGGGGCGTCGTCCGCGCCGGGTCATCGGCGCAGGCGGCGAGCAGCAGTGAGAGGGCGAGCAGGGTGCGACGCATGGTGTGGCTCTCCGGATGTGACGTTGGCGCACGAAGGACAGGACGACCGATTCTGGGGCCTTCGCGTACGGATCGAGACACGATTTGCGTAACGCTCGCGTTGGATCTCCGTGCCCATTGGGTATCGGTCACACCGAACACTCACGGTGCCGCCTGCCCGCTCGCGCACATGCAACACGGCCCACCGAGGTCCCCGCAGGAGAGCGGGGCCTCGGTGGGCCGGGTGCTGAGCCAGCTTACGACCTCATGGGCGTGCGATTACTGCACGATGACGGTGAAGGACCTTCGCTGGCGTGCACCGTACTTGTCCTCCACTTCCACTTGCGCCGTGAAGGTCCCGGCCGTGGCGTACACCTGTGACGCGCCAAACGGCGTGGCCGGACTGACCGCCCCGAGGGGGATGATCGCCTGGCCGGCCGCCCATCGCACACGCGCCGTCCACGGATTGTCGCCGGTGCCCGGGTCGACAAACGATGCGGAGAATGTCACGGTCCCGCCCACGGGAATCGTGACGGAGGTGGGCGAGAGGATGGTCACCTGCGGCGGCGCGTTGACGACAGTCACGACCTTGGTATACGTCTGCACGGCGCCGTCCTTGTCGCGAAGGGCCCCGCGCAGTGTCGCCGTCCCCGGTGCAAGGATCGTACAGGTCGTGCTGGGGGTGCTGATGATCGCACCAAAGCCGGTGCCGCAGTTGAAGCGGTACTGCAGTGAGGCCGCATCAATCGGGGAAGGCTCGAGGATATTGCCAAGGGCCAGGGCAAAGCTGCCTTGTGACACCGTGCCGCCCGCCGGGCTGACGATGGCCGCGCTGGGGGCCACGTTGCTGACCGTGACCGTCGTCGACGCCGTGGCGCTTCCGCCGCGACCGTCGGTCACGGTCACCGCGACCGCGTAGCTCCCGTTATCCGGGAACGCATGCGAGGGACTCGCACCCGAACCGGTGCTTCCGTCGCCGAAGTCCCACAGGTACGACAGGAGATCGCCATCCGGATCGGAACCCGTGGCGGAGAGCAGGATAGGGGCGCCTTCATTCGCCGAGTAGGGGCCGCCCACCGATACACTGGGCGCGCGGTTGCCCGGCAGGAGGTTGAGTCCCACCAGCACCGGGTCATGGTCCGCGGACCGATACGGGTCAGCGGCGAAGAGGGAGCTCACCTGGCCGGGACTCTTGAAGTTCGTGTTGTAGTCCAGCACCGATGGCTCATCGGCATTGTTGTGCCACTCGGTCACCCCGGTGACCTGCGAGGCGAGGGTCGACGAGGCGAGGGCATGATCCAGGTAGCCCCACTGTCCGTCGAACACAAACGAATACGCCCCGGTCCCCTGCCGTGCCTCGATCAGGTTGGTAAAGCCCCCACTCGTCAGCGTGGTGATGGCGTCTTCCTTCGCGTAGCTGTTCAGGTCCCCGAGCACCAGCACGTCGGGATCCGCCGTCCCAGTGGGATCGGTCGCCAGCCAGTTCCGCAACTCGACGGCCGCATTCGTCCGGACGATGCTACATTCGCCCTGGCCATCGCCCGCATCCGGGGCGTCGCAGGCGCTGCCCTTGCTCTTGAAGTGGTTCACCACGGCCACGAACGACGCGTTGTTCGCCTGCCGGAAGGCCTGGGCCAACGCGGGACGATTGCGCGGGGAGAGGTCACCGCCGTTGACGAACGCCACGGAGTTCAGGACCGCCGTGGCCCCGACGGGCGTGACCGAAGCGGGCTTGTAGATCAGCCCCACCTTGATGGCATCCGTGCCCAGTGCGTTGAGCTGCCCCGTGGCCGCATCGACGTCGACCAGGGCCCAGGTCCCGGCGCCGGCCACTGCGTTCAGCTGGTTCACGAGGTCCGCGATGGCGCTCGGGGCGCCGTAGCCATCGTTCTCGATCTCCACAAGGCCAAGGACGTCCGCATCGAGTGCGAGGATGCTGGCGACCGTCTTCTGTGCCTGACGCGTGAACTCGAACGCGTCCTCCGCACCCCGGCAAGACGTCGCACTGCCGCCCACTCCCTGCGTACAGCCGGAGAAGGTGTTGAAGTAGTTCAGCACATTCATCGCCCCGACCTTGAGCGAGCCGCCGACATTCGCGGGGGCCGGCGGACGCGCATTCATCGGGGTGAAGGCCGGAATCGCACCGCCCAGGGCACCCACCGGCCGGACGCGATAGGCGTTCCCGCTGGCCGAGTTGCCCGCCCAGGTATAGGTGAGGACGCCCACGATCCCGGCGGCCGCATCACCACCGCGCAGGGTGTTGCTGGCACTGAGCGGAAGCCCTCCGCGCCCGAAGACGATCGGGTCGGCATTCTGGTTGTTGTCTGCGTCGTCCACGATGATGCGATTCAGGTCGTTCTGGGCCTGGAGGGCCAGCGCGGGTGCGCCCGGCGCCGCCAAGTGGGTCGGCTGGAAGAGTCGACCGCCCGCCGACATCGTGACCTGCCCGAACCGACCCAGCTGGAAATGCTCGGTCACGTACAGCGTCTGCGGCAGGCGCACCAACATCCCCTCGTAGCGTTCCGCAGACGTGGTCGAGGCGAACGGCAGGGAGACATCGGTCGGTGGGACCGACGCGCCGGTGCTGCACACGATGACCGAGGTCACCGTGCCGAGCTGCGTCTGGCCCTGGAACTCCTGCGCCGTGCCGGTGACCCGGACCACATCCCCCAGCGCGACGTTGTCGGCATTGCCGTTGAAGACGAAGATCCCGTCGGAGGTCGCCGGATCGCCATCGCCATTGGCATCCTGAACGTAGAACCCACGCAAGGTTGGCGACGCACCCTCGTAGTCACCGATCACGACGCCCTGCGTCGAGACCACTTGTCCGTCCAGCGGGGTGTCCGTGCCGCTCCCCTGGATGTCGAAGGCCGGCGTATACGGCAGACTGCACACGTTCCCCCCCAGCGTGGTAAAGCTCCAGGCATAGTCAGCCGGCAGCGTGAGCGCAGGATTGCTCGCGTCCGCGACCTGGGCGGCGAGGATCGTTGCGGTGCACGACTCGCTCGCGGCAAGGTCGGCGTCCGGGTCGAGTGTGTAGGTGGCTGGACCACCCGAGACGGTCGCGGTGTGTGCGCCACTGGTGGTGCAGTCGATGGTGAACCAGGTCCCGGTCACCGTCACCGGCTTGGAGAAGGTCACCGAGAGGTTGGCATTCACGGCAACGTCCGTCGCCGCGCTCACCGGAACCGTGCTCGCCACCGTTGGCGGACCGGCGGCCCCATTGCGTGGAGTCGGCGCGGCCACCGTGAAGTCCGTGCCGTTCTGGTCGGTGTCCAGCGCCGCCAGGTTACTGCGGACCGCTGCCGTGGTGTTCGAGAGGTTCGCCGTGGGCGCGCTGCCCTCGAAGCAGTTGGCGGAGGTACCGTAGCCGACGTAGTCCTCGATCGGGGCAGCAATCGGGCACCCGTTCCCCGTAAGCGCCGTCGTGCTCGTCACCAGCGCCACCTTTCCGCTGCTTGCGCTCATGGCGATGGAGCCAATGGCGTCGGGGGTGGGAAGCGGCGTGGTCCCGCCGGTTCCCTGGGCCTGGCGAACGAGGTAGTAGCCGCCGGCCGCGATCGATCCGCTGAGTGGCGTGATCTGCCAGCTCGTGCCGGACGACGAGGCGTACTGGACCGACCAACCCGTGAGCGCGACCGCCGCGCTGCTGGCGTTGTACAGTTCAATGAAGTCGTGCGTGAGGGTCGCCCCGCTGTTCCCGCCGCCGCCGTACACCTGATTGATGACCACCCCGCTCGCCGATGCCACGCGCTCGGTGAGGGGGGCCACGGCGCGAGGCGAGGCCGCGGTGGGATCACCGCCGCAGCCCGAGAGGAGGGCCGCCGCAAGAATCGTTGTCGCCAGCGGGCGACGACGCGTACCGTGGGGTCCGGGGAGAGTCATGATCGGCAAGCTGTGAGTGGGGAGGCGTGCGAGCGACTTGTTGTTCACGATATTTGGGACCCGATGCTACCGGCTGACCAGCGCCGTTTCCAGACTGTTGCGGAGCTGAGTCATGAGCACGGCGACCGCGGTCTCAGCTACAGGGCCGCTCGCGAGCTGTGCCCCAATCCCTGGGGTTGAGCACGCCGCCATGCTGCCGTCATCGGACGTGCTCGCCATGCCTGCATTCGAGCCGCATACTTCCCTGCCCCCACCGGCGTTTCTCCCGCGATGTCACGCGACCCCCGATACGACATTCTCTTCGAGCCCGTACGCATCGGGCCTGTCACCACGCGGAACCGCTTCTTCCAGGTGCCGCACTGCAATGGCATGGGCCACGCCATGCCGGCGGCCCATGCCGCCATGCGCGAAGTAAAGGCCGAAGGGGGATGGGGGGTCGTCTCAACCGAAGAATGTGAGATCCACCCCAGCAGCGACCTCACCCCAAGCGTCGAGGCGCGGCTCTGGGATGACGCCGATATCCCGGCGCTCGCGCTGATGTGCGAGAAGGTCCATGCCCACGGCGCGCTGGCGGCCATCGAACTCACGCACAACGGACCCACCGCCTCCAACCTGTACTCGCGCGAGGTCTCCATCGGGCCGTCGCACCAGCCACAGAAATACGGCCACCCGCTCCAGGCGCGCGCCATGACGGCGCACGACATCCGCGAATACCGGCGGTGGCATCGCGAAGCGGCCGTGCGCGCGATGCACGCCGACTTTGACCTGGTCTACGTGTACGCGGCCCACGACCTGAGCCTGGCCATGTCCTTTCTGCAGCGACGCCGCAACCAGCGCACCGATGCCTATGGCGGCTCCCTCGAGAATCGCGCCCGACTCCTCGGTGAACTCATCGCCGACACCCGGGATGCGGTCGGACACCGATGCGGAGTGGTCGTGCGGCTCGCCGTCGAAGAGTTGACCGGGCCAATGGGGGTGACCGTCGCGGAAGCGCGCGAGGTGGTCCACATGTTCGCCGACTGGCCCGACCTGTGGGACGTCAACATCGGGCCCTGGCACAACGACTCCACGACCTCACGCTTTGCGAAGGAAGGATCGCAGGAACCGTTCACGCACTGGGTCAAACAGGTGACCACGAAGCCGGTGGTTGGTGTCGGTCGCTTCACCTCCCCTGACACCATGGTGGACCAGGTGCGCCGCGGGATCATGGACCTGATCGGGGCCGCGCGCCCATCCATCGCCGACCCCTGGCTCCCCCGGAAGATCGACGAAGGGCGCGCCGACGACATCCGCGAGTGCATCGGCTGCAACATCTGCGTGTCGGGCGACATGACCAGTTCGCCCATCCGCTGCACGCAGAACCCCACGATGGGCGAGGAGTGGCGCCGCGGCTGGCATCCGGAACGCATCGCGCCGCGCCGCAGCGAGACCCGGTTCCTCGTGGTTGGTGCCGGCCCCGCCGGGCTCGAGGCCACCCGCGCGTTAGGCGCGCGTGGCTACGAGGTGCACCTCACCGAGGCCACCCGAGAACTCGGCGGGCGGGTGCGCACGGAGTGCCGCCTGCCGGGGCTCGCCGAGTGGGGGCGCGTGCGTGACTGGCGCGTCGGACAGATCGAGAAGCTCGCGTCGGTCACCGTGTACCGGGAGTCACCGATCGATGTCGATGACGTCTTCCAGTTCGGCGCCCCACAGGTCGTCCTCGCCACCGGTGGCCAGTGGCGTCGCGATGGCTTCGGCCGAACGAACGGCGCTCCGATCGTCGGATTCGAGCACCGGCGCGTGTTGACCCCGGACGATGTCATGAACGGCACGACACCCCAGGGCCGCGTGATCGTGTTCGACGACGACGGCTTCTACATGGGGAGCCTCATGGCCGAGTCACTCGCGCTCGCCGGCGCGCAGGTGACCCTGGTGACGCCGGACGACGTCGTGGCGAGCTACAGCCGCAACACCCTCGAGTTCGCACACATCCAGCGCCGGCTCTACACCGTTGGCGTTGCACAACTCGTGTCGGAGAACATCGAGTCGCTGGGCGATGGCCATGCCCGACTCGTGCATGCATGGTCTGGCGAGCTGCGCGACGTGGCATGCGATGCCCTGGTGTCGGTGACGTCGCGCGTGCCACACGATGCCCTGTTCGACGCCCTGGAGGCGCGGCGTGCGGAGTGGGGTTCCGCGGGAATCCAAGGCGTGCGCTGCATTGGTGATGCCCTCGCCCCCGGAGCTCATTGCCCACGCGGTCTATTCCGGGCACCGCTTCGCGCAGGAGTTCGACGAGCCGACGATCAACGGCGTCCCGTTTCGCCGACACCTGCCGGTCGCGTCCACCGCCTAACGCCGGCCGCGCGCGCCGCGCCGTCAGCCGAGGCTCCAGAACGGCCCCGTCAGGCCGTGCCGTGCGAAGACGGCTTCCGCCTCAGCCGCGCGCCTGGGCGTCCAGTCTCGCGTCAGGCGGTCCGCGTACCAGTCGCGGGCTAGCTCAAACACCACCTGCGGTGCGACGACCGCGCCGCGCGAGCGACCACGGGCGGCCGCCCAGCCATCGACCTCTGCTTCCGACCGGAAGGCCAGGATCGTCGCTCAGGTGAAACCGATGTCCGCCCAGAATTCCCGCGCCGGCACCAGGAAATGCACGATCCCCTCACCCTGCACCGCACCCGCGCGCACGGTGAAACGCGCAGGCTCGGTGGTCCCGCCGTAGCGGGTGTCCAGGGTACCATCCCCGAACAGCGCGAGGATCGCCAGCCCATCCCACACGCAGTTCGCGAACCAGGATCGGTCCCCGATGGTCACCTGATGTGGCGTCGGCCCCCCGCTGAACGGATGCGCCATCCAGATGTCGTGGCTCCCGGGCTGGAGGACCAGGGCATGCGCCTGCGCCAGTTCCTCGAATGCGGACGCCACCTGTTCCGGCTCACACCCCAGCACTTGTGCGATGCTGTGCGTGGTTGGGGTGGGACCGCTGGCCTGGAAGGCCTCCATGATCGCCGCCCGGACATCACGTGCGAAGGGTTGCATCTCGTTTGGTGTGGTCACGGCTGGCGCAATGTATCGCACGCCTGATGCTGCAGCAGCGTCCCGGGCATCCGCAGCGCGTTACACCTACCGCACCACAAGCCCCAGCTGCCGCGCCACGGGATTTCCCTCCAACGGGGCAAGGTCCCGCCGGCTCCCACTGTGATGCCAGACGATGCCTCCCAGCCCGCGACCGACCGCCGCTTGCCAGTAGCCCAGGCTGGCCGTCGTGTCGCCGGCGATCCCGGCAAGGCGCGCCTGGAAGACCAGGTGCTCGGTCTCCTCGAACCGCGGGGCACTCCCCAACCTGGCTCGCGCGGCGACGAGATCCCCGCGACGGGCCTCCACGAGGGCCACGTGCCCGCGCGCGCGCAGGTCGTCGGGATACTGCTCGCGTAACGACTCGAAGTACGGCAACGCATCGTCCCAACGCCCCTGGTCGTACAACGCCGACCCCATCCAGTACCGATGCGCATCGTGCGTGGGGTTCCGGGTCAGCTGGTTCGCGAGCCAGCGCTCCGCCTGCGCGAAGTACGACGAGGCCCGATCTCCGAAGCCATGCGCCATCAGTTCCTCGGCGGCCGTCACCATCATCGCCCCCTGCGACCAGTAGGTATCCGGAGCCTCGGGAGCGGCGAGGGTCAGCAGGGAATCGACCGCCCCGGTGCGGCCTTCTGCCGCCGCCGCCCGCACGAGGTGTACCCACGCCGCCCGGCTCTGCGGGAATCGCGCACGCAGCTCAACGGATTCACGCCACTCCTCGCCGAACTTCCCCTGCAGGTGCAGCGCGTGGGTGAGCGCATACCAGTACGGGGCCCACCCCTTGAGGGCGCCGCGATCGGGGTCGAGCGCACGCAGCGCACGCTCCGCCTCCGCCGGCTGGGCCAGGGCAAGGGCTGCATTCCCAACGTTGTACCCGTCACGCCCGCCCGGGGCGCGTGCGGCCGCGTCGCGGATCGCCGCGAGCGCGAGTTCGCCGTTCCCGTCGACGGTGTGTTCGAGGTACCGCAACTGGGCGTCCAGGTACGGCGACATCGGCAGGGGCCGCGCGCGCACGCGGCTCACCAGCGAGTCGACACGTCCCCGCTGCCCTGCATTCCACAACGCACGCGCCAGGTAGACGGCCGCCGCGTCGAAGGTGGAGTCCCGCGTGAACGCCGCGTCCAGCGCGGTGACGGCCTCGTCGTAGCGCTGCGTGTTGTACGCGGCGATCCCCCGCTCGAACTCCTGGTACGCCGCGTACAGCGGCGGACGCGTGGCTACGGCAAAGGCCTGCACCTCCCCGTCCGCCCGCATGGCGACCATGCCACGCAGGCGATCCCGCAGGTCCTGGATGGCCCAAGCGATCGAGTCCCGTGAGGATTCCACGGCGGGGAGGGCGGCCAGCACCTTGCCATCGGCGTCACTCAGCTGCGCCTGGAACTGCACCCGGTCGCCGGTGAGGTAGTACGCCCCGGTCAGCACGGCGCGCGCCCGGGTCTCGCGCATCAGCGCACCAATGGCATCGGCGCTGTCCGCGGTTTGTCCCGCTGCCTGCAGGGCCACCGGCCAGGGCACCACCGCGAGCCCATCGGCCTCCATGAGACCCTGCGTCAGCCAGTCCCCGGCCATCCGGCCCCAGACCGCGAGCGTGGAATCGCCAGTCTCGTTGCGGAAGGCCGTGACGACCACCGGAGCCGGGAGCGAGGCCGCATCCAACGCCGGGCGGCGCCACGCCCACCAGGCGCCAAACCCGACGGTGGCGGCCCCCGCCACCAGCCAGGCGGCGCGGTTGGCCGCGCGGTGCCAACGGGTGGTGCGTCGCTGCTCGATCGCCCCAAGTCGACGCAGCAACACGGCGCCGTTCGCCGGACGACGCGCCGGATCGTCCTGCAGGCACTCGGCGGCCAGGCGCTCCAGGTGCGCAGTGCGTGCGTCGCTGGCTGAATGGGCCACCGTAGCCCGGATCAACTTGCCGAAGGCGTACACGTCCGTGCGGGCATCCACCGGGCGTCCTTCACGTTGCTCGGGGGACATCCACTCCGGCGTGCCAATGGCCACCCTTCCTGCGTCGCCTCCGCGGCGGGACGCGTGAGCACGTCATGCGCGATGCCAAAGTCCATCAGGTACGCATGCGACTCGACGCACAACACGTTGGCCGGCTTCAGGTCGCGATGGACGATCCCCGCTTCGTGCGCGTGCGCCAGTGACCGGGCGACGTCCGCGAGATGGGAGCGCGCAGCAGCGGCGGAGACGCCCCCGGCCCGCAGCCGGTCCCGCAGGGTCTCACCCCCCAGGTACGGCATCACATAGTACAGTTGCCCTGCCACCTCGCCCGAGTCGATCAGCGGGACGATGTGCGGGTGCGAGAGCCGCGCCAGGATCTGGATCTCGGTGCGAAAGCGATCCGCGCCGATCCAGAGGGCGGCCTCTTCCTTGAGGACCTTGAGCACGACGGCCCGGTTGTGCTTGGCCTCATGGGCGAGGAAAACAAACGCGGCCCCGCCTTCGCCCAGGGCCCGCTCGATGGTGTAGCGCCCGGCGAATGCCTCCCCCAGCCGGGTGGCCAGGGCGTCGGCCGCGTCCCCCCCGACGAGCGCCACGGGCAGCTCGCGATCGAGGATGCCCGTGCGGTCCCCACCGGCAAGGAGCTGGTAGACCTCGCGATGCATCGGGTCGCCATGCCGCGCGCGCGCCACCCACCGCTGGCGGCTCGCCGCATCCATCTCGAGCACCTCGTCGATCAACGGCTCGAGTTGATCCCATGGCGTGGCCTCACCCCGCCCGTCCACCGTCACTCCCATTGGTGCCTCCAACGCCATACACCTCTCGGTACAGCCAGGCGCGCGCCTTCACCCAATCCCGCTCGACCGTGCGAGTGGTGACGCCCAGCGCCACGGCGATTTCTCGTTCTTCCAGACCCGCGAAGAACCGCATCTCCACGACACTGCGTAATCTGGGGCTCACAGCCGACAAGCGGTCCAGCGCGTCGGACAAGGCGACGAGCTCGTCCGTCGGGAGCCCCCCGTTGGCGGCAACATCCTCGGGGAGCTCCGCCAGGGCGGCCCCCCGCCACGCTTGTCCGCACGGTGACGACGGGCGTGGTCGACGAGGACCTGCCGCATCGCCCGCGCCGCGATCGCCTGGAACTGGGCGCGATCGCGCGCCGGGATCGCCCCTCCCCCGACCAGCTTGAGATACGCCTCATGGACCAGGGCGGTCGGCTGCAGCGTGTGCCCGACACGCTCGCGACCAATGGCCCGCTGCGCCGCCTCGCGCAACTGATGATAGACCAGGGGAAAGAGCCGATCGAGCGCGGCATCGTCCCCCGCGCTCAGTCGCGCCAGGAGCACGGTGACGGGCCCGGCATCGTCGGGTCCGGTCGCATGGGTCCCGGAAGCATTGGTCCCTGAAGCATGTGTCATGGACGCGCCCAGGAAAAAACGTGCATGTCGGGTGGCCGCACCGAACGACGCAATCTAGCCCGACCTGTCGTGACCCACCATGAACTCCGGACACACTCCATGCGCCTTGCCCTCACCGGCCTCATCGGCCTCCTGCTGCCGCTCGGCCTCGCGGCCCAGCACGAACACCAGCGTCGTGGCCCGCTGCCTCTTTCATCCGTTGAGCCCGCAACCATCCTGCGCTCGGACCTGGGACGCCACCACTACCGCATCAGCACGGCGTCGGATCGTGCCCAGGCGTGGTTCGACCAGGGGTTGCGGTGGTTCTGGGCCTTCAATCATGACGAGGCGGCCGCGGCGTTCCGCCAGGCGGAGCGCGAGGACTCGACCTGTGCGATGTGTGCCTGGGGTGTTGCGCTCGCCCTTGGACCAAACATCAACGCCCCCATGCCGGCCGCGGCCGTGGAACCGGCCCGCGCGGCGGTCCAGCGTGCGCAGGCGCGCCGGGCCTTCGCCCGACCGGTCGAACTCGCGATGATCGACGCCTTGGCCCTGCGATACGCCGACGGCGCGCGCGCGACCCTCGACTCCTCCTACGCGCAGGCGATGGAACACGTCGTGCACGCGTTCCCCGACGACCGTGAGGCGCGCGTCGTACTCGCGGACGCCTGGATGAACCTGAGTCCGTGGAACTACTGGAACGCTGATGGCTCGCCACGGCCGGCCACGCCGGCCATCGTCCGCGCACTGCAGGATGTACTCGCGACCGATGGAGACCATCCCGGAGCCTGCCATCTCTACCTGCATGCCATCGAGGCGCGGGATCCCTCGCGCGGGTTGCCGTGCGCGGAGCAACTCGCGGCGGCGATGCCGGGGGCCGGGCACCTCGTCCACATGCCCGCTCACATCTACATCCGCGTTGGGCGATATGCCGACGCGATCAACGCCAACCAACACGCCCTGCACGCCGACGAGGCGCTGCGCGACCGTGACTCGTCGGGGCGACGCGGGTTGTACGGCAGCGGGTATTATGCCCACAACGCCCACTTCCTGGCGTTTGCCGCGACCATGATGGGGTCGAGTCGGCTCGCCTTGCAGCACGCCACCCGGGCCGTGCGTGCGGTCGACCCGTCGGTCGCCCGTGACCACCCGTGGGTGGAGGCAATCCTTCCGCTCCACCACCTGACGCTCGTCACCTTTGGGCGCTGGAAGGAGGTCCTGCAGGCCCCCCTGCCCTCCACGTCGCGGTACGCCACCGGGATGGCCTACTACGCACGCGGGGTGGCCTTTACCGCACGGCGTCGTTGGGCTGAAGCGCATGCGGCCCATGACTCGGTCCGTGCGATCGCGAGCGCGCTGCCCGAGGGCGACAACCGACGCGCCCTGGGTATCGCCGTTGATGCCCTCGCGGGTGAACTGTCGGTGGGCCACGGACAGCTGGACGAGGCGATCGCCGCGTTCCGTCGCGCCATGGTCGCCGAAGACGCGCTGACCTATGCCGAGCCCCCAACCTGGTACTACCCGGTGCGACATTCGCTGGGGAAAGTCCTGCTCAAGGCGGGGCGTGCCGCCGAGGCGGAGCAAGTGTACCGCGAGGACCTCGCGCGCTTTCCGGACAACGGGTGGTCGCTCGTGGGGCTCGCCGAGAGCCTGCTCGCCCAGGGGAAGCGGCGTGAGGCCCGGGAAACCACGGCGCGGTTCGCGCGGACGTGGGCACAGGCGGACGTTCAGCTGCGGTCCTCACGCTTCTGACCGTTGCGTGGAGACCCCTGCCCCTCGTGGATCGAGCCTGGCCACGCAATAGGATTCTCGGGAGGGTGGCCGGGAGGCGGCGGGTGTGGAACACCTGCCGCCGGTACGCCCATTGCGCCGACGTCGGCCGCGACCGATCGTCATGCCACCCTTCGACCGGCCCCTCCCCCTCTCCACGCCCGCCCATGCGCCGACCCCACCGTCTCGCCACCGTCGTCGCCGCGCTTGGCCTCTCGGCCCTCCCTGCCGCGGCACAGCGCACGGAAAAACCACCCCTCCACGGTCGACACTGGATGGCCGTCACCGGCAAGCCACTCGGCGCTACCGCAGGGGCGATGATCTTCCAGAAGGGCGGCAATGCGATCGACGCCGCCGCGGCCATGCTCGGCGCCGTCTCCACCATGTGGGATGTGTTGAGCTGGGGCGGGGAGACGCAGGCCCTCATCTACCATCCGGGGCTCAAGAAGGTCATCGGGATCAACGCCCTGGGCGTGGCGCCGACCGGTGCGACCGCCGAGTTCTATCGAGCCAAGGGGATGAACGCGCCGCCGGAGTTCGGGCCGCTCGCCGCGGTGACCCCCGGTACGCCGGGGGGGCTGATGACCATGCTCGCCGAGTATGGCACGATGTCGTTGGCTGAGGTGCTGGCGCCCGCCATCCAGATGGCCGACGGGTATCCCATCGAGGCGCAGACCGCCAACTCCATCGAGAGCAACAAGGCAGAACTCAAGAAGTGGAAGTACTCGCGCGAGGTGATGCTCCCGCACCTGGGCGAGGCCCGAGAGGCCCCCGCCGCCGGTGAGGTCTTTGCCCAGCGCGACCTCGCCGTCACCCTGCGCAAGCTCGTGGAGGCGGAGCGGACGGCCCTCAAGGCAGGCAAGACGCGCAAGGAGGCGATCTACGCCGCGTACGATCGGTTCTACAAGGGAGATATCGCCGAGGAGATCGTGCGCGGCGTGCGAGAGGAGGGCGGCCTGTTTACGCGCGAGGACCTCGCCAACTGGAAGGTGAAGATCGAGGAGCCGATGTCCACGACCTACAAGGGGGTCGAGGTCTTCAAGCTGCAGCAATGGACGCAGGGCCCGGCGCTGCTCCAGGCACTCAATATCCTCGAGAACGCCGACCTCAAGGGGATGGGGTTCAACAGCACACGCTACATCCACACGGTGTACCAGGCGATGTCGATGGCCTTCGCCGACCGTGACTTCTACTACGGCGACCCCGCCTTCGCTCCCGAGGAGCCGATGAAGGGGCTGCTGTCCAAGGACTATGCGAAGTCTCGTTATGCGCAGATCCGCTGGGACGCCAACGACCCAAAGATCAAGCCGGGCGACCCGTATCCCTTCCAGGGAGGCACCAACCCGTTCAAGGCCTACCTGGACGCGTGGAGCACCACCGGTGCGCCGGCGATGATGCCAATGAGCGGGCAGCAGGACCGGGTGATCCCGACGTCGACCTTCGAGGAAGGGTTCTATGCCGGGACGACGTCCATCCAGGCCGCCGATTCCGCCGGGTGGTTCATTTCGATCACGCCCAGCGGCGGGTGGGTGCCGGCGGTGATCGCCGGGCGGACCGGGGTCGGGCTGAGCCAGCGCGCGCAGTCGTTCATCACGGACCCGCGCGACGGGCCATTCAACGTCATCGCGCCAGGCAAGCGGCCGCGCGTCACGTTGACGCCGAGCCTTGCCCTCAAGGACGGCGCCCCGTTCATGGCGTTCTCCGTGCAGGGCGGTGACTCGCAGGACCAGAACCTGCTGCAATTCTTCCTGAACACGGTGGAATTCGGGATGACGCCGCAGGAGGCTGCCGAGGCGCCTAACGTGAACTCGTTCCAGATGCGCTCATCGTTTGGGGCGCACGAATCGCGGCCCGGGAATGTCGTGCTGCAGGACGGCGTGCCGGACTGGACGCGCGCCGAGCTGCGCCGCATGGGCTACACCATGACCTTCTCGGCGCGGACCTCGGGCCCGATCACGGCGATCTGGTTCGACCGGAAGAACCGCACCTTGTGGGGCGCGGCGTCCAACCACGGCGAAGACTACGGAATCGCCTGGTAGGTGCTGCCTGCAGGGCCCGGCTACCGGCGCGGGCCCTGCAGGTACGGCGTCAACCGCGCGTTCATCGGATGCTCGCGGAACGTATCGAACTCAAGGAAGTACCCCTCGGGGTCGTACCCGACGAACGCACGGTATCGCCCTACCGAATCGGCCGACACTGACGTGCCACGCAGCGGGAACCGCGCCTGCGACTGCACGTGCGTGAACCACCCGTCGAGGTCGTCCACCAGGAACGAGACGTTCACCGCCTTGGTCTCCGACCACTTGTGCATCCCGCGGCGTTCGTCGACGAGCCCGATGTGCCCGGTCGATGACCCCTCGTAGACCTTCGCCCACCCCTGGTCGACGACCAACCGAAGCCCCATCGTCTCCTCCCAGAACTGCTGCATCGGGAGCATCTCCTTGTAGTACAGCCAGAGCACCGTCGCCTTGAAGCCCAACCCCGCCGGCAAGGTGCTGTTGGGGGCACGCACGGTGCGGTTGGCCTTCAGCATCGGGATGAACTGCTCGTTCTCCGGGTGCTGGTTGAACCGCTCGAACTCCAGCAGGTACCCCTCGGGGTCGGGGATGACGAACCCATCGTGCGCGCTCCCGGCACGCTCGGCGAACGCGCGTCGGGGCGCGTATCCCTTGGTCGCGAGGTAGTCGTGCCATTCGCGCAGTTGGTCCGTGAGCAGCGCGATCGCTACCGTCTTGGGCTCCTCGGCCGTGTGCATCCCCTTGGTCGCGTCCACCAGGACAAGGAACGACGACTCCGCTACCCGAAAGATCCTCGCCATCCCGTAGTCGGCGACTTCCTCAAGCCCCAGCACATCCTTGTAGAAGGCCGCCGCCTTCGGAAGGTCCTTGTAATAGAAGAAGGCGTTGGTAGCGCGCAGCCCGAAGTCCCGCATCGTGCGAAAGGACGTCTGTTGCGCGAGGAGCTGGTTGATCCGCCAGGAGGGATAACTCAGCATCCGGCCGAAGCGCCGGGCAATCGCCTCACGCGCCGGACCGCTGTACTTCCCTTCCTGCTGCAGGCGCCGCGCCTGGGCCTTGAGGTCGAGGTAGTCGTCCAGCGTGGTGCCCTGATAGACCAGCGCCACCTCCTTCCCCTTCGCCACGTCTGCCGGAAAGAGGTCGGTCACGAGGAGGTCCTTCTCGCGGTAGAGCTGAACGTTGTTGCGCTTCGCGACCTCCTGCGCTGCCGGCAGGAACCGGTCCATCTCCTCCGACGACATCACCTCGCTCAGCGCCAGTCGCTTGACCCCCGCATTGACCAACTCGCCAAAGCCCCCGAGGGTGCCGAGGGGGTAGGCCTGTGCCTGGCTCTCCTCTGACGCGCGGGAACAGGCACCGCTGACGAGGACGGCGGACAGGACCGCCGCCAGCTGGAGAGGTCGCATGAGCGCCTAGGATACGGGTGGTGGTATGGGCTGGGTGAGCTGGCGCTTGATGAGGAAGTAGATCAGCCCCACTACAGCCCCAGCCCGTGCGCAGACCAGTGTCACGCCGATGGCGATCGACTGGCCGGACGTGGCATATGCCTCGGATCCCTCGACGAGCAGCGAGGGAAGGTAGCTGAGGTATCCCAGCCCGCCCACGATCGCCGCCCCTCCGATCACGTTTCGCACGCAGCGAAGGATCTCGCCCCGGGTGAGTGCCATGGGCAGGATGCTACCGCCAGCCCCGCAGCGCGTCCACCACCTGTCGATCGCGATCCCGTCAGGGGATCCCCTCACCGTGCTCGCCGCACCGTTCGCCATCTTCGCTGGACGTGGCAATGCCCACCGGCGACATTGCGCGGCCCCCAATCGCCGCCGTGACCACAGCCGCCCGACCGACCCCCACCAAGACAAGCCGCTACGACCGATCGATTGTCGAGGGTCCCCTCCCGGCGGCCGTCTGGAAGCTGGCCTGGCCCACGATGCTCACGAACATCATCGGGGGGCTCCAGGGAATCGTCGACAACATCCTGGTCGGCCGACTCGTCGGCTTCACCGGGAACGGGGCGATCGGGGTCTCGTGGCAGATCTTCCTCGTCGTGATCGTCTTCATCTCCTCGCTGTTCACGGGGATGAGTGTGCTCGTCGCGCGTTATACCGGCGCGAACAACTCGGACATGGTCGACCGGACGGTCTACCAGGCGTTCATCACCGCCATCGGCCTGTCGATCGGGATCATGGCGCCGATCGGGTATTTCCTTGCGCCCACCTTACTTGACCTGGTGAACGCCGCGCCGGCCGTGAAGACCGAAGCCCTGCCCTTCCTGCGGGTGATGTTCCTGTTCAGCGGCGGGATGATGGTCTTCTTCATGCTCGGCGGCGCCCTGCGCTCGGCGGGCGACGCGCGAACCCCGATGGCGCTGGGGATCGCGCTCACGGTGCTGAACCTCGTCTTCAACATCATCCTCATCCGGGGTTTCGGCCCCATCCCCGCCTTTGGCACGGTGGGCTCGGCGATGGGGACCTGCATCGCCTCCGGGCTGGTGGCGATCTACGCGATCTGGAAGCTGCAGCGTGGTGGTTGGGTGGTGTCGTTCCCGCACGGGCACGGCCATGCGCCGGACTGGGAGATCATCAAGTCGCTGTTCAAGTTCGGGCTGCCGGCGGGGATCCAGGGGATCGCCATGAACGTTGGTGGCGTGCTGATGCTGTCGTTCATTGGCTCGATGGCGCAGAGCGCCGAGGCGCAGGCCGCGTTTGCCGTCTCGTATTCGCAGCTGTTTTCGCTCATTACCTGGACCTCGACCGGATTGCTCGGCGCAGCCGCCGTGGTGGCTGGGCAGAACCTCGGCGCCGGCAAGCCCGAGCGCGTCGGGCATGGCGTGGAGGTCGCGGCGCGCATCGGGCTGATGGTCGCCGCCTTTATCGGAGTCTTTTTCCTGTTCATCCCGGGGCAGCTGCTTGGCATCTTCGGAATGAACGAGCCGGCCGTGGTCGAGATTGGCTCGCTGCTGCTGCGCGTGTTGTCGGTGAGCGGGTTGTTCATCACGGTGGCGTTGAGCTACACCGGCGGGCTGCAGGGAACGGGTGACACCAAGAGCCCACTCTACATCTCGATCATCTCGCAGGTGATTGTGCCGCTCGGGATCTGCACGATTATCCGCGCGACGTCGACCCTGGATCCGATCGACATCTGGATTGCGATCCTCGTCGGCCACATCACCCGCTGTGCCCTGAGCGTCACGCGCTTTCGTCAAGGAAAATGGCGCGACATCAAGGTGGAGATTCCGTCGCGCGCCTGACGGGAGGGCCGGGCCGCGGCGTTACCCGGTGGGCTGGACCAGGTCCCAGAGGTTGCCGTAGAGATCCTTGAAGACGGCCACCGTCCCGTAGGGCTCCGCCTTCGGCGGGCGCACAAACTCGACCCCCTGCACGCGATAGCGCTCGTAGTCGCGCCGGAAGTCATCGGTGTACAGGAACAGGAAGACCCGCCCGCCCGACTGGTTACCCACGGCGGCCTGCTGTACATCGGTTGTCGCGCGTGCGAGGAGGAGGCCGGACTCCTTCGCCCCAGGCGGCGCCACGACCACCCACCGCTTGTCCTGCGCGGGCTGGTAGGTGTCGTCCAGCAGGGTGAACCCGAGGGTGCCAACGAAGAACGCGATTGCTTCGTCGTAGTCCCGCACGACCAGTGCGGTGAGGCCCAGGTGCTGCCTCATCGGGACGGGCCGCTCACGGCCACCGACCGGCATCCTGCCAGGTGAACACGCTTCATGTGGGCAGCACCCTCGCGGCGGCCTCGGCAGAGGTGATCACCGGGATCACCTCGAAGTCGACCAGGTCGGACCAGGCGGCGATCCACTCGTCGAGCAGGTCGCGCGCGGGACTTTCCATCACCTGGTAGCAGGTCGTGAGGTCATCGCTCACCCATGAGTTCACGTAGGTGAGGCCATCGGGCGCCAGGCGCCCCTGCGCGCGGAAGCGCGTGTAGACGGGCACGGGGTCGCCCCCGCGAAACCGCTCGATCACCATGTAAAGCACCCCGACCTCCTCGTGGATCGCGTGGCTGGGAAAGGTACTTCCCGAAGGGCCCGGCCAGCTCCACCTTCACGCCGCGACGTTCGCCTGACGTGGCCCGCCGGCCCTTCGGGCGACGCGGCGCCTGCAGGGTTCAACCAGTCGTCCCCCTGGTGGCGCCCATCACCCGCCTCGCCGAGAGCGCATCGTGAAGCCTGAAGTTTCCATCCGCAGGGCGCGTCGAACCATCCTCGCCGGCGTCGTCCTCGCGAGTTGCGCCATTCCTTCCCGCTTGCCCGGACAGGCAGCCCCGCCGGCTCCTCCTTCACAGGTGGTCTACCAGGGCACCCGGGGCCCCGGGGTCGGTAAGCACGTGGTGATGATCGCCGGGGATCATGAGTACCGCTCCGAGGAGCTCCTCCCCGCGCTCGGGCGCATCCTCGCCCGCCGACACGGCTTCAAGGTCAGCGTCTTCTTCACCCTGGACAGTGCCGGGTTCATCGAGCCTGGCAGCTCCCGAATCGGCGGACTCGAGGCGCTCCAGACCGCCGACTTGCTGGTCGTCGGCCTTCGCTTCCAGGATTTCCCCGCCGACCAGATGCAACACATCGTTGACTACATCAACCGGGGCGGGCCCGTCCTTGGCCTGCGCACGTCCACGCACGCCTTTCGCATCAAGGACGGGCCGTTCGTGAAGTATTCCTGGGACTACAAGGGCGCCGACTACCTCAGCGGGTTCGGCGAGCAGGTACTCGGCGAGACCTGGGTGGGCCACTACGGGACCAACCACGAGCAAAGTTCGCGGATCCTCCCACGCGGCGATCGCACCTCGCATCCGATCCTGCGAGGGGTGAGCGAGGTGCATGTGCAGTCGGGTGGGTACCAGGCCTATCCCAGCGCAGGGTCCGACGTGCTCGCGTTAGGCCAGATCCTGCACGGGATGGGACCGAACGGACCCCCGGACACGACCAAGCAGGAACTGCCGGTCGTGTGGACGCGCACGTACCAGGGAGCTAACGGACAGCAGGGCCGTGTGTTCACATCTACCCACGGCGCGTCCGAAGATCTCCTCAATCCCGGTTTCCGCCGGATGTTGGTGAACGCCACCTTCTGGACCCTCGGGATGGAACAGGCGATCACCCCTGACCTCGACGTCACGTTTGTCGGGCCGTTCCACCCGGTGACCTTCAGCTTTGACGGCTATCGCCGCGGCGTGCGCCCCTCCGACCTCGCGGGGTGGGACTCCCCCATCATGTCCCCTGATCGTCCAACCCGGGCCGCGTCGCCCGCGAAATCCGGAGCATCCGATCGATGACCTTCCGCGCATTCCGTCCGTTTGCGCTCGCCGCGCTCGCCCTCACAAGCGCCTGCACCACGCCGCCGCTCGAACTCGCGAACGGCGACCACATCGTCATCATCGGCAACGGGCTGGCCGACGGGATGCAACACGATGGATGGCTGGAGACGTACCTGCAGCTCGCCCGTCCGCAGCTGCAACTCGTGGTAAGGGACCAGGGGTTCACCGGGGACCGGATCGATCACCGACCCCGGACCAAGGGGGTGCCCACCGCGGACGACTACCTCGGGCTTTCGCAGGCGAGTGTCATCTTCGCGATGTTTGGTTACAACGAATCGTACGACGACAACCCCAGCGCCTTCGCCACCGCGTTGACCACGTGGATCGACAGCACGCGGAACAAGAATTACTCCGGCCGTGGTGCGGCGCGCATCGTCCTCTTCTCTCCTATCGCACACGAGAACCTCGGCGACCCGAACTTCCCGGACGGATCCGCCAACAACGCGCGCCTGGCGAAGTACACCGCCGTGATGGACTCGGTCGCACGCGCCAAGGGTGCCGCGTTTGTCGATCTCTTCGGTCCGTCCCAGCGGTTGTATGAGGAATCCACGGCGCCGCTCACCCGCAACGGTATCCACCTCACCAGCGAAGGGAACCGTCGCATCGCCGAGGTGATCGTGCGCGCCGTGTTGGGGACGCGACCGAGCGGTGATGCGGCAAAGGTAGCCGCCGTGCGTACCGCCGTGCTCGACAAGAACCTCTACTGGTTCAACCGATTCCGGGCGACCGACGCCAACGACGTGTGGGGATCGCGCTCCACGCTTGCGTTCACCAACGGGCAGACCAACTACGATGTGCTCCAGAACGAGCTGCAACAGCTCGACCACCTCACCGCCAATCGGGACAAGGTGATCTGGGCCGCAGCGCAGGGAGAGACGCTGGCCGTGGACGACTCCAACGTCCCGCCACCGGTGCCCGTCGCCTCGAACCTCGCCGAACCGCAGCTACAGGACGGCGTGAGCAAGGTGGGGACACTCAACTACCTCGGCGGCGAAGCCGCCATCCAGAAGATGCGGCTGGCCCCGGGGATGCAGGCCAACCTCTTTGCGTCTGAGGAGCGCTTCCCCGAGTTGGTGAACCCCGTGCAGGTGGGGGTCGACACGCGCGGGCGCCTGTGGGCCGCGACGTGGGGGACGTACCCCAAGTGGGAACCAACCGGGAAGATGAATGACCGGCTGCTGATCCTCCCGGACATCAACCGTGATGGAGTCGCCGACACCGCGATCACCTTCGCCTACGTGCAGAACCCGACCGCGTTCGAGTTCTGGAACGGCGGGGTGATCGTCGCGTCGCAGCCGGACTTCCTCTTCCTCAAGGATACCGACGGCGACGACGTGGCCGATGTGCGGTACCGCATCGCCGGCGCCTTTGGCTCGGCGGACACGCACCACGCCGCGAACAACTTCGTGTACGGTCCCGACGGCTTCCTCTATTACCAGGAAGGAGTCTTCAGCATCTCCAACGTGGAAACCCCCTGGGGAGCCAACAAGGAGAACAACCAGTCCGCGATGTACCGGTTCAACCCGCGGACGTACGAATTCAGCTTTCACGCCCCCAATAGCCCAAACCCCCACGGCATCAGTTTCGATTATTGGGGTTATCACTACGCCACGGACGCGACCGGCGGCAGCGCCTACCAGGTGAAAGACAGTGCGGGAGGGACCTTCGCCATGCGCCAGCTCCTCAAGCACACGGTGCGCCCGGTCCCCTCCAGCGGCATCCTGTCGAGCGCGCACTTCCCGACGAAGAACGAGGGGAACTTCCTGATCCTCAACGTCATCTCGTTCCTCGGCATCAAGCAGTACACGCTCAAGGTCGACCCCGCCACCGGCAACGCCTGGGGCACCGAGACCGACGATCTCCTCGTCTCGTCCGACCCCAACTTCCGCCCGACCGACTTCGAGGTCGGCGACGACGGCGCCTTGTACGTCGCCGACTGGTCGAATGCGATTATCGGGCACATGCAGCACAACATCCGCGATCCCGCGCGCGATCACTCCCACGGCCGCATCTACCGGGTGACGGTGCCGGGGCGCCCGCTCTCGCCGCATGTCGCCATCGACGGTGAGCAGATCCCCGCCCTCCTCAAGGCCCTCGAACACCCGGTGAATGGCATCCGTCACCGTGCGCGCGTTGAGCTGTCGGAGCGACCGACCGCCGAGGTGATGGCCGCCGTGCGCGCGTGGATCGCGCCATTCGATGCCGCACGCGAAGCCGACGCCCATCACCTCCTGGAAGCGCTGTGGCTCCACCAGCAGCACAACGTGGTGAACCGTGAACTCCTGGGGCGCTTGCTCGCCTCACCTGTGCTCCACGCGCGCAACGCCGCCCAGCGCGTCGAGATGATGTGGCAGCACAGCGCCGCACGTCCGGTGGCGACGGGCGGGTCGTCGGCAGGGCAGCTCGCAGCCACAGGGGCAACCATTCCCAACGATGGCGCGATTGTGGTGCGCACCGTGGTCGAGGGAATGCGCTACGACCAGCAGACGGTCACCGTCAAGGCCGGGGCAGCGGTGCGGCTCCGCTTCGTGAACGACGACTTCGCCCCGCACAACCTCATCATCGGTACCCCGGGCTCGTTCGAGGAGATCGGCGCGGCCGCCGATCGACTCGGCTCCGACGGCTTCGCGCAGCGCTTCCGGCCAAAGAGCGACAAGATCATTGCCGCCACCGACCTCCTGGAGCACCAGCGCTCGGAGGTCCTCGAGTTCCGCGCCCCCAGCACCCCAGGATCGTACGAGATCCTCTGCACCTTCCCCGGCCACCGCCAAACCATGCGTGCCATCCTGCGCGTGGAGCCATAAACCCGCGCTCATGATCGTCCCCCGCACCACCCGCGCCGCCATCCTCCAGAAGCTCCAGGCCAAGCTGGACGCGCGCGATCCCATCTTCATTGCCAGCGCCGGGAGCGGCCTTGTGGCCAAGCTGCTGGAGAGCGCTGGCGTCGACTGTATCAACACGTTCAGCGGGGCCCGGCTACGCGCCAACGGCATGGGCACCATGTCGATGATGTGGCCAATCCTCGACTCGAACACGCAGACGCTCACCTACACTGAGCAGGACATCCTCCCCGCGCTCAAGGGCGAGGCCTTCGTCTGTGCCTGCCTCAACGCCAACGATCCGCTCAAGGACATGCGCAGCGTGCTCGAGCGGCTGCTGGCGATGGGGGTCCCGTCCGTCTCCAACATCGGGCCGTCGATCGGGTACGTCGACAAGGACAGCACCCTCTACCAGGTGCTGGTGAAAAGCGGGATCACGTTCGATCACGAAATCGAGATGCTCGCGCTGGCGAAGTCGATGGGGATGGTGACCGTCGCGCTGGCGTTTGACCTGGAGGACAGCGTGCGCGTGGTGGAGCGCGCCCGCCCAGACATCTTCTGCTTTCATGCGGGGACGACGCGGGGCGGACTGGTGGGCTTCGATAACGGCGAGTCAATCGAGGACACGGCGCGGCGCACCGAGGCGGTCTATGTGCGGGTGCGCGAGATCCACCGCGAGGTGATCCTCATCGCCCACGGCGCGGCGATGGAAACACCCGCCGACGTGCAGTACATGCTCGACCACACCTCCGGGCACGGATTCTGGACCGGTTCCTCCACCGAGCGGCTGCCGATCGAGCGCGCGGTGCTTGGCGCGGCCCAGGAGTTCGCGCGCCTGACCTTCTCCAACAAGGGCAAGCCGGCATGAGCCGCACCGTTGTCATTCTCGCTACCCTGGACACCAAGAGCGAAGAGGCCGAGTGCCTCCGGCAGCAGGTGGTCTTGCTCGGAGGATCCGCGGTCATCATGGACCTCGGAGTCGTCGGCATGCCTGGCCTGGCGGCAGACTACAGTCGCGAAGCGGTCGCGAAGGCCGGCGGCGGTGAACTCGCCGCGCTGCTCAAGGCGCCGACCCGCGAGTCCGCGGGCCCGGTAATGGTGGCCGGCGCGACGAAGATCGTGCTGGATCTGATCTCGACAGGGCGCGCGCACGCCGTGGTGGGCGTGGGTGGCACGCAGGGCACCAGCTCCTGCACGCAAGTGATGCAGGCGTTGCCGTACGGCTTCCCCAAAGTGATGGTCTCCACCGCCGCTTCCGGCGACACCTCGCGGTTCGTCGGCGTGAAGGACATCACGATGATGTTCTCGGTGAGCGACCTGGTCGGGGTGAATCCCTTCACGGCGCGCATCCTCGCCAATGCCGCAGCGGCCGCCTACGGCATGTCACTCGTCGGGGGCACGGTCGACACCGGACGGAGCGGGAAGCCCTTGGTCGCGATGACCAACCTCGGTGTGCTCACTGATGGTGCGACGCTCGCCCAGAAGCTCTTTCGCGACGCCGGCTACGACGTCGTGGTCTTCCATGCCGTCGGCTCCGGCGGCCGGGCCATGGAACAGCTCATGAAGGAAGGGGTGATCGGGGCCGTCTTCGACTACGCGCTCGGCGAAATCGCCGACGATGTATTTGGCGGTTTGCGTGCTGGTGGCCCGGAGCGGTTGACGGTCGCGGGGAAGCTCGGGATCCCGCAAGTGATTTGTCCTGGCGGTGCCGAGCACCTGGGCATCTTCGTCGAACCGAACGTGGTCCCGGACAAGTACCGCGACCACCAGCACGTCTTCCATAGCCCAGTGGTCTTCGTCCCACGCCTCAACCGGGAGGAGATCGTCCGCGTCGCGGAGGACATCTGTCGCCGCCTGCAATCTACCAGGGGCAAGGCGGTGTTCATGCTGCCGCTGCGGGGCGTTGGCCGCTATTCGATTCCCGGTGGCCCATTGCACGATCCGGAGAGTGATGCCGCGTTTTTTGCCGCGCTCCGGGCCGGGCTGCCGACGAGCGTGGAGGTGGTGGAGGTCGATGCTGAGGCGGAGGCCCCCGCCTTCGTCGCTGCCGCGGTACGGCGGATGCTCGAATTGGTGGAAGCCGGGTAGCCGGGCTACCACTACTATTCGGGCACGAAACACCGTTGCCGCCTGATCGGCGGGACACGCCCCTGCCTCCCCCATCGTGCGTCACTTCGCTTCACCGCTCGTTTCGGTTGCCATCGCCGCGACCAGCCTGATGGCCGCGCCGCGAGCGCTGTACGGCCAGGCCGCGCCGAGCTCCAATCGACCGGCGCCCCCGGTCGCGCCGGCGGTGATCAACCGGGACTCCACGGGCCAGGCCACGGTGCGCGCCATCAAGCTCACCACACCCCTCAAGCTCGACGGCGTCCTCGACGAGGAGGTGTACACGCGAGAGCAGCCGTTCGGCGGGATGATCCAGGTCGCCCCCGACTGGGGCGAACCCGCCACCGAAAAGAGCGACCTCTGGATCACCTACGACGACAAGAACATCTACCTGACGTGCCGCTGTTACGACCAGGCCCCGCCCGAACAGTGGGTCGTGAACGAACTACGCCGCGACACCAACGGGCTCCGGCAGAACGAACACATCGGCCTCCTCTTCGACACCTTCTACGACCGTCGCAGCGGCTTCGCCTTCTACACCAACCCACTCGGCGCCCGCGCCGACTACTCGGTGGTCGATGAAGGGGGCTCCAACAGCGACTGGAATCCGGTCTGGACTTCCAAGACCGGCCGCTTTGATGGCGGCTGGACCGTTGAGATGGCGATCCCGTTCAAGTCGCTGCGGTACCGCGCCGGGCCGGACCAGCAGTGGGGCGTGCAGATCCGGCGGTCGATTCGCCACAAGAACGAGTGGACCTACCTCACTCCGGTCCCGCGCATCCTCGCGGGGCCGCAGGCCCTCAACCGCGTCTCGGCCGGTGGGACGCTGGTCGGGCTCGACCTCCCGGAGTCCGGCCGAAACATCGAGGCGAAACCGTACGTGGTCGAGCGGATGACCACCGATCGCGTACAGCGCCCCGCGATTTCCAACGACCTGCATAACGAGATCGGGGGCGACCTGCGGTACGCCGTGACCCCGAACCTCACCGCCGACCTCACCTTCAACACCGACTTTGCCCAGGTCGAGATCGACGAACAGCAGGTGAACCTGACGCGCTTCTCGCTCTTCTTCCCTGAGAAGCGCGAGTTCTTCCTTGAAGGTCGTGGCATCTTCGACTTCGGGCGTGGCGGCAGCGGGATCAACTTCGGCGCCAACCAGGGCGATACGCCGAGTCTCTTCTATACGAGACGGATCGGCCTGAATGCCGGGCGCGTCATCCCCATCGACGCCGGCGGCCGCCTCACCGGGAAGGTCGGCAAACATGCGATCGGGTTGGTGCACATCCGTACCGGCGACGAACCGACGGCGAACACCGAGCCAACGGGATTCACGGTGTTACGGTACAAGCGCGACGTATTGAGCCGTAGCGCCATCGGGGTAATGGCGACCAATCGATCCATCGGCGCCACGGGCACTGGCAAGAACCTCGCCTACGGCGTGGACGGCACCTTCCTCCTCTCGCAAGCACTCACGGCGACCGCGTGGTGGGCACAGACCCAGACCACCGGGACCACCGGTGATGACCAGAGTTACCAGGGGATCGTGGACTACAGCGTGGATCGGTACGGGGCTCGGGCCGAATTCCTCAAGGTGGGTGCGAATTTCGATCCGCAGGTGGGCTTTCGGCGGCGCTGGGACTTCAACCGCGCGTGGGGTCAGCTGCGTTTTAGTCCGCGCCCGGCGAACATGACGCGGGTGCGCAAGTACACCTTCACGACCTCCGGCGAGTACGTCGAGAGTGGCGCCGGTGCCGTGGAAACGCGGATCGTCGACGGGCACTTTGACGCCGAGCTGGCCAACAGCGACCGCGTATCCGTTGACGTGACGCGCGACTATGAAGGCCTGCGGCAGCCGTTCACGCCATCGGGCTCTCCGGCGCCGATTCCCGTGGGCGGGTACACCTTCGACGATGTCGCCGTCTCGTATGCCTTCGGCGCGCAGCGTCGTGCTTCGGGGACGGTGACACTGAAGGTCGGCGAGTTCTACGACGGGACGATCCGCAGCTTGACGGTCGGCCCTGGTGGTCTTGCGTCAGGCCGCATCTCGGTCCTCACGCGACTCGCGGTGGAACCGACCTTCTCGGTGACGCAGATCAACCGCGCGGCGGGGTCGTTCACCACGCGGATCAGTCGCGCGCGGGTCGACTACGCCTTTACACCGCTCATGTTCACCAGTGCGCTGCTGCAATACAGCTCGGCGGACCGCGCGTTCGGGACGAACATCCGCTTTCGCTGGGAGTATGCGCCGGGGAGCGAGATCTTCCTGGTGTACACGGACGAGCGGGACACGACGAACGACCGGTTCGTGACGCCGACGACCGTGCGTGGCTTGAAGAACCGCGCGTTGGTGGTGAAGGTGAACCGGCTCTTCCGGTACTGACACATGGACGAAGACGGCGAGGGGTGCGGCTCATGACCGAGCGTCGCTACGGAGACGACGAGGTCCGCGAGATTTTCAGCCTCGCGACGACCGGCGAGGCGAACGACCGGTCCCTGCCCTCCGAACCCGGCGGGCTTACCCTCGGCGAGCTCCAGCGCATCGGGCAGGACGCAGGGATCGAGCCCGCGCGGGTGGCCTTCGCCGCGACGCAGCTCGACGCACGCGGGCGCGTTGCCCCGGTGCGACGCTCGCTGGGGATGCCCGTTGGGGTCTCGCGGGTCGTCGACCTCCCGCGCGCTCCCACCGATCGGGAGTGGGAACAGCTGGTCGCGCTCTGCCGGACCACCTTCGGCACGCGAGGTCGAGTGAGTACGACCGGCGGCCTCCGCGAGTGGTCCCAGGGCAACCTGCACATCTGCGTTGAGCCGACCGAACGTGGTGAACAGCTGCGGCTCAGCACGCTCAAGAGCGATGGCGCCGCCCTCAACGCCGTGGGACTGGGGCTGGGTGCAATGTCGGTCCTGATGAGCGCCTCGGTGGCGGCCGCAGGCAAGCCGGAGAAGGCGTTGTTCCTCCTCGGCGTGCTTGGCGGCATGTCGCTCGCGGCTTTCGCGGTCAATCTGGTCCGGTTGCCGCGGTGGGCTCGGGAGCGGGAGCGGCAGATGGAGGAGATCGCCGAACGTGCGGTCAGGCTGCTGTCGGGGTCGTAGGCCGGCGCGAGTTGTTGCCCGGATATCGGAATGCGCGCCCCTGGGGCGCCACCCCCTTGCGATGGAACCGAGCGGCCGTCTGAACTAGTAGAGGGGTTCGCCTCGACGTCTTTTGGCTATTCTTCCACGCATGACCGCCCCAGCCCCCTACGAATCCATCGGCGGCGAAGACGGCGTCCGCCGCCTCGTCGATCGCTTCTACGACCTCATGGACTCCGCCCCAGAGGCCGTCCACGTGCGGGCACTCCACGCCGCGTCGCTCAAAGCCTCGCGCGAGAAGTTGTTCCTCTATCTCTCGTACTGGACCGGCGGGCCGCAGACCTACGTCGAGCGCAACGGGCACCCGATGCTCCGCGCGCGGCACCTGCCGTTCAAGATCACCTCACTCGAGAAAGACGAGTGGATCTGGTGCATGGACCGCGCCCTCACCGAACACGACATGCCCGAGGCGACGCGCGAAGCGCTGCGGCAACGCCTGCATCCGCTCGCGGATCACATGCGCAACACGCCGGATCCCTGACAACCCCACCCCGGCGTTCGCCGGGGCAGACGAACCTACGGCTCGCGCGGCGGCGGCGGCCCCACGGGCTGCAACAGGTTCTCCAGCTTCACCGCGCGCGCCATCGACTCGACCTGACGCATCACCCCGGTCCCGGCCGTGTCCCCGCGAACTCGCAGCGCCTCGGCCAGCTCGCTCCCCGCGATCAGGTACGCGAACGCGGTGCTCACCGACGGGCGATCGACCCACTTGCCGTAATCCACGAGCGCCTGCGGCCCGCGGAACTCCTTCCATAAGGACGCGGAACGCTCGATATCCAGCCAGCCGCTCCCCTCGATCATGACCAGGTTGTTAGACGGCGCGGCCGTACCGACGAGCTTGCGCGCCAGCCCTTGGCCAATGACGTGGTTGCCAAGTCCCAAACGCTGCGCGTAGTCGCCGGTGGTGCGGCTGACATAGATAGGACGCTGCGGCCAGTTGTCCATGATCATTCGGAAGAAGATCAGGTCCGACCGCTCGAGGACTGGGACGCCAGACACCTGTAGCAGGTTGCGCGGGTCGATGCGCGCCTGGATGGTCTTGTGCTGGAAGGTGATCGCCTCGCGCACGGGTTGCAGCTGCACCAGGCTGTCCACTTGGGCGAGGGTGAGTCCCAATGGTGGCGTGGTTGGCACGGGCCACGGACGCCCGCGATAGGCTGCTGGGCCAGCGACCGAGTCGTACGGGAAGACCGGCCGCCGCGTGAGCCCACGCGCAAACCAGTCGGTGTTCATGAGCGACAAGACGCCCACCGTGACATCACGGCGGATCCCCTCGACCTCCTGGGCGTACCATAGCGGAAAGGTGTCGTTGTCGCCGGCGGTGATCAGGATGCCGTACGGCTCGACCGAGTTGAGCAGGTCTCGTGCAAAAGCAACGGTGGTGTAGTCTCCCGCGCGCGAGGCATCGCGCCAGTTGAGCCCCAGCGGGAGCACGCCGATCGCCAGCACCGGGGCGGCCACCGCCGCACGACGCAACTCGGCACCGCTCAAGGCGCGCCACACGCCCGCAAGCCCGAGGGCGACCCACGGCCCCCATGCCGAGAAGCTCCACAGGTAGAAGTAGTCGCGGTCGCGGACCTCGCGCGGCACGTCGAGGCCGGGCGACTGGGACGCCCCGTACCTGAAGTTCAGGTAGTAGATGAGCACGAGGGTCAACGTCGCGACCAACGGGCCAAAGAAGGCGAAACCAACGGGGTCGTGCCGCCGATGTTCCCGTGCGCCGGCGAGCCCGAGGACGAGGAACAGCGCAGCCAGCACGCCCTGCACCACTGGCTGGGTGCCGGCCGAATCGCGGAACCATTGCCACTTGAAGTACAGCCACCACATCCCGACCTGCGCCCCAAACGGCGCCTGACGGACGCTCAGGTCGGGCTTGCCGTATTGCTCGCGGTTGAGGTTGTAGCTGAACGCTTCCCAGGTGCCCTTGCTCAACGTGCACGACCACTGGAAGCCGTTGCGACAGGCCGTGGGCTCCCCTTCGTTGAGGGCGGGTTGGTGGGCCGCGCGAATGGGCTGGGTGGCAAACGGCGTCAGGCCGAGCACCAGCGCGCCGACGCAGGCGAGCACCACCCGCCAACGCAGCAGGGTCGCCGGTCGGCGCCACAGGACGAGCACCGCCGCGGCAGGAACGGGGAGCATCCCGGCCATGTGGTTGGCGTAGCCGAGCCCCGCGAGGTAGGCGACCAGCACCAGGTAGCGGTTCGCGCGCGGGGCCTCGGGATTTTCGCTCCAGCGCAACATGAGCCACGAACACACCGCCATCCCCACCAGGGAGACGGTGTACACCTTCTCGTTCACGACCGACTGGTTCCAGACGGTGAACGCGGTCGCACCAATCAGTGCACCAAGGCCGCCGATGAGCCAAGTGACCCGACGGTCCGGAGCCCAAGGACGCACCGCGCGAGCGACCACGAGGAACCAGATCGCCGCGGACACGGCGCTCGCCGCCGCGGCGAGCAGGTTGATCCGCATCGCCACACTCGGCGCGATGGGGAGCAACGCGACGGTGCGCCCGAGAATGACAAACATCGGGTTGCCGGGCGGATGTGGCAGCCCGAAAGTCCACGCCGCGGCGAGGTACTCACTCGTGTCCCACATCGCGGTGGATGGGGCGAGGGTGAGCAGGTAGAGCCCGAAGACTCCCAGCCCGGCCACTGCGGCAGCGCGGTACGGATGTGCACCGGGCTCCCCGCGGAGCGCTTGCGCGCCGAGGATGGCGCCCGGGATCAGGACGCAGTAGGCGAGGGTGAGCAGGATCGGCGCGAGGTGAATCCCGCCGCGCACCAGGTCAGCGAACCCGCCCAGGAGAACGAGGGCGGCGACGACCGGGGAGAAAATCTTGTCTCTCATGGGTGCAGGTACACGGAAGGTTCAGGTGGTGCGGAGGAGTCGACTGCGACGACGGGGGGACCGAAAGACGGCGCGCTGGCGCTCACCGGCTCTGGGGAAACGGCGAATCACCTGCGGCTACGGCATCACGAGACAGACCGCGGAAGCCGACGCTGGCCGGCCCGCGCCAACGCGGCCCGTGCGGCAGCGCGCACCTGGGGACTGGGATCAGAAACGGCGGCCGCCTGCGCCACGGCGACCGTGTCGGCGCGGAGGGCGAGTCGTGCCACGGCGAAGGCGCGGGATTCCCAGCGATCGCGCTGCATCATCCCATCCAGTGCGCCACGCGTCGGGGCGAGCTGCACGGTGCCTAACGGGAATGCCAGGAGGCCGGCAAGGGCCATGGCAAGCCGCTGTCGGTTCAGCCGAGGGAGAGGGGTCGCCACCCCGGAGGTGATCCAGCGGAGCCGTTGTCGCAGCGCACCGCGACCGCCAAGTCCGATCGCAAGCTGACCGGGCTCCGGCCAGGCCCGCAGGCCGAGCAGCGACGCGTAGGTCGATGGGCGGACGCCAGTCGCGAGCACCCACTCGTCGGCGGCCCCTTCGGCGGTCACGGTGGCATGGACCGTCGCCATCCAGACACCCGGATGGAACCAGCCAACGACCCCAAGGGCGCGAAGCAGCACCCCAATCCATGGATCACCCGACGCGATATGCGCGCGTTCGTGCACGAGGATCGCCACACGCTCCTCGGCCGAGAGCTGCTCGAGTCCCGAGGGCACTACCACGGCAGGGTTCCACCAACCCACCGCCATCGGTACGCGCACACGGTGCGACACCAGCAACCGAACCGGTCGCGCGGTCGGGACGGTGCGCATGGCACGGAGGGCGGCGCGCTTCCAGCGCAGGTCCGCGCAGGGAACGGCGTCGCGCAGTGACACCGCGAGCGAACGCTGGGCCCGGATCCATCGCCCCAGCATCGCGGCGGCCCCGATCGCCCAGACGAGGACGGCCAATTGGGGCCACCTGGCGGGGGCGGCTGCTCCCGGCTCGACCGTACCTAACGACTGCAGCGGGGCAACCAGCAACTCGGGCAACACCCAGGCCCGCCAGCTGGTGGGACAGAGTGCCCCCAGGGTGACCGCGGCCATCGCCATCACGATCACCCGCCAGGCCAGCGCCGTCGCACCACGCGAGAGGCGCCGGCCGACAACGGCGATTCCGACACCGCCCAACAGCGGGATCGCCGCCAGGAGGAGCGAGGTGTTGTACGCCCCGGCCACGGCGCGGGCGCTGTCGGCCGGACTGAGCAAGTCGATGGCCATCATTTGCCCTCCGCGCGCAGGCGTTTGACCACGGCCGCCAACTCGCCACGCTCGGCGGGACTCAGCGGCCGCTCCTCGTCGTCAAGGAGGGCGGCGACAGCCGCGGCCCGTGAACCGCCAAAGAAGGTGCTCAGCATGTGATGGAGCGCCGTCCGTTGGGCGACGGTTCGCGGCGTGGTCGGGAGGTAGCGAAACGCCGCCCCGTCGGCCGTGTGCTTGAGGTGCCCCTTCCCCTCCAGGATCCGCAGGAGGGTGCGCACGGCGGCCGGGTGCGGCGGCTCCGGCATCTCGTCGCGCACCTGCCGCGCCGTCGCCCCGCCCAGACGGTAGACGATGTCCATGATCTCGCGCTCGCGGCGCGAGAGGGGGGCAGGAGGTGTGGACGGCATGGAGATAAGATTTTGTCTCCACCCCCATCTTGTCAAGCCGGGCGGCCCTTATCTTCACGCCATGATGCGTGACGTGGAGAACCTCCGCCGGATCGGGATGTCCGATGGCCAGGCGGTGATGAAGGCCGAGGCGTTGGTGAGGTGCGACCGTGCCCTCGACCAGCTCGGCGCCAAGGGACCGCGATGGAGTGTGTGGGTCCCCGGACGCCTCGAGCTATTCGGCAAGCACACGGACTACGCCGGGGGTCGCAGCCTGTTGTGCGCCGTGGAGCGCGGGTTCGTGGTGCGCGTGTCGGCGCGTGAGGACCACCTGATTCGGGCCGTGGACGTGAGCGCCGGCGAAAGCTGCGAAGCCTCGTTGGATCCGGGCGCACCGGTCGCCGAGTCTGGTTGGGCGCAGTACGTGGCCACGGTGGGCCGGCGGCTCGGTCGCAACTTTCCGTCGGCGAGCTGCGGGGTGGACCTGGCCTTCTCGTCTGACCTGCCGGTAGCGGCGGGGATGAGCAGTTCCTCCGCGCTGATGATCGCGGTGTTTGTCTCCCTCGCCAAGTCGAACGACCTGCGAAGCTCCGAGGAGTTCCGTCGCGAGATCTTCTCACGGGAAGAACTCGCCAGCTACCTGGGCTGCATCGAGAACGGCGAGCACTTTCGCTCGTTGGAGGGCGACGCCGGCGTCGGGACCTTCGGCGGCAGCCAGGACCACACGGCGATCATGTGTTCGGCGCCGGGGCGCGTCATCCAGTACGCCTTTTCTCCGGTGCGCCGCGAGGCGGTGTATCGGTTGCCGGTGACCCACACCTTCGTGGTGGCATCATCGGGTTTGGTGGCGGAGAAGACGGCTGGGGCGCGGCATGCCTACAATCGGGCGGCGTTGATGGTGCGCCACCTGCTCACTTCGTGGAATGCCGCAGAAGGTCGCACGGACGCGACCCTCGCCGACGCCGTGCGCAGCAGCGATGGGGCGGTCGACCGGTTGCGCGAGATCGCCGCCGCATCCGCGACGGAGGCCTTCACCGCAGCGGCGCTGCGGCATCGCCTCGACCAGTTCGTGCTGGAGGCCTTCGAGTTGATCCCGGCGGCGGGGAGTGCCATCGCCCGCAGTGACATGGAGGCGTGGGGAGGGCTGGCCGATCGGTCACAGCAGGCGGCCGCGGAGTGGCTGGGGAACCAGGTGCCGGAGACGATCGCGCTGGCGCGGATGGCGCGCGAGATCGGGGCGACGGCGGCATCGTCGTTCGGGGCGGGGTTCGGGGGGAGCGTGTGGGCCCTCGTCCCCGCGGGCACCACCGGCGACTTCGCGCGCGCCTGGGAACGGGCCTACGCGGCCGAGTTCACGGAGCGTGCGGCACAAGCGGCCTTCTTCGCCACGCCGGCCGGGCCGGGGGCGATGCAGTGGTGATCGGCACCTAACGAGGAGCTCCATTTCATGGCGGAGCCTCTCAAGCATCACATTGGGCCCGAGGTCGTTCGCTCCCTTGCCACGGACCTCGCGGCGGCCTGGGCGGGGTTTGACGCGAAGGCGTTCATTCGCGATGCGTCGCGCGGACTCGACGCGCTCGAGCTCCTCCCGCGCGGCACGCATATCGCCGGCGCGATGCGTCGGCACCTGCCCGCGGCATATCCGGAGGCCGTGCGCGTGCTCGTGGATTCCCTGGGCCCGCCGTTGGGCGGCAGCGACCTGACCGGGATGGCCGTGTTTCGCTACCTCCCGTACGTGGCGTTCATCCGGGAGTACGGCGTCGAGCACTTCGAGGAATCGATGGCGGCGCAATACGTGTTGACGCAGCGCTTCACGGCGGAGTGGTGCATCCGGCCGTTTGTGGAGCGGTATCCGGACGCCACACTCGCGCGGCTCCGCGAGTGGACGCGCGATCCCAACGTGCACGTGCGGCGGCTGGTGTCCGAGGGGACGCGTCCGCGGTTGCCGTGGGCGCCGCAACTCAAGGCGTTCATTGCGGATCCTGCACCAACGCTCGCACTGCTCGAGTTGCTCAAGGACGATCCCGAGCGGTATGTGCAGCGGTCGGTGGCCAACCACCTCAACGACATCGCAAAGGACCATCCCGATCGCGTCGTGGCCGTGGCGAAGGAGTGGTCGCGCGGCGCGAGCGAGGGGCGCGCGTGGATCGTATCGCACGCGCTGCGATCGTTGATCAAGCGCGGGCACCGCGGCGCACTCGCCCTCCTTGGTGGTGGGGCGAGGCCGGCGGTGCGCGTGGGGCGGGCCACCTTCACCCCAGCGCGCGTGCGCGTCGGCCAGGTGGTGCGGTTCACCTTTGCCCTCACCAGTACGGCGCGTCGCACCCAGGAGCTGATCGTCGACTACACCGTGCACTTCGTGAAGGCCGACGGCTCGGCGAAACCGAAGGTGTTCAAGTTGGCGAAGCGCGCGCTCGCGCCGGGCGAGCGCGCGACCTTCTCCGGGCGCGTCTCGCTGGCCGTGCACACCACACGGAAGCCCTATCCCGGTCGCCACCCGGTCGAGGTGCAGGTCAATGGCATCCCGTACCCCCTCGGCGCGTTTCAGGTGTCACGTTAGGCGGTCACGCCAGGCCACCGAAGGTCGGCGATGCCGGTCAGGCGCCTGCGTGTCGTCGCCCTGCGTTATCCGGGACGCCGCCACCGCAGCCCTGGAAAGCGCGCGAAGTCGGCGTCGTCGGTGATCCACTCACACCCATGTTCGATGGCGAGCGCCGCGTGCCAGGCATCGCTGACCAGGTTCCCGATGGCGCCTGACGCGGAGAGCAAGTCGCGGAAGATCGCCCAGTGCCTCGGACCGGGTGCGACGAGCACGGCATTCGGCGTGTCGCGGAGCAGGTCGACGAACGCCATGGCGCTGGCGACCGGCGTGGGAGGCACAAAAACCCGCGGATGCGTAAGTACCCGCAGCGCACCGGCCAAGACGAGCTCGCTGAGTCCGAAAGGCTCAGGCGCTTCGCGCAGACCTTCCAGATAGGCCTTCGCAATCTGGTGTCGCGGAGCGGCATCGCGCATCGCGTTCACGAGGACGTTCACATCCAGCAGCACCATGTCAGGTGCCTCCCATCACGTCCTCAAGCGCGCTACCGTCCGAGAGGTCGACGCCAGGGTGGACTGAACCCCCGCTGTAGATCGGCAACGGCTCACTGACGCGTCTCGCGACCCGTGGCTGGCTCAACTCGGTTCGCAGGCAGTCTTCCAGGAGCTGGGTCAGGGTGCGGCCCGTCTGGCTTGCCCGGCGCTTGGCGGCACGCATGAGATCATCCGGCAGGCGAACTGTCGTGCGCATACCGGACGATACTGATCTGACATATATATGTCAAGCAAGCCAAGGACGCCACGCCATGAGCCTGAGAAGAGCGATGGCTACAGCATCGTCACGGGGGCGGCCGATGAGGTGGTCGTGGACGTCACGTGAACGACCCGCAGGCCACGCGCCGCTCCACCCCGGCCACGGTCACGTGGAGGTCCATCACGTACGCGGCCTTCGAATACGACGTGGGCAGGCTCACCCGGACGAAGGCGGACGGCAGTCCGCCGTTGATCGCGGGTTGACCGACCACGGGAGGCAGCGCGCGGACCATCGGACCAATCGTCGTACAGCTCCCCGTGTGGATGTGTGCGACATACGACTGCCCAACCACGGTCGGCGAGAAATGGGCTCCAAAGTCAAATCCGGTCTCGCCGTCATTGAAGTCGCCGTTCCCGAGTCCCGTGATTCCGGAGCTGTCGACCTGGCTGAAACTCACCAAGACGAGGTTCCAGCCCTCGAGGGACGCACTGACGAGCTCCTCCAGGGAGCAGGCGGCGAGGGCGAAGGGAAGACAGAGGGCGACAGCGAGACGGCTGAGTCGTGCGGGCATTGGCGGCTCCAGGGAAGGGTCGGGCGGCACGCCGAGCTTCGGACGTTGCCGCACCCCCATGGTGTCGCCGACCGCTCCGCGGCCCCATACGTCATCTGACGGAGACCTGCCAGGTGCCCCATCTGGCAACAGACCGCAGCGCAGCCCTGGTCCCCGATTCCTTTCCGAGCCTCACGCTGGTCGCGCCGCCAACCGAGGGCACCAGTCCCGTTCCTCTGCCGACCGCCATTCCAGGCAAAAGGGTGTTGCCCG